>CAUPQO010000015.1:0-30825 GCA_963513295.1 uncultured Hylemonella sp.
CTTGCCACTGGTGGTGCCGGTGACGAATTCGCCGGTTTCCAGGGCCTTTTCCAGGCTCATCCAGGAAGCCAGACGCTTGGCGGTGTCGCGCGACAGGATGGTGTCGCCGTAGCCGTTTTCGATGGAGCCGATGGCCACCGACACGAAGTCGCCCACCTGCACTTCGAGCACGCCCTGGTCGTTCTTGAATTCCTCGATCGGGACATAGGCCTCGGACTTGAGGCCGGCGTTGACCACGACGAAGCTGTGCTCGATGCGCACGACTTCGGCGGTGATCACTTCACCCGGACGCATTTCGGTGCGTGTCAGGGATTCTTCAAACAGGGCGGCAAAAGATTCAGACATGTAAGTTCCTAGACCATCTGGGCGTCCACGGCCTTCAGGCCATGGCGTGACAGCCGCACCATTGCGACTGGGGGGAGCTTTCGACGGCGTTGTGTGCGGGTGTTCCGCGGGTTAAGTTGCTGATCCACACGGCCGGGGCGCTTGCTGCGCGAGGGGAGCCGGGTGGGCCTGTCCAGCCAGCCGGACCTCAGTGTGTCGAGGGCCCGAACGGCTGCTTGTCCGACCACCAGTCCAGCACGAGATCCACCGATTCTTCTATCGTCAGATCCGAGTTGTCCAGCAGGCGGGCATCCTGCGCCGGCTTGAGAGGCGCGACGCTGCGGGACATGTCCCGCGCATCACGCGCTTCCAGATCGGCGCGAAGGGTTTCAAGTGTAGTCGAAATCCCCTTTGAAATCAACTGCTTATGGCGTCTTTCCGCTCTTTTTGCGGCACTGGCGGTCAAAAACACCTTCAAGGGGGCGTCCGGGAAGATCACTGTGCCCATGTCGCGCCCATCGGCTACCAGGCCGGGCAGGCGGGTAAAGCTGTGTTGCAGTGCCACCAGGGCCGTGCGCACGGCCGGCAGGGCCGAGACTTTGGAGGCGTTCATACCCCCTTCTTCACTGCGAATGGCCTGGCTGACGTCGTCGCCGTCCAGCAGCACGCGCTCACCTTCGAAACGCACCGGCAGCTGGCGGGCCAGGGCGGCGATGGCCGCCTCGTTGGCCGGCTCCAGGGCCAGCCCGGCGCGTTGGGCGGCCAGGGCGGTGACGCGGTAGAGGGCGCCGGAATCCAGCAGGTGGTAGCCCAGGCGCACGGCCAGGCGTGCGGCCAGGGTGCCCTTGCCCGAGGCGGTCGGCCCATCAACACACAGCACGGGGACGGTGCCGCTCACCGGCGTGGTGACCGAGAACAGGGCTTCGAAGTAGTCCGGGAAGGTCTTGGCCACGCATTGGGGGTCCAGGATGCGCACCGGCAGGCCGGCCGGGTTGAAGGCGGCCAGCGAGAAGCACATGGCGACGCGGTGGTCGTCGTAAGTGTGGATAGAGGCGGATTTCCATCCGGATCTCACCAGGGGCGTCACGCGGATGTAATCCGCACCTTCCTCCACTGTGGCGCCCAGCTTGCGCAGTTCGGTGGCCATGGCGGCGATGCGGTCGGTCTCCTTGACGCGCCAGCTGGCGATGTTGCGCAGGGTGCTCGGGCCGTCGGCATACAGCGCCATCACGGCCAGGGTCATGGCGGCGTCGGGGATGTGGTTGCAGTCGAGGTCGATCGCCTTGAGCGGCCAGCTGCCCCTGGAAATTTCGAGCCAGTTCGGCCCGCCCTCGACGTGCGCGCCCATCTGGCGGGCGGCGTCCACGAAGCGGATGTCGCCCTGGATGGAGCTCTCACCCACACCCTCGATGCGCACGGGTGTGGCCGCGTCGGCGGCGATGGCACCCAGGGCGATGAAATAACTGGCCGAGGAGGCGTCGGCCTCCACGTGCAGCACGCCAGGCGACTGGTAGCGGCTGCCGGCGGGTATGGTGAAACGTTGCCAGCCGTCGCGCTGGACGGTGATGCCATAGCGCGCCAGCAGGTTGAGCGTGATCTCGATGTAGGGTTTGCTGATCAATTCGCCCGTCACCTGTATGGTGATATCGCGATCCTTCGCGACCAGGGGCAGGGCCATCAGCAGGGCGGTGAGGAACTGGCTGGAGACGTCGCCGCGCACCTGGATCGGGGCGTCGAGCTGCAGGTTCGGTCTGCCCACGCGCAGCGGCGGATAACCTTCCTTGCCGAGGTAATCGATGGTGCAGCCCAGCGGACGCAGGGCATCGACCAGATCGCCGATGGGGCGCTCGTGCATGCGCGGCACGCCCGAGAGCTCGAAGTCGCCACCGGCAATGGCCAGCGCCGCGGTCAGCGGGCGCATGGCGGTGCCGGCGTTGCCCATGAAGAACTTGATCGGGGTCGCGGGCAACTGGCCGGCGATGCCGTCGATCACGACGGTGGAGCCCTCCTGCTGCACGCCGCAGCCGAGCTGGCGCAGCGCGGTCAGCATGACACGCGTGTCGTCGGAGTCCAGCAGGTCGTGCAAGGTGGTGCGGCCGCGGCACAGGGCCGAGAGCAGCAGCACGCGGTTGGATATGCTCTTGGAGCCGGGCAGGACCACCCGGCCATGCGCGCCAGCCAGCGGCGGCAGGTCGAGAAACGCGGTGGAAAACATCGGTTCGGGACTACCGGCGGTTCTTGTTCATGCTCCACTGGGCGCGGGCCTGGCTGGCCTGTCCGATCAGCTCTTCGAGCGCGTCGGCGTTGCCATTGGAGATCATGAGTTCCAGCGCCTGCAGGTTGCGCTGGAAAAGCTTGGACTGGGTGAGCAGCTCTTCCCGGTTGGAGATCATGATGTCGCGCCAGATGTGCGGGTCACTGGCGGCGATGCGGGTGAAGTCGCGGAAACCGGGGCCGGCCAGCGAGAGGAAGTCCTTGCCCTGGCCCTGGCCGGTGACGGAGTTCATCAGCGCGAAGGCGATCAGGTGGGGCAGGTGGCTCACCGCCGCAAAGGCCGCGTCGTGCGACTCCGGTGTCATCTTGAGCACGCTGCAGCCCAGCGCGGACCAGACGTCGATGGCCTGCTGGACCTGGGTCGCATGGGTGCGATCGAGGGGGGTGAGGATGATCTGCTTGCCCGAATAGAGGTCGGGGTCGGCGTGTTCCACACCGGCCACTTCCTTGCCGGCAATGGGGTGGGCCGGCACGAAGGAACCCACCTGTTCGCGCAGGGCGCGGCGCGCAGCGTCCACCACGTCGCGTTTGGTCGAGCCCACGTCCATGATCAGCATCTGCGGCGTGACCAGGTGCTTGATGGCCTTGAAGGTGGCTTCGGTGGCCGAGACCGGCACGGCAATCAGCACGATGTCGGCGCCCGAGACGGCCAGCAGGGCCGAGGGGGCCTCGACGTCGATCACGCCCAGGCTGCGGGCGCGTTCGGTGGTGGACGGCGACTTGCTGTAGCCGACCACGCGCTTGACCAGGCCGGCGCGCTTGAGGGCCAGCGCAAAGGAACCGCCCATGAGGCCACAACCGATCAGACCCAACTGTTCAAACATAAGACTCTCGCAGGGACGCCCCAAGAGAGGCTTGCACTCCCTCGGGGGGCAGTGAATACACGAAGTGATGAACGTGGGGGCTCATTATTCAGATACCGGGTAGGTGCCGAGTATCTTGTAGAAGGCGCAGAGCGACTGCAACTCCTGCAAGGCGGCGGCGACATGAGGCTGCGAGGTGTGGCCCTGGATGTCGATGTAGAAATAGTATTCCCATTGGCCCGAACGCGCTGGCCGCGACTCGAAACGCGTCATGGATACACCGTGTTTTTTCAGGGGAACCAGCAGGTCGTGCACCGCCCCCGGGCGGTTCGGGACCGAGACGATCAGGCTCACGCAGTCCTTGCCCGAGACGTCGGGGGTCTGCAGAGTCTGAGGCAGGCAGACCACGGCGAAGCGGGTGCGGTTGTAGGCGTCGTCCTGGATGGCGTGGGCCACCACGTGCAGGCCGAATTCGCTGCCAGCGCGCTCGCTGGCGATGCCGGCCCAGGCAGGGTTCGTCGAGGCCAGGCGCGCGCCTTCGGCATTGCTGGCCGCCGCATGGCGTTCGGCGTGCGGCAGGTGGGTGTTGAGCCAGTTCTGGCACTGGGCCAGGGCCTGCGGGTGGGCATAGACGGCCGTGATGCCTTCGAGCGAATCGCCCAAGCGCAGCAGGTTGTGGCGTACCAGCAGGCTGGTTTCGCCGACCACGTGCAGCGGCGAGGCGAGGAAGAGATCGAGCGAGCGCGAGACCATGCCCTCGGTGGAATTCTCCATGGGCACCACGCCGAACTGGGCGCTGCCGGCGGCGGTGGCACGGAACACCTCGTCGATGCTGCCGCAGGGCATGCGTTCGATGCTGGAGCCGAAAAACTGCAGGGCGGCCTGTTCGCTGAAGGTGCCGGCCGGGCCCAGGTAGGCCACACGTTGCGGCGCCTCCAGGGCGCGGCAGGCCGACATGATCTCGCGCCAGATGGTGGCCACGCTGTCGCGCTGGAGCGGTCCGGGGTTGGCCGCCTGCAGGCCGGAGATGACCTGGGCCTCGCGCTCGGGGCGGAACACGGGCGAGCCTTCGACCTTCTTGATCTCGCCCACTTCATGGGCCAGGGCGGCCCGGCGGTTCAGCAGGGCGAGCAGTTCCTGATCCAGGGCGTCGATCTGGATGCGCAGTTCGGGCAGGGTCTTGGCCATCAGGGGATCAGCTATGTGTACGTTCGAATTCTCGCATGTACTCGACCAGGACCTGCACGCCTTCGAGCGGCATGGCGTTGTAAAGGCTGGCGCGCATGCCGCCGACCATCTTGTGGCCCTTGAGCTGCAGCATGCCGGCGGCCTTGGCGCCGGCCAGGAAGGCTTCGTTGCGGGATTCGTCACGCAGGAAGAAGGGCACGTTCATGCGTGAACGGCAGTCCCTGGCGACGCGGTTCACATAGAACTGCGAGCTGTCGATGGCCTCATAAAGCAGCTTCGCCTTGGTCATGTTGCGCGCCTCGATGGCCGGCACACCGCCCATTTTTTTCAGCCACTGGAAGATCAGGCCGGCCACATAGATGGCGTAGGTCGGCGGGGTGTTGAACATGGACTGGTTGTCGGCCACGGTCTTGTAGTCAAAGGCGCTGGGGCAGGCCGGCAGGGGATGGCCCAGCAGGTCCTCGCGCACGATGACCAGGGTCAGGCCGGCCGGGCCGATGTTTTTCTGCGCGCCGCCGTAGGCCAGGCCCACGCGCGACCAGTCCACCGGGCGCGAGGCGACCTGGGAGGAGAAGTCGATCACCAGCGGGGCCCGCGAGCCCATGGCCTGCAGGTCGGGCAGCTCATGGAACTCGACACCGTGGATGGTTTCGTTGGAGCACAGGTGCACGTAGCTGGCATCCGGGCTGAACTGCCAGCCGGCCGGCGCGGGCAGCCGGGTGAATCCGTTGGCCTCGTCGCTGGCAGCGATGTGCACGTTGCAATACTTGCGCGCTTCCTGTTGCGACTTCTGGCTCCAGGCGCCGGTGACAACATAGTCCACCGTGCCGCCGCGCGAGAGGTTCAGCGGCACGATGGCGTTTTCCGCCAGGCCGCCGCCCTGCATGAACAGGATGTGGAAGTGCTTCGGCACGGCCAGCAGCTCGCGCAGGTCGGCCTGGGCCTGTTCGTAGATGCTGATGAACTCCTTGCCGCGATGGCTCATCTCCATCACGCCCATGCCGCTGCCGTGCCAGTCCAGCATCTCGCTGGCGGCCTGCTGCAGCACCTCGGGCGCAATGGTGGCCGGGCCGGCCGAGAAGTTGTAGGGGCGCTGCATCAGGAGGCGTCTTCCGCGTCGCCTTCGATGCCTTCGGCCCCATTGGCATCGTTTTCCACGATGCGCTGCAGACCGCTCAATTTGGCGCCTTCGTCCAGGCCGATCAGGGTGACGCCCTGGGTGGCACGGCCGAGCTCGCGGATTTCGGAGACACGGGTACGCACCAGCACGCCCTTGTCGGTGATCAGCATGATCTCGTCGTCGGCATGCACCAGGGTGGCGGCGACGACCTTGCCGTTGCGTTCGCTCTGCTGGATGGCGATCATGCCCTTGGTGCCGCGGCCGTGGCGCGTGTACTCCAGGATGGAGGTGCGCTTGCCGTAGCCGTTTTCGGTGGCGGTCAGCACGCTTTGCTGCTCGTCCTCGGCCACCAGCATGGCGATCACGCCCTGGCCGTCGTCCAGCATCATGCCGCGCACGCCGCGTGCATTGCGGCCCATGGGGCGCACGTCGTTCTCGTCGAAGCGCACGGCCTTGCCGCCGTCGCTGAACAACATCACGTCGTGCTTGCCGTCGGTCAGGGCGGCACCGATGAGGAAATCGCCCGGGTCCAGGTCCACGGCGATGATGCCGGCCTTGCGCGGGTTGCTGAACTCGTCCAGTGCCGTCTTCTTCACCGTGCCCATGGAGGTGGCCATGAAGACATAGTGATCGGCCGGGAAGCTGCGGTTGTCACCGGTCAGCGGCAGCACCACATTGATCTTCTCGCCCTCGGCCAGCGGGAACATGTTGACGATGGGGCGGCCGCGCGAGCCGCGCGAGCCGGCGGGCACTTCCCAGACCTTGAGCCAGTACAGGCGGCCGCGGTTGGAGAAACACAGGATGTAGTCGTGCGTGTTGGCGATGAAGAGCTGGTCGATCCAGTCGTCTTCCTTGGTCGCCGTGGCCTGTTTGCCGCGACCGCCGCGCTTCTGGGCGCGGTATTCGGACAGGGGCTGGCTCTTGATGTAGCCGCTGTGGCTGAGCGTCACCACCATGTCGGTCGGGGTGATCAGGTCTTCGGTCGCCAGGTCCTGGGCGTTGTGCTCGACTTGGCTGCGGCGCAGGCCGACCTTGCCGTGGCCGAACTCCTGCTTGATGGCGGCGAGCTCTTCCCCCACGATGATGGCCACGCGCTCGGAGCGGGCCAGGATGTCGAGCAGGTCCTCGATCTCGGCCATGACTTCCTTGTACTCGGCAACGATCTGGTCCTGCTCCAGGCCGGTCAGGCGCTGCAGGCGCATCTGCAGGATTTCCTGGGCCTGCGTGTCGGACAGGCGGTACAGGCCGTCGTTGCCCATGCCGTAGCCCTTTTCCAGGCCATCGGGGCGGTAGTCGTCGGCATTGACCACGCCGCCGTCGGCGCGGGTGCGGGTGAGCATCTCGCGCACCAGCTTGCTGTCCCAGGGCCTGGCCATGAGCTCGGCCTTGGCCACCGGCGGGGTGGGGGCGTTGCGGATGATGGCGATGAAGTCGTCGATGTTGCCCAGCGCCACGGCCAGGCCCTCGAGCACATGGCCGCGTTCGCGCGCCTTGCGCAGGTTGAAGACCGTGCGGCGGGTGACCACTTCACGGCGGTGGTCCAGGAAGACCTCGATCAGGTCCTTCAGGTTGCACAGCTTGGGCTGGCCGTTGACCAGCGCCACCATGTTCATGCCGAAGGTGTCCTGCAGCTGGGTCTGCTTGTACAGGTTGTTGAGCACCACCTCGGGCACTTCGCCGCGCTTGAGCTCGATCACCACGCGCATGCCGGACTTGTCCGACTCGTCCTGGATGTGGCTGATGCCCTCGATCTTCTTCTCGTGCACCAGTTCGGCGATACGCTCCAGCAGGGTCTTCTTGTTGACCTGGTAGGGCAGCTCGTCGACGATGATGGACTGGCGCTGGCCCTTGTCGATGTCCTCGAAATGGCAGCGCGCACGCATGACCACGCGACCGCGACCGGTGCGGTAGCCTTCCTTGACACCCGTCATGCCGTAGATGATGCCGGCGGTCGGGAAGTCCGGCGCCGGAATGATCTCCATCAGCTCGTCGATGGATGCCTCGGGGTTGCGCAGCAGGTGCAGGCAGGCGTCCACCACCTCGTTGAGGTTGTGCGGGGGGATGTTGGTGGCCATGCCCACGGCAATGCCGCCCGAGCCGTTGACCAGCAGGTTGGGCAGGCGGCTGGGCAGGACCAGCGGCTCCTTTTCCGAGCCGTCGTAGTTGGGGCCGAAGTCGACGGTTTCCTTGTCGATGTCGCCCAGCATCTCGTGCGCGATCTTGGCCAGGCGGATTTCCGTGTATCGCATGGCGGCGGCGTTGTCGCCGTCGACCGAGCCGAAGTTGCCCTGGCCGTCCACCAGCATGTGGCGCATGGAAAAGTCCTGGGCCATGCGCACGATGGTGTCGTAGACCGACTGGTCGCCGTGCGGGTGGTACTTGCCGATGACGTCGCCCACGATACGCGCCGACTTCTTGTAGGCCCGGTTCCAGTCGTTGTTGAGCTCGTGCATCGCGAAGAGCACGCGCCGGTGCACCGGCTTGAGGCCATCGCGGGCATCGGGCAGGGCCCGCCCGACGATCACGCTCATGGCGTAGTCCAGGTAGCTGCGACGCATCTCCTCTTCTAGGCTGATGGGCAGGGTTTCCTTGGCGAATTGGGTCATGGAAGGGGTGAACTCGGACGTGGGCAATCTGCAATTCTAAAGTGCCGGCCTTGTGGCATGGCTGCAACAGACCGTTGGAAAGCCCAGCAGGCATGCGCCCGCGTCCTGTTTCGCCGGTTGACCCCTCGTTTTGGTATGGCACAATGCATAAGACAGTCGGGTGGCGCTCATAACAATGAATGCCTTCCATTTAACCGCCGTGCCGCTCAGGCCCCAATCCGCTAGAGGAGAACCATGAAGAAACTGAATCCCGTGGCAGCCCTGTTCGCTGCAGTCGCACTCGTGATGGCCGGTTGTGCGTCCACCCCCGAACCCACTCCCGCTCCGCAAGCTGCCCCGGCTGCTCCGGCACCCGCCCCGGCTCCGGCGCCTGCTCCGGCACCCGCCCCGGCACCTGCTGCCGCTCCGACGCCCGCCGCTCCGCCGCCGGCCGCTGCCGTCAAGGTCACCTACGCTGCCGACACCTTCTTCGACTTCGACAAGGCTGTGATCAAGGCGGACGCCAACGCCAAGCTGGATGACTTGGCCGAGAAGGTCAATGGCATCAACCTGGCAGTCATCATCGCCGTGGGTCACGCCGACTCCATCGGTACCGACGAGTACAACCAGAAGCTGTCGGTGCGTCGTGCCGAAGCCGTGAAGGCCTATCTGACCTCCAAGGGCATCGACAAGAACCGCGTCTACACCGAAGGCAAGGGCGAGAAGCAGCCCGTGGCTGACAACCGCACGACCGAAGGCCGCGCCAAGAACCGTCGCGTGGAAATCGAAGTGGTCGGTACCCGCGCCAACAAGTGATCCGCTGATCGCTTGAAACAAACCCCGCTTCGGCGGGGTTTTTTATTGCTCAGCAGATAATTGCGTCATGACGTCCACCATGAATGCCGATCCGGCCGAACTGGCCAAGTTTTCCGAACTCGCCCACCGCTGGTGGGATCCCGAGAGCGAATTCCGTCCCCTGCACCAGATCAACCCCTTGCGCCTGGACTGGATCAACGGCCTGGCGCCGCTGGCCGGCCGGCAGGTGCTCGACATCGGCTGTGGCGGTGGCATCCTGTCCGACTCCATGGCGCGCAAGGGCGCCCGGGTCACGGGCATCGACCTGTCGAGCAAGGCGCTCAAGGTGGCCCAGTTGCATGCGCTGGAAGCCGGTACACCCAACGTCAATTACCGCGAGGTGGCGGCCGAGGCCTTGGCGGCCGAGCAGCCCGGCAGTTTCGATGTCGTGACCTGCATGGAGATGCTGGAGCACGTGCCTGACCCGGCCTCCGTGGTGCGGGCCTGTGCCACCCTGGTCAAACCCGGGGGCTGGGTGTTTTTCTCCACCATCAACCGCAACCCCAAATCCTTCCTGTTCGCCATTGTCGGTGCCGAGTACATCCTCAACATGCTGCCGCGCGGCACGCACGAATACGCCAAGATGATCCGTCCCAGCGAACTGGCACGCCACTGCCGCCAGGCAGGCCTGGAACTGGGCCCCACGCGCGGCATGGAATACAACCCCCTGACGCGGCGTTACTGGCTCAGCGGCGACACCAGCGTCAACTACCTGCTGGCCACGCGCAAGCCGGAATCGCGATGAGGTCGTTTGCCGGTATCGAGGCCGTCCTGTTCGACCTGGACGGTACCCTGATCGACAGCGCGCCCGACCTGGGCGCCGCGGCCGACCTGATGCGTACCGACCGCGGTCTGCCGCCCCTGCCGCTAGAGCACTACCGCCCCATGGCTGGGGCCGGCGCGCGCGGCATGATCGGCGTGGCCTTCGGCCTGCGGCCGGAAGATCCGGGCTACAACGAACTGCGCGAGGAGTTCATGGCTAACTACGAGCGCTGCATGACGCAGCGTACCTACGCCTTCGACGGCGTGGCCGAACTGGTCGAGGCCCTGCTGCAACGCGAGCTGGCCTGGGGCGTGGTGACCAACAAGATCGAGCGTTTTACCCTGCCGCTGACGGGCGCCATGCCCCTGTTTGCCAGTGCACGGGCCATCGTCGCCGGTGACACCACGCCGCATCCCAAGCCGCATCCGGCGCCCTTGTTCGAGGCCGCGCGCCGCCTGGGCCTGGATCCACAGCGCTGTCTGTATGTGGGTGATGACGAACGCGACATCGTGGCGGGCCTGGCGGCCGGCATGGGCACGGTGGCCGCCACCTACGGTTACCTGGGTCAGAAAAACGATGTTTCGGGCTGGGGGGCCCATGCTTTGATCAATTCTCCGGCCGAGCTCCTGCAATTGCTGGAACAGGCCTAAAACGGAAAGCTTGGGGCTGCCTTGGTTTCGCCGTGGGTTCGGACGTGGTGTGGTGCATGTTGAGTTGAATGTGCTCGTAAAACTGATTCAAAAAGCTTAATTGCATACGACGAACGTTTCGCACGCGCTGCCTAATTGCCTGTGAGCTTTACAACAACAGGCCGATGGGCTGGGCAATGGGGCGCAAACCTCCCGGCTGTAAAGATAATTTCCTTGACTGGTCCGGGGCTGGGTACCCTAGCAACGGACGAGACAATAGGGTGCTAGCGGCTGGCATGGCGTGCGACTGCGCGGTGCCAGTGGCGAGATCCAAATCAGACCGCTAAACATGTAGATCTGCTCGAACAAGGCTTGCGGACGGGGGGGCAAATCCCCCCAGTACCAAATCCATCACACAAACCCGGCCCACTGCGGCCGGGTTTTCTTTTGGCTCAGGGGTTCAGGGTATATTGGTTCCAGTTTCTGCGAGAACGGCAACGAATGCTCACTACCGGCATGACCTTCAGCTACCAATGGTCTCTGGTCGCGTTCTCTGTCCTGATCGCGATCCTGGCCTCCTACACCACGCTTCGGCTGGCTTACCGCCTCTCCTGGGCCAGCCGGACGAGCCGGTCCGGGTGGATCGCCGGCGGGGCGGTCGCCATGGGCATCGGCATCTGGGCCATGCATTTCGTCGGCATGCTGGCACTGCATCTGCCGGTGCCGGTGGCCTACGACCCCGGATTGACCGCGCTCTCGGTGCTGCCGGCCATTCTGGCCTCGGCCATCGCCCTCCATACCCTGGGTCGCCGTGGCGATGCGGCTCGAGCCCGGCTGATTGCCTCCTTGCTCATGGGGCTGGGCATCGTGGCCATGCATTACAGCGGCATGCATGCCATGCGCATGGCGCCGCCTATCGTCTACGACCCCTGGCTGTTCGCCCTGTCTGTCGTGATTGCCGTGGCGGCCAGCTGGGCGGCTCTGGCCCTGGTGTTCCAGGAGCGCGCGCAGGCCGGTATGTCGCTCGCTCGGCGCCTTGCCAGTGCGGTCGTTATGGGCCTGGCGATCGCGGGCATGCACTACACAGGCATGGCAGCTGCCAATTTCGCGCCCGACGCCGTCTGTACCGTGGCCGAAACGGGCTTGGGCGGGAGCGCGATGGCCCTGTTTGTCGGCCTGGGAGCGGTGCTGGTGCTGGCCGCTTCTCTGGCCCTGACGCTCTTCGACGAGGTGGCCGGCGAGAACAGCTTCTATCGCACGCTGCTGGCCGCGCAGTCCGACGCCGGCGAGGGGGTGCTGGTCATCGAGGTAGGGCGTGTGGTTTACGCAAACCAGGCGATGCAGGCCATGAGCGGCTACAGCGAGGCCGAACTCAAGGCACTTCCGCGCTGGACCGTGCTCGTTGGGGGTGATGCGCCGGCGCTGGAAGCAATCCCTGACGGGCCGATGGCGATCCCGGTGACCCAGGGTCGCCGGGATATCGTGCTGAGAAGATCTGGCGGAGAGGAGCGGCAGTGCGAGCTGGTCCTGTCGGCCTTCCGGCACTTGGACACGACCCGCCACCTTCTTGTGTGCATCGACGTCTCGGAACGCAAGGCGGCGGAAACGGCCTTGCGCGAGCGCGACGCGCAGGCGCACGAACTTGCGCTGGTCGCCTCCGGGACGGACAACGCCGTCATCATCATGGACGCCACAGGGCGCATTACCTGGGTGAACGCAGGGTTCACCAAGATGTGTGGCTATGGCCTGGAGGAGGTGCTGGGGCGCAGACCGGGCGAAGTGCTCAACGGCGCGGCTACCGACCCGGCGACGCTGGCCTATATCCGGGAGAAGCTTTCCCGGGGCGAGCGTTTCGAGACCGAAATCGTCCACTATCACAGGAGCGGCCGGCCCTATTGGGCCGTGGTCGACGTGCAGACCGTGTCTGATGCCTCGGGTCGGACGGTGAAGTTCATCTCGATCGAGCGCGACATCACCGCGAGCAAGGAGTCCGAGGCGGCGCTGCGCCTGAGCGAGGCGAGGCTGAAAGAGGCCCAGGAGATTGCCATGCTCGGCAGCTGGGAACTGGACCTGATCGCCAACGAATACCAGCTATCCGAGCAGGCGCTGCGCATCCATGAACTTCCGACGACGGACGGCAGAATTGCGCGCGAGACCCTGGCAGCCACACTGCACCCCGATGATCTTGTGCGGCTCAGGGAGAGCCGCATGGCCGCGATGGAGCACCTGGGCATCTACTCAAAGCTGGCGAGGCTGCTGCTGGCAGGTGGGCGCGTGAAATACGTGCAAATCCGGGCCTCGGTGCATGCCGACGATGGCGTGCATCCCAACCGCGTGGTCGGCACGGTGCAGGACATCACAGAGCAGAAGCTCGCCGAACTGGCCTTGCAGCACAGCGAGGAGCGGCTGAAGGAGGCCCAGCAACTGGCCCGTGTGGGAAGCTTCGAGAGCGACCTCACCAATCCGCAGGCCAACATCTTCCTTTCGGAAGAGGCGCAGCGCATCCATGAACTGAGCTCGCCGGACGGGCACTTCCCGCGCGCTGCGGTCTTCTCCAGGATCCCCGAGGAGGATCGGCTCGAATACGAGCGCGAGCGCGACGAGGCGGCGAGAACGGGCGGCAATCTCTCGGCCCAGCACAGGATCATCTTGCCAGACGGCCGGACCAAGCATGTGCACATCCGGGCCCGTGTGGTGCTGGATCCACAGCGTCGTCCCCTGAGACTCATCGGTTCGATCCAGGACATCACCGAGCAGAAACTGGCGGAGCAGGCCTTGCGCCAACTCAACGAGACCCTCGAGCAGCGGGTGCTGGAGCGTACCGGCGAGCTGGACCGGCAGCGAGCGTTCATCGAGACCATCCTGGAAACGGCCGACACCCTGATCTTCGTGGTCGACAACCACGGACGCTTCGTGCGTTTCAATCAGGCCTGCGAGCGCTTGACCGGCTACACCTTCGACGAATTGCGCGGCCAGCCGATCTGGGAGTCGGTCGTCACGCCCGAGCGTCGGCTGGAGGTGCGGCGCAAGCATGAAAACGTGATCTCGCCCGACCAGTTGGCCACCCATATCGAGGTGGAGTGGCGCGCCAAGGATGGCCGGCGGCGCCTGCTTTCGTGGCGTAACGCCATGATCACCGACGCGCAGGGGCGACTGGAGTACATGATCGGCACCGGCATCGACATCACCGAGCGCAAACGCGCGGAGCAGGCCTTGATCGTGGCTAACGAGAGCCTCAAGATGTCCCTCGAGAACCTGCGCCAGACACAGTCGCAGCTGGTGCAAGCCGAGAAAATGGCCTCACTCGGAGGTCTGGTGGCCGGCATCTCCCACGAAATCAATACACCGTTGGGCATAGGGGTGACCTCGGCCACGGCCATGCAGGAAGAGTTGTACAACCTCCAGCGGGAGTTCGAGTCCGGAAGCATGAAACGCTCGACCCTGGAGCGCTACATCGCCCACGCGGTAAACGGTACCGACATTCTGGTGCGCAACCTGATGCGTGCGGCCGAGTTGATACGCAGCTTCAAGCAGGTCGCTGTGGACCAGTCCAGCGATGAGCGACGCCTGGTCGATCTGGCGCAGTACATTGACGAGGTGGTGCTCAGCCTGCAGCCAAGATTCAAAGGTAGCAGGATACAGGTCGTCAATCACAGTCCGTCAGGCTTGCTGATCAACACGTATCCCGGCGCGATCTACCAGATCCTGAGCAACCTGCTGATCAATGCCCTGATCCATGCCTACGAGCCGGACCAGGATGGCGTCATCCGCCTTGAGGGTCGTCTCGCGGGGGGCTTGGTCGAGATTGATTGCGCCGATGACGGAAAGGGCATTCCGCCTGAGATCCAAGACCGCATCTTCGACCCGTTCTTCACAACCCGCCGGGGCTCGGGTGGCAGCGGACTGGGGCTCCATATAGTATTCAATCTGGTCGTCAGCAGCCTGAATGGCTCGATTCGTCTCGTGAAGGATGTGGGCAAGGGGACCACGTTTCGCATAAGCTTTCCCCTGATAACGGAGCGGCAGCATGAGCAAGGCGTCTGACAAGGACAACGGAGAAATGGTCTTCGCGCAGGAGGGGGCCGTCGGGTCGGACCTGCCGCTACGACGACAGGGCTGGAAGGTCCTGATCATCGACGATGAACAGGGCGTCCACGACGTGACCCGCCTGGCGCTCGCCGGTTTCGAGTTCGACGGGCGCGGGATAGAGTTTCTCAGTGCCTATACATCTGGCGAGGGTGAGAGCATCTTGCGGGAGCATCCTGATATTGCGGTGGCCCTTGTGGACGTGGTGATGGAGACCGAGCATGCGGGCCTGGACCTCATCCAGAAGATTCGGGAACAGCACAAGAATCGTCTGACCCGCCTCATCCTGCGCACGGGCCAGCCTGGACAGGCGCCGGAGCGTTCGGTGATTCGCCATTACGACATCAACGACTACAAGGAGAAATCCGAGTTGTCGTCACAGAAGCTCTACAGCACGGTACTCACCAGCCTGCGTTCCTATCGGGATCTCATTGCACTGGAAGCCAATCGCGCCGGCCTCAAGCGTGTGATCAGCGCCACCGGCAAAATCTTCCGGACGCGCGAGCTGAGCTGCTTTGTGCAGGGCGTTCTGGAGCAACTCGTGGCCGTGCTCTTCCTGGATCGCGACGCAATGATCATCAAATGCGATAGCTTGGCGCTCGAGCAGGAGGCGGGGCGCGTGACTGTTGTGGCTGGCACCGGGCAGTTCTCGACCATGGTCGGCAGCAATTCGCTGAGCACCCTGCCGGAAGACCTCATCGCGCATGTCGCAACCGTGCTCAAAACGCGCCAGCCCATGCGGCGCGAGGGCGAGTACTGGGGATACTTCCGCACCCACAGCGGCAAGGAGAACGTGATCTACCTGCGCAGCCAGCAGCCGCTGTCCGACGATGATTCCAGCCTGATCGAGCTGTTCCTGCAGAACGTTTCGATCGCCTACGAGAACAACCTGTTGACCGAGGAGATCGAGGCCACCCAGCGTGACATCGTCTACATGCTGGGTGAGGCCATTGAAACGCGCTCGCGCGAGACCGGCCAGCACGTGCGTCGAGTGGCCGAGTACAGCTACCTGATTGCCAAGGGGATCGGACTTCCGGAGCGTGAGGCCCAAGTGCTCAAGATCGCCGCCCCGCTGCACGACTTCGGCAAGATCGGCATCCCCGATGCCATTCTGCACAAGCCTGGCAAGCTGGACGCGCAGGAGTGGGCGGTGATGCGAACACATGCAGAAATCGGGCGCGAGATGCTGGGCCGTTCCAACCGGGAGATCCTTCAGGCGGCGGCCATGCTGGCTGGCCATCACCACGAGAAGTGGGACGGAAGTGGCTATCCGCAGGGCCTGCGGGGAGAAGAGATCCACCTCTACGGGCGCATTGGCGCCGTCGCGGATGTGTTTGATGCGCTAGGCAGCCGGCGCAGCTATAAGGAGCCCTGGCCGATCGAGCAGATTCTCGCCTACCTGCGCGACCAGCGCTGCGTCCATTTCGACCCGGCGATTGTCGATTGGGTGCTTACCCACGTCGATGAGATGGTGTTTGTGTCCAAGGGATTCCCTGACTCCAACCACTGAGCCGCCGGATAGGGGCGGGACGATGCGCGCCTGTTAGCGACCTTCCGTGAGCTCGCCGGACCGGCTGTCCAGCGGGGCGACGAAGGAGTCGTGCTTCCAGGTGGTGGAGAGCTGGCTCTCGTAAGCTTCGTGGCTGTGCGGATCGGCCGACAGCAGGGCATCCAGGCGGGCGAACTCGCTGGCCGTGGGCTGGTGGCCGCGTTGCCGTGACAGGGCGGCCTTGAGGTTGGCGCGTGTCTGGTTGAACTCGGTTTCCGTGCGCACGCGCTCCAACTCCTCTTTCATCACGGCCTGTTCGCCCAGGAAGGCGGCGCGGATCGTGCTGAGGCTGGGCAGATGCTCGGGATCAACCACCCAGTAACGCACATTGCACTGCGAGAGCAGGGTGTGCTTGAGGGTCTGGTTGCTCAGCGACAGGCCCTGCGGGCCGGGGACATCAACGCAGCCGACGACCTGGCCCTCGCCATTGCAGACGGTGAAAGTGCAGTAGACCCCGCTGAGGATCTGGAACCAGTGCTGGCCTTCCTCCCGGATCTGCGGCATGGTGAAGCGCGTCACCGGCAGCTTCACCATGACGTGCTGGTCCTGGAAGGCGCGCAGCATCCAGCGCCAGACGAGCCGCTCCCGGCTGTTCACCATGGCTCGAACAACCAAGGGCCATTTGCGCGGGATGCGTCGCTTGGCCAGCTCCTGCTTCTTCAGGTGCGCGGCGTAGGCGTACGCACCCAGTGCGCCGCTCACGGCCATGAGCCCTGCGACTATCATCCACCCTGTGTACCCGTTCATATGCAGCGGTATCGTTGTTTGCGAAAAGTGTAAGGTCTACAGTCCCTATCCTGAACCAGATAAGCGAAGTTGGAGCAAGTTGGAGGGGCTTTGGGATGTACTTTTGCACGGAAACTGGCCCTGATTGCAGGGTCAGCATGCTGATTCGCTACAGTTTTTGAACTTCCCGGCCTTGCCAGCCGTGCCCTTGAGACCTTTTCATGCAGTTGCAGGACATTCTTTACGCCCAGGGTTTTGGCACGCGCCGTGTGTGCGCCGGCCTGATCCAGCAGGGCCATGTGGCCATCTATCCGGCCAGTGGCGCGGGGGGGGCCGAGCTCTGCACCGAGGCCACGGCCGACTACGAGGACGAAGGCCTGCGCCTGCGCGTGCAGGGGATGGAATGGGTTTGCCACCTGCGCGCCTGCATCATGCTGCACAAGCCGGCCGGCATTGAGTGCTCGCAAAAGCCCTCGGCCTGGCCCAGCGTCTACACCCTGCTGCCGGCGCCGCTGCGCCAGCGCCCCAACAAGGGCGCCGTGCAGGGGGTGCAGGCCATCGGCCGGCTGGACCAGGACACCACGGGCCTGCTGCTGCTGACCGACGATGGCCAGCTGATCCACCGCCTGGCCTCGCCGCGCCATGTCGTGCCCAAGGTCTACGAGGTGACGCTCAAGCACCCGGCCGGCGAGCGGGAGCTGCAGCAGCTGCTGGCGGGCGTGGTGCTGGACGACGACCCGCGGCCGGTCAGTGCGGCCGCCTGCGAACTCATCGACCCCTTGCACCTGCGGCTGACCCTCACGGCCGGCAAGTACCACCAGGTCAAGCGCATGGTGGCCGCCGTCGGCAACCGGGTCGAGGCCCTGCACCGCTCGCAGATTGGTGGCCTGGTCCTGCCGGCCGATCTGGCGCCGGGGCAGTGGCGCTGGCTCACGCCCCAGGACCTGGCGCAGGTCCTGGATGGCGCCGCGACTGGCGCTGCCCTTGTACCCAGGCCTTGACCTGCCTCAAGTTTGCTGAGGCGGCGCCCTGACGGCGACCGCTACACTTGGAACTCCTTAGTCGCGAGTGTTCCATGCCGAAGCTTTTTTCCTGCGCTTTCGTTCTGCTGCTGATCCTGGCGACCGGGCCCTCCCTGGCGCAGACGCAGGCCGCACCGGCACCGATCTTCGTGCTCAATTCCAAGGATGCCGACGTCAGCGTGAT
Source organism: uncultured Hylemonella sp. (assembly GCA_963513295.1). Lineage (GTDB taxonomy): Bacteria > Pseudomonadota > Gammaproteobacteria > Burkholderiales > Burkholderiaceae_C > Hylemonella. The sequence goes on from CAUPQO010000015.1 coordinate 18,109, forward strand.
CGACCCGGTGAGCTGGAAGGAGATCAAGCGCTTTGCCACGGGCAAGGAACCGCACCATCTCTACCTGACGCCGGACGAGAAGTCGCTGATCATTGCCAATGCCTTCAGCGACACGCTGACCTTCGTCGATCCGCGCACGGCGCAGGTGCAGCGCACCGTGCGCGGCATCCTCGACCCCTATCACCTGCGCTTCTCGCCCGACATGCAGTGGTTCGTCACCGCCGCCAACCGGCTCAACCACGTCGACATCTACCGCTGGGACGGTCGCGACCTGACGCTGGCCAAACGCATTCCTACCGGCAAGACGCCCAGCCATATCTGGATCGACAGCAAGAGCACGGTGGCCTATGTGACCATGCAGGACAGTGACGAGCTGCTGGCCATTGACCTGCAGCGTCAGCAGCCCTTGTGGCGCATCAAGACCGGTCCCATGCCGGCCGACGTGTTCGGCACCCCCGACGACCGCTTCCTGCTGGTGGGCCTGACCGGCGGCGAGGGCGTCGAGGTCTATGACCTGGCCATGCCGGTGCCGGCGGCCGTGCAGCTCATCCCCACCGGCAAGGGCGCGCACGCCTTCCGCGCCGTGGGGGACCGCCGCCATGTGCTGGTCAGCAACCGGGTGGCCAATACCATCAGCAAGATCGACTTCAAGACCATGGCCGTGGTGGACCAGTACCCTGGCCCCGGTGGTCCGGACTGCATGGACCTCACGGCCGACGGGCGTTACATCCTGCTGTCGTCGCGCTGGGCCGGCAAGCTCAGCGTGATCGACACCGGCACGCGCCAGGTGGTGCGCCAGATCCGGGTCGGCAAATCGCCCCACGGGGTCTGGACCCTGGACCATGCGCCGCGCCAGTAGCCTTCTCCGTACCCTGGGGCTGGCACTGCTGGTCCTGGCCTTGCCGGCGGCCGCCAGCCCTCCAGCCGCCGAAGGCTGCAGCAAGCCGGTCTACCTCACCTTCGACACCGGCCACATGGGTGTGGCCGATCTGATCGCCGGAGTCTTGCAGCGGCAGCAGGTGCGCGCCACTTTTTTTGCCGCCGATGAGCGCACGCAGGTGGGTGATGGCAGCCTGGGTCCGCACTGGGCGGCCTGGTGGCGCGCGCGTGCGGACGAGGGGCACGCCTTCGCCTCGCACACGCTGGACCACAGCTACTGGCGGGTAGATCTGCCGCAGGCTGACGGCCGTGTGCTTTTCCGCGTGCGTGCCTCGGCCGGCGCCCAGGCCGGACGCGACCAGGTCTGGACGGCGGCACAGTATTGCGCTGCCATCGACGCGGCCTCGGTCCGACTGCAGCAGCACACGGGCCGCGCCCCGCTGCCGCTGTTCCGCGCGCCCGGCGGCAAGACGTCGCCGGCTCTGCTGGCGGCGGCGCGCCAGTGCGGTTACCTGCACGTGGGCTGGGCACCGGCCGGTTTCCTGGGCGATGAATTGCCCAGCGATAAGTACCCCAACGAGGCGCTGCTGAACAAGGCCTTGCGTGACATCCGGTCCGGTGACGTGCTGATGGCGCACCTGGGCATCTGGTCGCGCCGCGATCCCTGGGCGCCGGCGGTGCTGGAGCCGCTGATCGTTGGGCTCAAGGCGCGCGGTTTCTGCTTCCGCACCCTGCGCGAGCACCCGGAGTACCGGGGCTGGATCGCGCAGCGTTTGCCGGCCGGGAAATAATTGAATATGGACGCGCTGATCAACGCCTTCAACGATCTGCAGCAGTGGCTGTTCGAGGGGCTGGTGCAGCCGCTGGTGTTTGCCATGGGCCTGGGCAACCGGCTCGAGGATGCCTACAGCGGGACCGGCTGGCTGCTCGTGGGCCTGCTGCAACTGGGGGTGATGCTGCTGGTCTTGTCCCCGCTGCAGCGCTGGCGTCCGGTGGAGCCGGTGACGGACCGTGCGGCCATCCGCGTGGATGTGCTCTACACCCTGATCCACCGCCTGGGCTTGTTCCGCCTGGTGCTCTTTTTCACCCTGACGCCCTGGCTGGACGAACTGATCGGCATGCTGCGCGTGGCTGGTCTGCCGACCTTGCACCTGGACGACCTGTGGCCGGGCGTGACCGACCACCCCCTGCTCAGCCTGCTGATGTACCTGCTGGTGATGGATTTCTGCGACTACTGGCTGCACCGCGGGCAGCACCACTTCGAGTGGTGGTGGCGCCTGCACGCGCTGCACCATTCGCAGCGGCAGATGACCTTGTGGAGCGACAACCGCAACCACCTGCTTGACGACCTGATCCGGGACCTGCTGCTGGTCATGCTGGCGCAGTTCATCGGCGTGGCGCCGGGGCAGTTCGTGGCCATCGTGGCCATCACCCAGCTCAGCGAAAGCCTGCAGCACGCCAATGTGCGGCTCTGGTTCGGCCGCTGGGGTGAGGGGCTGTGGATCAGTCCGCGTTTCCACCGCCGGCATCACAGCATCGGCATCGGCCATGAGACGCCCGGCAAACCGGGGCAAGCGGCGGTCCTCGGCGGATGCAATTTCGGCGTGCTGCTGCCCTGGTGGGACATGCTGTTCGGCACCGCCAACTTCGAGCTGCGTTACGACCCGACCGGCATCCGTGATCAGGTGGAGCAGGGGCGCGATTACGGGCGTGGCTTCTGGGCGCAGCAATGGCTGGGCCTGAAACGGCTGGCCGGACGGGCCTGAAACAGGTTTGAAACATGCGCCAAGGTATGCTTAGAACATGACACTTTTCCTGGACTCCTTCTGGCGTGCGCTGGCCTATTGCCTGCAGCCGCGCGTCATTGCGCTGTCTTTCCTGCCCCTGCTGTTGCTGGCGGCCCTGAGTGTGGGTCTGTTCTGGCTGTTCTGGGAGCCGGCCGTGCTGGGCTTGCAGGTCTGGCTGTCGGACTGGGCCCTGATGGAAAGCCTGTTCCGCTGGCTCGACAGCGTGGGCATGGCGCACCTGCGCAACGTGCTGGCGCCGCTGCTGCTGATCATGCTGGTCCTGCCGCTGGTGATCGTGCTGTCCCTGCTCACGGTGGCCTGGCTGGCCATGCCCGCCATCGTCAGGCTGGTGACCGAGCGCCGTTTTCCCAAGCTGGCGCAGCGGCGCGGCGGGACCTTCGTGGGCAGCCTGCTGCTGGGCCTCGGCTCGGCCCTGCTGGCCCTGCTGGCCCTGGTCCTGACCCTGCCGCTGTGGCTGATCCCTCCGCTGGTGATCGTGGTGCCACCCCTGGTCTGGGGCTGGCTGACGGCGCGTGTCATGGTCTACGACGCGCTTGCCCTGCATGCCGCCCTGGAGGAGCGCGAAGAACTGATGCGTCGCCATCGCTACTGGCTGCTGGGCATCGGTGTGCTCAGCGGCTACATGGGGGCGGCGCCGGGCCTGATCTGGGCGATCGGGGCCATGGCGGTGGTACTCGCGCCCCTGCTGGTCCCGCTGGCGATCTGGATCTACACCTTTGTGTTCATCTTTGCCGCGCTCTGGTTCACCCACTACGGGCTGGCAGCGCTGACCCTCCTGCGGGCCGAAGCGCTGACGGTGTCGAGTCCGGCGCCCATCCTGCAGGACGGCAGCAGCACCGCGTCCGAACCCCAGGCCTGATGCGTCCATGTCCTTCGGCCTCATCATCATCGGTGACGAAATCCTCTCCGGCAAACGTGCCGACAAGCATCTGCCCCGGGTGATCGAACTGCTGGGTGCACGCGGCCTGCAGCTCGCGTACGCCGATTACGTGGGCGACGATCCGGACCGCATCACGGCGACCCTGGCGCGCGCCTTCGCTTCAGGGGATATCGTGTTCTCCTGCGGCGGCATCGGCGCCACGCCCGATGACCACACGCGTTTGTGCGCGGCGCGTGCCCTGGGTGTGGAGCTTGCCCTGCACCCGCAGGCCGAAGGGCTGATCCGCGAGCGCATGCAGGACGTGGCGCGTGAACAGGGTCTGAGTTACGAGCCGGATCGTCCGGACAATGTGCACCGCCTCAACATGGGAGTCTTTCCCCTTGGCGCGCAGATCATTCCCAATCCCTACAACAAGATCCCGGGCTTCAGCTGTGCTTCGCCGGCAGGGCAGGGCGCAGTCCATTTCGTGCCGGGTTTCCCGGTGATGGCCTGGCCCATGGTCGAATGGGTGCTGGACACGTTTTATGCCCCACTGTTCCGCCGCGATGCCTGGTGCGAGCAGTCCGTCATCGTCTACGGTGCCATGGAGGCCACGCTCACGCCGCTGATGCAGGCCATCGAGGCGCGGCATGCCGGCATCAAGGTCTTCAGCCTGCCCAGTGTCGACCACCCCCAGCATGGCCGGCACATCGAGTTGGGGGTCAAGGGCAACCCGCAGCAGACGCCGCCGGCCTATGCCGAACTGCTGGAGGGCCTGCGCCAGGCTGGCGCCAAAATTGGCCCTGAATTGGTGCGTAATCAGTAATGCACAAATACGGTGCGTATTTATTGCACCAAACTAAGGCGTGTGCGTTGAAAGTTTCTGGAGCGGTGCATGACTCGCCTTCAGATGGCGCCCAAACTCAAGGCAAAATACCAAAACCGACGCAGGCCGGTATAAGCCGGATTGGCACAGAAACTGCATTCATGTGCTTGCGTAACTTTTAATCAACCTTCCTACCAGGAGTACCAGATGGCCAAGACCGTCGCAGACGTGATGAAGATGGTGAAGGAAAACGAAGTCAAGTTCGTTGACTTCCGCTTCACCGACACCCGTGGCAAGGAACAGCACGTGACCGTGCCGGTTTCCCACTTCGATGAAGACAAGTTCAGCTCGGGCCACGCCTTCGACGGTTCGTCCATCGCCGGCTGGAAAGGCATCGAGGCTTCGGACATGCAGCTCATGCCCGACCCGAACACCGCCAACATCGACCCCTTCTTCGAAGAGACCACGATGTTCCTGCAGTGCGACGTGGTCGAGCCCAGCGACGGCAAGTCCTATGACCGCGACCCCCGCTCCATCGCCAAGCGCGCCGAGGCCTACCTGAAGGCTTCCGGCATTGGCGACACCGCCTACTTTGGTCCCGAGCCCGAATTCTTCATCTTCGACGGCGTGCGCTGGTCCAACGAACCCGGCAACGTGATGTTCGCCATCGACGAGTACGAAGCCCCCTGGAACAGCGGCAAGCAGCTCGAAGGCGGCAACCGCGGCCACCGTCCCACCACCAAGGGCGGTTATTTCCCGGTGCCCCCGGTTGACAGCACGCAGGATATGCGCGCCGAGATGTCCCTGATCCTCGAATCCCTGGGCATTCCGGTCGAAGTGTTCCACCACGAAGTGGCGGGTGCCGGCCAGAACGAGATCGGCACCAAGTTCAGCACCCTGGTGCAGCGCGCCGACTGGACCCAGGTCCTGAAGTACGTGGTCTGGAACGTGGCCAACGCCTACGGCAAGACCGCCACCTTCATGCCCAAGCCCTACGCCGGCGACAACGGCTCCGGCATGCACGTGCACCAGTCCATCTGGAAGGACGGCAAGAACCTGTTCGCCGGTGACGGCTACGCCGGCCTGAGCGATTTCGCCCTGTACTACATCGGCGGCATCATCAAGCACGCCCGTGCCCTGAATGCCATCACCAACCCCGGTACCAACAGCTACAAGCGCCTGGTGCCCGGCTTTGAAGCCCCGGTGAAGCTGGCCTACAGCTCGCGCAACCGTTCCGCTTCGATCCGCATCCCCTTCGTGGCCAACCCCAAGGGTCGTCGCATCGAGGCACGTTTCCCGGACCCGTCGGCCAACCCCTACCTGTGCTTCTCGGCCCTGATGATGGCCGGTCTGGATGGCGTGGAGAACAAGATCCACCCGGGCGAAGCCGCCACCAAGGACCTGTACCACCTGCCCCCGGAAGAGGACAAGCTGGTGCCGACCGTCTGCCACAGCCTGGACCAGGCCCTGGACTACCTGGACAAGGACCGCTCCTTCCTGACCAAGGGCGGCGTGTTCACCGACTCCATGCTGGACGCCTACATCGAGCTGAAGATGGGAGAAGTCACGCGCTTCCGCATGGCGCCGCACCCGGTCGAGTACGACATGTATTACTCCCTGTAAAGGGGCGACCGCAGGCTGTGATTCGTTACAGCCTGTCGCAAAAAAAGGACGGCTTCGGCCGTCCTTTTTGTTTTCCGTGAATTTTCGGGGTTTGATTTTTCATGGGAATAGCCGATACTCTCAGACCGCCCCTGCATTTTTGATGCGCGGAGAACCCTATGAAGAAGCCTTTACTGATGTCATTGACAGCTACGCTTTTCGTAGCAGGCCTGGCCGTGGCCGATCTGGCCCAGGCCCAGGGCCGCATCTACCGTTGCGGCAATGAGTACACCAACACCCTGCCGCCCGGTCAGAAAGGCTGCAAGCTGCTCGAAGGCGGCAACGTCACCGTGGTGCAACGTCCGCGTGCGACCGAGTCGGTGCGCATGGCCGCAGCCAACCAGGCGGTCTCGCGCCTGGAGGGCGAGCGCCAGCGCCAGCGTGATGCCGATGCCCGCATGATCATCGAGTCCGAACTGCGCAAGGCCGAAGCCCGCCAGGCCGAACTGGTCAAGGAATACAACAACGGCGAACCCGAGAAGATGGGCCCCGAGTTCCGCAACCACCAGAAGTACCTGGACCGTGTGGCCGATCTCAAGGCCAGCATCGAGCGCAATGAAAGCGATCTGGCCGGCCTGCGCCGCGAACTCGATCGTCTTCCTGAGGCCTCTGTATCTGAGTCAAAATAGGCGGCTTGAAACCGACCGCCATTTCCGTCAGCCGCTTCCAGCCCTTCGACCTCCTCGCCACGCTCGTCGCCATCGTGCATGGCGACGGTGCCGTGGTCTATGCCAATGCCGCCCTCGAGGATGCGCTGGGCATGTCACGGCGCAGCATCGAAGGTTCCGCCCTGGCGGATTACTACACCGAACCCCAGGTCCTGGCCGCTGCCCTGGGCGGGCTGCGTGACAACGAGTTTGCCGCACTGCGTTATGACGCCTGGGTCAAACGCCCCGGGCGCGACCCCTTGCCCGTGCATGTGATCCTGACGCAGACCGATCAGCCCGGCGATATCCTGATCGAGATGCTGCCGCTGGAGCAGCAGGCCCGCCAGGAGCGCGAGGAGCGTTTGCTCGACCAGGCCCAGGCCAACAAGGAGCTGATCCGCAACCTGGCGCACGAGATCAAGAACCCGCTGGGCGGCATCCGCGGTGCCGCCCAGTTGCTGGAGATGGAGATCGACAGCCAGCTGACGGAATACACGCGTGTCATCATCCACGAGGCCGATCGCCTGCAGACCCTGGTGGACCGCCTGCTGGCGCCGCACCGCCGCCCCCACGTGGTGGGCGACGTCAACATGCACGAGGTCTGCGAACGCGTGCGCTCGCTGATCCTGGCCGAGTTCCCCAAGGGGCTGCGCGTGGTGCGCGACTACGACACCTCCATCCCCGAGTTCCGCGGCGATCGCGAACAGCTGATCCAGGCCGTGCTCAACATCGCGCACAACGCCTGCCAGGCCCTGGCCGAGCGCATCGCCGCCGGTGATGCGCGACTGACCTTCCGTACCCGGATCGCGCGCCAGATCACTTTTGGCAAACAGCGCTACAAGCTGGCATTGGAATTGCATGTCATCGACAACGGGCCCGGCGTGCCGGACTCGATCAAGGACCGCATCTTTTTCCCGCTGGTGTCGGGAAGAGAAGGCGGCTCCGGCCTGGGGCTGACGCTGGCACAGACCTTCGTGCAGCAGCACCATGGCCTGGTCGAGTGCGACAGCGAGCCGGGCCGGACCGATTTCAAAATATTGATACCGCTGCCCTGAGAAAGGCAGCATGACCTAAGGGTGTAGCCGACATGAAGCCGATTTGGATCGCCGATGATGACCAGTCCATACGCTTCGTGCTGGAGAAGGCGCTGCAGCGCGAGCAGATGCCCACGCGCAGTTTCACCAACCCGCGCGAGGTGCTGGCCGCACTCGATGATGAGGGCGAGGGCCCGCAGGTGCTGGTGAGCGACATCCGCATGCCGGGGGGCTCCGGCCTGGAGTTGCTGGAGAAGGTCAAGGCGCGCCATCCCGGCCTGCCGGTCATCATCATGACCGCCTTCTCCGACCTGGACAGCGCTGTCTCGGCCTTCCAGGGCGGTGCTTTCGAATACCTGCCCAAGCCTTTCGACCTGCCCAAGGCGGTGGAGCTGATCCGTCGCGCCGTCGAGGAAAGCCAGCGTGAAGAGGTGGCGCAGGAATCCATCGATGAGGCCCCCGAGATGCTGGGCCAGGCGCCGGCCATGCAGGACGTGTTCCGCGCCATCGGCCGCCTCTCGCAGAGCAATGTCACGGTGCTGATCACCGGCGAGTCGGGTTCGGGCAAGGAACTGGTGGCACGTGCCCTGCACAAGCATTCGCCGCGCGCCAACGGGCCCTTCGTGGCGATCAATACCGCGGCGATCCCCAAGGATCTGCTGGAGAGTGAGCTGTTCGGCCACGAGCGCGGTGCCTTCACGGGCGCGCAGACCATGCGCCGCGGCCGCTTCGAGCAGGCCGAGGGCGGCACGCTCTTCCTCGACGAGATCGGCGACATGCCCTTCGATCTGCAGACGCGCCTGCTGCGTGTGCTGTCCGACGGCCACTTCTACCGCGTCGGCGGCCACAGCGCGGTCAAGGCCAATGTGCGCGTGATCGCCGCCACGCACCAGGACCTGGAGCAGCGTGTCAAGGAAGGCGTGTTCCGCGAAGACCTGTTCCACCGCCTCAACGTCATCCGCTTGCGCCTGCCGGCCCTGCGCGAGCGACGCGAAGACGTGCCCATGCTGACACGCCACTTCCTGCAGCAGAGCGCGCGCCAACTCGGCGTCGAGCCCAAGCGCATCTCGGATGCGGCTCTGGAGCGGCTGGGGCGCTTCGGTTTCCCCGGCAACGTGCGCCAGCTCGAGAACATCTGCCACTGGCTGACCGTCATGGCACCGGCCCAGGTGATCGAACCGAAAGACCTGCCGCCCGAGATCGGCCAGGTGGCGGGTGAGGTGGCCGCTGCCGTGCCTGCGTCCTCCGCAATGGCCGGCGGTGCGGCTGAGCCCGTGGCCCTGGCCGCACCGGTGGCGGGCATGCCCTCGTCCGGTGACTGGGAAAGCGGCCTGCAGGCCGAGGCCATGGCCTTGCTGCTCAGCGGACGCATGGATGTCTGGGACGAACTGACGAAGCGTTTCGAACGCAAGCTCATCCTCACCGCGCTGGACAGCACGCGTGGCCGGCGCATCGAGGCGGCCCACAAGCTGGGCATCGGCCGCAACACCATCACGCGCAAGATCCAGGAACTGGGGCTGGAGGAGTAGGACGCCCCCCGAAGCGGCCTCTGGCCGCCTCCCCCCACTGGGGGGCGACGCCAGTGGCCGGGCCGAGCCCGATCCACGGCGTCCCCGATCGATACCAGACGGTTGGCAGTTCGATCGCGGCTGGCTTTAGTCGAACAGCCCCGGGCCGCCGAAGCGCGCGCCCTCGATCTCCAGCATCTTCAGCTTTGTCTGCAGCCCGCCATGGGCCGAGAAGCCTCCCGTGCCCGTCTGGGCGCCCAGCACGCGGTGGCAGGGCACCACGGGAGCAAATGGGTTGGCCCCCAGGGCCTGGCCCACGGCGCGGGCTGCGCCCGGTTCACCCAGGCGCTGCGCCACTTCACCATAGGTCAGGGTCTGGCCCGGCGGGATGTGTCGTGCGAGTTCGTAGACGCGCTGGTGAAAAGGTGGAACGCCGCTCATGTCCAGCGGCAGGTGCGTTAGATCACGCGGTTCGCCGGGATGGCCTTCCAGCAGGGCCGTGACGGCAGCGATGGCGTCTCGTACAAAGGGCGGGGGCTCGCTGCGCTGGCACTGCGGGAAACGCCGTGCCAGACGCCCGAGCGTGGCCGCTTCATCGGTTTCCGGCAGTTGCACGCAGGTCAGCGCCCGGCTGTTCCAGGCAATGCCGCAGGAGCCCAGGGGCGTCGGAAAGAGGGTGTGGCCCAGCGTGTCCATGACCGGCGGGCCAGTGCGCTCAGAGCCCTTGCAACTCCAGCACCACCGGGGCGTGGTCGCTGGGGCGTTCGTTCCTGCGCGGCGTGGGGTCGACGGCGCAGGAAGTGGCCAGGGGCTTGAGCGCCTCACTGATCAGGATGTGGTCGATGCGCAGGCCCTGCTTGCGGCGGAAGGCCATGTTGCGGTAGTCCCACCAGGAATAGTTCTTCTCGGGCTGCGGGAACAGGCGGACTGAATCCGTCAGGCCCAGGGCGATCAGCGCGCGCAGGTGGGTGCGCTCTTCCTCGGTGCAGTGGATGGTGTCCTTCAGGCCTACCGGGTCCCAGACGTCGGCATCGTCGAAGGTGATGTTGTAGTCGCCCATGAGCACCAGCTTCGGAAACGCGGCCAGTTCGCTGCGTACCCAACCCTGCAGGGCCGTGAGCCAGCGCATCTTGTAGGCAAACTTGTCCGAACCCGGCTCCTGGCCATTGGGGAAGTAGGCGCCGATCACGCGCACGCCGTTCACCGTGGCACTGATCACACGCGCCATCTCGTCCTCGAAACCCGGTATGTTGCGCACCACCGCCTCCAGCGGCGCACGCGAGAGCAGGGCCACGCCGTTGTAGGTCTTCTGGCCGAAGCACACGGCCTGATAACCCGCCGCCGTGAAGGCGTCAAAAGGGAACTTGTCGTCGGTGAGCTTGAGTTCCTGCAGCGCCAGCACGTCCACCGGGCTGGTCGCCAGCCAGTCCAGCACCTGCGGCAGGCGCACGGTGAGCGAGTTGACGTTCCAGGTGGCGAGTTTCATGGGCGGTGTGCGATCAGATGTGCAGCATGGCGAGGATGCCCACGCCCATGCCGATGGCGCCGCCGGCGAACATGGCGTACTCCAGCCACTTCTTGCGGGTCAGCAGGGCGATGGCGGCCAGGGCAATGGCCACCTGCAGTACCGTGGTGGCCTGGGCCCAGCGGTGGTGCAGGTGGATCTGCTCGTCGCTCTTTTTGTCCCAGTCCGTGGCCTCGGCCTCCAGCTTCTCGGCCACCACCTTGATCTCGCCTTTTTCCTTCTCGTAGCGGTCGATCTTGGCCTGGTACTTGACGCGTTCGTCGGTCTTGGGCGTCAGGTCGCGCGAGACCTCGGCCAGCGACTGCTTGGTGCTCTTGGCCTGGAAGTAGTTCCACTGGTTGGAGGCTTCGGTCTTCTTGAGGGCCGCGTTGTTCTTGTACAGGCCGGCATTGGCCTGGGTGGCACCGCCCATGTAGGCGAAGATGGCGCCTACCGTGGCGATGATGGCCGTGAACAGGGCAATCTGGTTGGTCATGCCGCCGCCGTGCTCGCCATGGCCGCCTTGTTGCGCGTGTTCGAGTTCGTGGTCGTGCGGGCCGTGCACGTGAAAACCGCCTCCGGACATATCAGGTTCCTTCTGTGTTCGTGTAAGTGACAAAACTGAAATTCAGGCCGCCGGCAGAAACGTGGTGTTCACGCTGCGTTTCCTGCCACCCGGGCCCGAATTGTGGCGCAAAGGCATCGCCCTCGAAGGTGGCGTCGATTTCGGTCACCACGGCCGTGCTGGCCAGCGGCAGGGCCTGGGCATAGATGTCGGCGCCGCCGATGACCCAGGCATCGCTCACGGCACCACACAGGGCCATGGCCTCGGGCAGCGAGTGCGCCACGTGCGCGCCCTCGGCCGACCAGCCTTGCTGGCGTGTCACCACGACGTTGGTGCGGCCAGGCAGCGGACGAAAGCGCGCCGGGATCGATTCCCAGGTCTTGCGGCCCATGATGACGGGGCAGCCCAGCGTGGTGTGCTTGAAGTGCGCCAGGTCCTCGGGCAGGTGCCAGGGCATCACGCCGTCCTTGCCGATGGCGCCGTTGGCGGCGCGCGCGAAGATGAGGTGCAGTTTCATGCGGGTATTTTCCGGGAACGCGGCGGCAGCAGCACCGCGGCAATGGCGGCCATCACGAAGACGATGGCCAGGTAGTCCTGCCAGTGCGGCCATTCACCCACGATGACGGTGGCGCTCAGGGTGCCGATCAGCGGGATGGCCATGATGCTCATGGCACTGGTGGACGGCGGCAGGTGCCGCGCCAGGCCAGCCCACAGGGTCTGGGCGAAACCGTAATTGATGAAGGCGCCGTAGGCCAGGCTGGCCCACATGGGGCCGGTGAATTGCCAGCTGGGCCAGGGCTCGCTGGCCAGGGCGATGAGCCAGAGGCAGGCGCTGGCCAGGATCATGGTCCAGATGGTGAGGGTCTCCACCGGCAGGGTCAGGGTGGCGCGGCGCATCAGCAGCGTGCCGATGGCCCAGCAGCCGGCGGCAATTTCCATCCAGACGATGCCCAGCGGCCGGCCGCTGAGCGCCGTGAATTCGCTCGAGGTCAGCAGGGCGATGGCGATGGCCACGGCCACCGCGGCGACGGCCGTGCGGCGCGTGAGTCTCTCGCCCAGGAAGAGCACGCTGATCAGCACGGTCCAGATCGGCATGGTGAAGCCCAGGATGGCCGCACGCCCCGAGGCCAGCTCCTTCACGCCCAGGATGGACGCCGTGTGCCAGCCCAGCATATTGGGCGCGCCGATGGCGAGCACCGAGCGCCACTCGGCGCCGCGCGGCAGCATGCGCAGGCCCTGGGCCCGGTACCAGGTGTAGAGAAAGATCGCGCCGGCCGTCATGGTGAGCGCGCGGAAGTACATGGGCGAGAGTTCGCGCAGGGAGAACTTCATCATCGGCCAGTTGATGCCCCACATCAGCGTGAGGATGACCAGGGTGAGCAGCTGTTTACGGTTGATCACACGGCCACCGGTGCCTTGATGGCC
>CAUPQO010000016.1:0-30142 GCA_963513295.1 uncultured Hylemonella sp.
ACGCGCTCCCTTGCCGTGGGAGAAATCGGCAAGGGGCGCGTGCTGGTGAACGAACAGGCTGTCAAGCCGGCGCGCGAGGTGCGGCCCGGAGACCTCGTGACACTGCGCCAGGGTGCTGTTCTCCGCACCGTCGTCGTGCGCGGCCTGAGTGGCCAGCGTGGGCCGGCACCGGTAGCGCAACAACTCTATGAGGAAACCGAGGCCAGCCGGACGGCGCGCCAGGCTGCGGCCGAGCAACGGCGTCTGGCGGCCGAACCGGCGCTGAGCATCGAGCAGGGAAGGCCTACCAAGCGGGATCGGCGGCAGATCGAGAAGGCTGGATGGAATGAGCGGTGGAGTGCGTCGGCGGAGTCGTGATCCGTTCGCGCGCTTCTATAGCGCTCGAGACGCGGAGGGATTGCTCGAAATTCGTCTGGCGCGAATTTCTCGGGGCTGCGCCCCCGTGCTTCGTACGTCCAGAAACAGTCCCCCGGACTGTTTCTGAGCGAACCAGAGGGTTCTCACCCTTCCACATCCGCCAAAAGCAAAGCCCCGCACTAGGCGGGGCTTTTCTTTTGGCGGAGACGGAGGGATTCGAACCCTCGATGAGGCTCTACACCCCATACTCCCTTAGCAGGGGAGCACCTTCGGCCACTCGGTCACGTCTCCAAAAGGTCAGCAGGATTATCGCATGAATCCCGCAGCAGATCTGCAGAATTTCAGGCGGCGGGCTGGTCCAGGTCGAAGGCCTTGTGCAGGGCGCGCACGGCCAGTTCCATGTACTTCTCGTCGATCACGACCGAAGTCTTGATCTCGCTGGTGGAGATCATCTGGATGTTGATGCCCTCCTCGCTCAGCGCACGGAACATCTTGCTGGCGATGCCCACGTGGCTGCGCATGCCGATGCCCACGATGCTGACCTTGCAGATCTTGGTATCGCCCACCACTTCGGTGGCACCCAGCGCCGGGACGACCTTGTCCTTGAGCAGGTCCATGGCACGCGCAAACTCGTTGCGGTTCACGGTGAAGCTGAAGTCGGTCAAGCCACCCTTGCTGATGTTCTGGATGATCATGTCGACTTCGATGTTGGCATCGGCCACAGCACCCAGGATCTGGTAGGCGATGCCGGGCTTGTCGGGCACGCCGACCACGGAAATCTTGGCCTCGTCGCGGTTGAATGCAATGCCGGAAACAATGGCTTGTTCCATTTTCTCGTCTTCCTCAAAGGTGATCAGGGTGCCGGACTTGGCTTCCTCGTTGATGTCGATGTCCCAGGGCGTGAAACTGGAGAGCACGCGCAGCGGCACTTTGTACTTGCCCGCGAACTCGACCGAGCGGATCTGCAGCACCTTGGAGCCCATGGAGGCCATCTCCAGCATCTCCTCGAAGCTCACGGTGTGCAGGCGACGCGCTTCCGGCACCACACGCGGGTCGGTGGTGTAGACGCCGTCGACGTCGGTGTAGATCAGGCATTCGTTGGCCTTCATCGCGGCCGCCACGGCCACGGCCGAGGTGTCGGAACCGCCACGACCCAGCGTGGTGATGTGGCCCTGCTCGTCGATGCCCTGGAAACCGGTGACGATCACGACTTTGCCCTGGGCCAGGTCGGCGCGCACGCGCTGGTCGTCGATGGATTCGATGCGGGCCTTGGTGTAGGCGCTGTTGGTCCTGATCGGCACCTGCCAGCCAGCGTAGCTGACCGACTGCATGCCTTCGGCCTGCAGGGCGATGGCCAGCAGCGCGCTGGAGGCCTGCTCGCCGGTGGCGGCCAGCATGTCGAGCTCGCGGTTGGTGGCCTCATTGGACTTCGGCGGTGCCAGCTCCTTGGCCAAGCCGAGCAGGCGGTTGGTCTCGCCGCTCATGGCCGAGGGCACCACCACCATCTGGTGGCCGGCGCGGGCCCACTTGGCGACGCGCTTGGCGACATTGCGGATGCGCTCGGTCGAGCCCATGGACGTGCCGCCGTACTTGTGAACGATCAGTGCCATTGAAATTGTTGGATAGTTGGCCTCTGCATGCGCGTGCCGCAGTGACCGGTGTCTACGGGGGGAAGGCCTTGCTCTGGCCTGGTTTTCAGGCGTGCAAAACCTAGGGATTGTACCAAGTCAGTACTTGCCCCTGCCGCTCGACATGGCCCGCACCCACCTTGAGGTGGATGCGATGGCCACGGGTGGTGCAGGCGGCCAGCTGGTCCAGCAGTTCGTCCAGCTGCGCGGCGCTGGGCGCCGTGGCGTGGGTGCTGCGCAGCCAGTGGCGCAGGACATTGGCCAGGCGTGCGCGGCTCAGTTCCTGCAGCCGCCCGATGTGCGGCGGCACACCGACACGCGCCAGGTCTTCGGCCGCCACCTCGTCGAGCAGGCGCTGGGCCTGGGCGGCATGGGCCGCACTGCGGGCAAAGGTGTCACGAAACTGCGGAAAGGCCGCTTCCAGCGCCGGCAACAGGCGGGCGCGGATGCGGTTACGTGTGTACTGTTCATCCGCGTTGCTCGGGTCCTCGATCCAGGAAATACCACGCGCACGCAGACCCTCGCGCAGCGCCGCCCCACTCACCTCCAGCAGGGGGCGGTAATAGTGGATGCCGTCACGCTCCCACTGCGCCGGCATGGCGCTCAGGCCCGGCAGGCCGGCACCGCGGCTCAGGGCCAGCAGCAGCGTCTCGACCTGGTCGTCGGCATGCTGGGCCAGGGCGATGTGCCGGATCGGCGGCTGCGCTGTCTCGGCGCCCTGGCGCAGGGCGGCGTAGCGTGCGCTGCGCGCCGCCTCTTCCGGACTCTGGCCGGGTGCGTGACGCGCATCGACCCTTAACACCTGCAGCGGCACACCCAGCCGAGCACAGACCTCACGGCAATGCGACTCGAAACCGTCGGCGGCGGCCTGCAGGCCGTGATGGATGTGGATGGCGCTGACCTGGCCTGGCCACTTCTCGGCACAGGCCAGCAACAGGGCCAGGGAATCGGCGCCACCACTGTAGGCCACCGCCAGGGGCAAACCGGGCTGGAAATCCTGCAGCGCCTGGACCAGGCTGCGCGTCATGCGCGCACCTGCCACCGGGCAGCGCAGGACCGGGGCTTACCTGCCGCTGGTCTTGGTGTCGGTGTAGCGGCCATAGCTCTGCAGGCGCTCGTAACGGCGCTCCAGCAGCTCCTTGACCTTGAGGTCGGCCACCTGGCGGTAGGCGTCGACCAGGGCGCGCTTGAGGAAGGCCGCCATCTGCTTGGGGTCGCGGTGCGCGCCGCCCACGGGCTCGTTGACGATCTTGTCGACCAGACCCAGGGCCTTGAGGCGGTGCGCCGTGATGCCCAGCGCCTCGGCCGCGTCCTGCGCGCGCTCGGCGGTTTTCCAGAGGATGGAGGCGCAGCCCTCGGGGCTGATCACCGAGTAGACCGAGTACTGCAGCATCAGCACCTGGTCGCCTACCGAGATGGCCAGCGCGCCACCGGAGCCGCCCTCGCCGATGATGGTGGTGATGATGGGCACCTCCAGCTGCGCCATCTCGAAGATGTTGCGCCCGATGGCCTCGGACTGGCCGCGCTCCTCGGCATCGATGCCGGGGTAGGCGCCGGGTGTGTCGACGAAGGTGAAGACCGGCAGGCCGAACTTCTCGGCCGTTTTCATCAGACGCAGGGCCTTGCGGTAGCCCTCGGGCTTGCTCATGCCAAAGTTGCGCAGGCCACGCTCCTTGGTGTCGCGGCCCTTCTGCTGGCCGATCACCATGCAGGCCGTACCGTTGAAGCGCGCCAGGCCGCCCACGATGCTGAGGTCGTCCGCGAAATGGCGGTCGCCGTGCATCTCGACGAAGTCGGTGAACAGCTCGCCCACGTAATCCAGCGTGTAGGGGCGCTCGGGATGGCGGGCGATCTTGGTGATCTGCCAGGGATTGAGGTCGCTGTAGACGTCCTTGGTCAGCTGCTGGCTCTTCTTGCTGAGCTGATCGATCTCTTCGCTGATGTCGACGGCGGATTCGGTCTGCACATAACGCAGCTCTTCGATCTTGGCCTCGAGCTCGGCGATCGGCTGTTCGAAATCGAGAAATGTCTTCTTGGCCATGGAGAAACTCCTTATTCTGTGTGCCCGCTCCCGAAGCCCGGGCCCCAAACGTCAATACTCGACCGGTACCGGATCGAGCGAGCGCCAAATATACCAAGTTGCGACGCTGCAAAACGGTGCCCAGGCGGCGGCCACCTCGCGGGCGTCGCTGCGGCTCACGGACTCGCCGGAGAAGTAGCTGCGGCTGATGCCGTTGATCAGGCCGACGTCGTCCAGCGGCAGCACATTGGGCCGCATCAGGTGGAAGATCAGGAACATCTCGGCCGTCCAGCGGCCGATGCCGCGGATCCCCACCAGTTCGGTGATGATGGCCTCGTCGTCCATGTCCTTCCAGGCCGGCGCGCGGATGGCACCGCTGTCGAAATGCAGGGCCAGGTCCACCAGGTACTCGACCTTGCGCGCGCTCAGGCCGGCGGCGCGCATGTCGTCCACCTTGAGCTTGAGCACATTGGCCGCCGGCATGCGCTTGGGCAACTGGGTGAAGCGGTCCCACACCGTTTGCGCCGCCTTGACCGAGATCTGCTGGCCCACGATGCTGCGCGCCAACGTGGTGAAGGCATCGCCCCGGGTCTGCAGGCAGGCATCGCCATGCAGAGGGATGAGCCGCTTCATCACGCGGTCCTTCTTCATCAGGTGCTTGCAGGCCTCTTCCCAGTAGTCGGGCGTGTACACCTTGGGGGCCAGGGCCGGGCTCACGACGCGGCCTCCCAGCTGGTGCCGGCAGGCGAGTCCTTGAGCACGATGCCCTGCTCCAGCAGCGCCTTGCGGATGCGGTCGGCCTCGGTAAAGTCTTTCGCCTGCTTGGCCGCCGCGCGTTGTCCGATCAGGGTCTGGATGGCGACCTCGTCCAGCGTGGTGCCGGCCTTCAGGAAGGCCTCGGGATCATCCTGCAGCAGGCCCAGGCAAGCGCCCAGGGCCTTGAGCAGGCCGGCGAGTTGCGCCGACCCCGTCTTGTTGACCTCGGTCGCCAGCTCGAACAGCACGGCCACCGCCTCGGGCGTGCCGAAGTCCTCATCCATCGCCGTCTTGAAGCGCGCCGCATGGGCATCGAGCCAATCGATCTGCATGGTCGCGGGCTTGACCGCGTGCAAGGCAGTGTACAGACGTTTGAGCGCGCCGCGCGCATCGTCCAGGTGTGCATCGCTGTAGTTCAGCGGGCTGCGGTAATGCGCGCGGATGATGAAAAAGCGCACCGTCTCCGGATCGAATTTGGCCAGGATCTCGCGGATGGTGAAGAAGTTGCCCAGGGACTTGGACATCTTCTCGTTGTCCACGCGCACGAAGCCGTTGTGCATCCAGAACCTGGCAAGGGGCTGGCCCGTCGCACCCTCGCTCTGGGCGATCTCGTTCTCATGGTGCGGGAACTGCAGGTCGGCACCGCCGCCGTGGATGTCGAAGGTCTCGCCCAGCATCTCGCAACTCATGGCCGAACACTCGATGTGCCAGCCCGGGCGGCCGGGACCATAGTCGCTGTCCCACCTGGCTTCGACAGGCTCGCTCGGTTTGGCCGATTTCCACAGCACGAAGTCCAGCGGATCGTCCTTGCCATCGATTACAGCCACGCGCTCACCGGCGCGCAACTCGTCGACTGACTTGCCGGAGAGCTTGCCGTAGCCCGCGAACTTGCGCACCGCGTAGTTCACGTCGCCGTTGCCGGCGCGGTAGGCCAGGCCCTTGCGCTCCAGGGTACCGATCAGGTTCAGCATCTGCGGCACGTACTCGGTGGCGCGCGGCTCGTGCGTAGGGCGCTCGATGCCCAGGGCATCGGCGTCCTGGTGTAGCGCCTCGACCATGCGGTCGGTCAGGGAGCGGATGGTCTCGCCGTTGTCCAGCGCGCGCTTGATGATCTTGTCGTCGATGTCGGTGACGTTGCGGACATAGGTCACGCGCAGGTCGCTGGCCTTGAGCCAGCGTTGCACCACGTCGAAAGCCACCATGGCACGGGCATGGCCCAGATGGCACAGGTCGTAAACCGTCATGCCGCAGACGTACATGCGGACATGACCGGTTTCGAGCGGGGTAAAGGGCTCCAGCGCACGCGACAGCGTGTTGTATATGCGCAGACTCATGGATCAATCAGAAACCGGCGCTCATGGGCTGAGGCGCCGGCAGGGAACTAGGACGGGGGCTACAATCGAACGCAGTATAAAGCCCCGTCCAGTGTCCTTGGACCGGGTATGCCCCACCCTACGTACAGTCCCCATGAAGCTTGGTCGCGCCCCTCTCCTAGCCCTGGCACGCCTGCTCACGCTGGCGGCGAGCCTGTATGTTGGCCTGGCTCTGGCCGATGAATACACGGACGTCAGCCAGATGCTGCGCGCCGGTCGACTGGCCGAGGCCCTGGCACGGGTCGACCGCCATCTGGCCAGCAAGCCGCGCGACCCGCAGATGCGCTATTTCAAGGGTGTGATCCAGCGTGAATCGGGCCAATCGGCCGAGGCGCTGGCCACCTTCACCAAGCTGGCCGAGGACTACCCGGAGTTGCCCGAACCCTACAACAGCCTGGCCGTCATCCACGCCGCGCAAGGCGACTTCGACAAGGCACGCATCGCCCTGGAAATGGCCATCCGTGCCAACCCGGCTTATGCGACCGCGCACGAGAACCTGGGCGACCTCCATGCACGGCTCGCCCGCCAGGCCTACTGCAAGGCCCTGCAGCTCGATGCCAGCAACAGCGGCCTGCAGTCCAAACTGACGGCCCTGGGCGCCAGCTGTCCGTGATGGCCATCCGTCGGGCGCGACCAAGCCCCCTGCCTCCCGTCTTTTGCCGGGACCTGTCCCCCTACAATGACTTCCGTTCATGAAGCAAGGCCGCCTCTCTTCCTTTCTCTCGCTGCTGCCGGTTCGCCTGCTGGCCCTGGCCGCCTGCCTGACCCTGAATGCCGCCCATGCCGACGAGTACAGCGACGTATCCCAGCTGCTGCGCGAGGGCAAATGGTCCGAGGCCAAGGTCCGGGTGGAGCGCCACCTCGCCGCCAAGCCGCGCGACCCCCAGATGCGCCTGTTCAGGGGCGTGATCCAGCGTGAGACGGGCCGCCCGGCCGAGGCCATCACCACCTTCACCCGCCTCAGCGAAGACCACCCCGAGTTGCCCGAGCCCTATAACAACCTGGCCGTCATCCACGCCGCCCAGGGTCAATACGACAAGGCCCGCATCGCCCTGGAAAAGGCCTTGCGCACCAACCCCAGCTACGCCACGGCGCACGACAACCTGGCCGATGTCTATGCCCGCCTGGCCAGCCAGGCCTATAGCAAGGCGCTGCAGCTTGACGGCGCCCCTCAGCAAGCTGCCCCCCCCGCCCGCCTGGCCCTGATCCGCGAACTCTCCCCCACCCCCGGCAGCCAGACGCGCCCGGTGCTGGCCGCCGCACCCAGCGCACCGGCGGCCAAGCCTGCCGCGCCGATGCCGACGCCCGCCAAGCCGGCCATCGTGGCCGCCGCACCAGCCCCGTCCAAACCCGCCGTCGCCACGCCCCACGTTACGCCGCCGCCCCCGACCCTCATCGCCGATGGCAGCCGTGAGGTGGAACTGGCCGTGCGCGCCTGGGCCCGCGCCTGGTCCGAAAAGAACATGGCGCAGTACCTGGCAGCCTACGACAAGAACTTCGAAACACCTGGCCAGCAAAGCCGTAGCGCCTGGGAACAGGACCGCAGGCTGCGCATCGTGGGCAAATCGCGCATCTCCGTCGAACTGCTGGAACTGCAAGTCAGCGCCAAGGGTAACCGTGCCGTGGCAAAATTCCGCCAGGACTACAAGGCTGACGCCCTGGCCATCCTGAGCCGCAAGACACTGGAACTGGTCAAGACGGGGGATCGCTGGCTGATCGTCAAGGAATCCAGCGGCGGCTGAGAACCTGGCGTGCAGGCCTTGCGTCACTGCGCTGGACACATTCCGTATCGACATGAAACTAGGTTCTCGCCCTCTGCTGCTGCTCCTGGGTACCACCATCGTCCTCGTGGCGCTTGCCAGCGACCGTGGCGACCAGACGCGTGGCAAGACCGTGGCGATGGTCGCTCCGCAAATGCCGATGCAAGCAGCGCTCGTGCAGTCACCTGCGCTTGCGGCTGGGGCCCCTCAGGTCAATGGGGCTGCCGAGGCACGCCTGATCGAGGTTTATCGCCTGACCGGCGAGGGCCGCACACGCGAGGCGCTGCAACGGGCCGAGACCCTGGTGCGCGACTTCCCCCATTTCCAGTTGGCCCAGCTGGTCTATGGCGACCTGCTGACCACCCAGGTCCGTCCGGTGCGCGATTTCGGCGACGTGCCGCCGGCGCTGGCCACGGGTAACGCCGGCACCATCCTGGGCGAGTTGCGCCACGAATCACAGATGCGCCTCAAGGCCTTGCGTGAACGCCCGCCGGTCGGCGCCATCCCCTCGCAGTTCCTGGCCCTGTCGCCACGCAACCGCCACGCCATCGCCATCGACGCCTCGCGCTCGCGCCTGTACCTGTTCGAGAACACACCGCAGCAGCTCAGGCTGGTGGCCGATTTCTACATCTCGGTCGGCAAATCGGGGATCGAAAAAATGGTCGAGGGCGATGCACGCACGCCGCTGGGCGTGTATTTCATCGTCAGCAACCTCGACCCGAAATCTCTCAGCGACTTCTACGGCTCGGGGGCGCTGCCCATCAACTACCCCAATGTGCTCGACAGCAGGCGCGGCAAGACCGGCCGTGGCATCTGGCTGCACGGCACGCCACCCAACCAGTTTTCCCGCGCCCCGCTGGCCTCCGACGGCTGCGTGGTCCTGTCCAACCCCGACCTGGCGTTTCTCAGCCGAACGGTTGAGATCCGCACCACGCCGGTCGTCATCTCGCCGCGACTGGAGTGGGTCGCGCCCCACAGTGTGCAGGCCCAGCGCAAGCCCTTTGAAGACGCGCTGGCTGCCTGGCGCAGCGCCAAGTCGCGCGGTGACGTGGATCAGCTGCTGCGCTTCTACACCCCCGATTTCAACAGCTATGGCAAGTCGCTGGCCGAGTGGGTTCCTGCCCTGCGCAGCGAAGTCGACAAGGCTCGCGGCAAGCCCATCCAGCTCAAGGACCTGTCCTATCTGCGCTGGACCGATGCCACCGACACCATGGTCGTGACCTTCGGCGAAGTGGCCGACGGCGAGCGCAGCGGGCCGACCAAACGCCAGTACTGGGTGCGCCAGGGCAGCGAATGGAAAATTTTCTTTGAAGGAATCATTGGATGAGTCTGTCTCTCTACTCCGGGCTGCGTCGCGGCCTGCTGCTGGCCGGCGCCTGCCTGCTGTTCACCGGTGCCGTGCAGGCACAGGCCAAATCGCCGCGTGTCAAGCTGGCCACCAGCGCTGGCGACATCGTGATCGAACTGGAGGCCGCCAAGGCCCCAAAAACCGTCGAGAACTTCCTGGCCTACGTGCGCAAGGGCCACTACAAGGGCACGATTTTTCACCGGGTCATCCCAGGTTTCATGATCCAGGGCGGTGGGTTTGATGCTGCCATGGCGCAGAAGCCCACCGAGAAACCGATCGAGAACGAGGCCAACAACGGCCTGAAGAACAACAAATACACGCTCGCCATGGCGCGCACGCCGCATCCGCATTCGGCTTCCGCTCAGTTCTTCATCAACGTCGCTGACAACGGCTTCCTCAACCACACGGCGCCCACCCAGCAAGGCTGGGGCTATGCCGTGTTCGGCAAGGTCGTCGAAGGCATGGAGATCGTCGACAAGATCAGCACCGTGCCCACCGGCGACAAAGGGATGCACCAGAACGTTCCCCAGACCCCCATCACCATCAACGCGGCCACCGTGCTGCCCTGAGAAAGCCATCATGAGCAATCCCCACGTCGAACTCCACATCACCGGCCTCGGCACCATCAAGATCGAACTCGACGCTGCCAAGGCACCGAACAGCGTGGCCAACTTCCTGGCCTACGTGAACAAGGGCCACTATGACGGCACCGTCTTCCACCGCGTCATCCCCGGCTTCATGATCCAGGGCGGCGGCTTCGAAGTCGGCATGAACCAGAAACCCACCGACAAGCCCATCAACAACGAGGCCAACAACGGCCTGAAGAATGACAAGTACACCCTGGCCATGGCACGCACGAACGACCCGCACTCGGCCACGGCACAGTTCTTCATCAACATCGCCGACAACGGCTTCCTGAACCACACCGCTCCCTCGGCCCAGGGCTGGGGCTACGCCGTGTTTGGCAAGGTCGTGGCCGGCACCGAGGTGGTGGACAAGATCGCCGCCGTGAAAACCGGTCAGAAAGGCTTTCACGGCGATGTGCCCAAGGATGACGTGGTGATCGAAAAGGCCGTGGCGCTCTGACCTATCCGCCCATGCCCTCGACCACTCCCCGGTTCGCCGAGCTGCATGCCCCGGCGCACTGGCGGGTGGTCGATTTCATTTCCGACCTCCACCTGCAGGCCACGGAACCTCGCACCGCCCAGGCCTGGGAGCGCTACATGGCACAGACCCGTGCCGATGCCGTCTTCATCCTGGGCGACCTGTTCGAGGTCTGGGTCGGTGATGACGGGCTGCAGGCCGGGGACGAAGAGGCCCGCTTCGAACAGCATTGCGTCGAGGTGATGAAAGCGACCGCCAGCCGATGCGCCGTGCACTTCATGCATGGCAACCGCGATTTCCTGCTAGGCCCCGCCGGCGCCCGCGCCGCCGGCTGCACCCTGCTGGACGATCCTTGCGTGCTGGTGTTTGGCGAGCAGCGCTGGCTGCTGACCCACGGCGACGCGCTGTGCCTGGACGATGCCGACTACCTGCGCTTTCGCGCCCAGGTACGCACCGCCGACTGGCAGCAGGCCTTCCTGGCCAGGCCGCTGGCCGAACGCCGGGCCATCGCGCGCGGCCTGCGCCAGCAAAGCGAGGACCGTAAGCAAAGTGGCATGGCCTACGCCGACGTCGATGCCACGATGACCCGGGACTGGCTGCGAATGGCGAGCGCGGACACCATGATCCACGGACACACACACCAGCCGGCCGATCATGATCTGGGCCGGGGCCAGCTTCGCCATGTGCTCAGCGACTGGGACGCTGCCGCCCAGCCGCCACGCGCCGAAGTGCTGCGTCTGCAGCGGTCCGATCCGACGGCTGGCGTCCGGCTTCTGCGCCTGCCTGCCAGCGACGTCACCTGAGCATGTGGGCCTGGCTTGCCCGCTTCTGCAGGCGTGAGCGCCAGCCACGCCAGCATCTCCCTGACGCCCTCTGGCAGCAGACCCTGGCGGACTGCCATTTCCTGCAGGCGTGCTCCGCCCCCGAACTGACGAGATTGCGCGAACTCAGCGCCCTCTTCCTCGAAGACAAGGAATTTCATGGCGCCCAGGGCCTGGTGATCACCGATGCCATGGCGCTCACTATCGCCGCGCAAGCCTGCCTGCCGGTGCTGCACTTCGGCCCCGGGGACCAGCCGCTGCGTAGCTACGCCGACTTCGTCGGCATCGTCGTGCACCCCGACGAAGTCGTGGCGCAGCGCGAGGTGGTGGACGAACACGGCGTGGTGCACCAGTATGAAGAAACCCTGGCGGGGGAAGCCATGCACGAGGGGCCGGTGATGCTGAGCTGGCGCGACGTGACATCGGCGTCCAGCGAGAGCGGCTACAACGTGGTGATCCACGAGTTCGTTCACAAGCTTGATTTGCGGGACGGCCAGGCCGACGGCTGCCCGCCCCTGCCGGCGGGTTTCATGGGCCTGCCGACGGCGCGCGCAGCGCGCAGCCACTGGTTGACCACACTGCAGCCGGCTTACGACGCATTCAGGGAGTCCGTCATCAAGGCCGAGCGCTTCGGCGCAGAAGCGACGTGGCTCGATCCCTATGGTGCCGAAGCCATCGACGAATTCTTCGCCGTGACCAGCGAGGCCTATTTCGTCAACCGCGAGCGCTTCGGACGTGAATTCGGCACCCTGCTGCCGCTCTTCGACGCCTATTACCGGCCCGGACACTGACCGTCTGGCCCCGGCCCATCGTCAGCGCTTGAGCAAGGCCTTGAGCGCCTGCTGCAGACGACGTGCCTGGCCGGCGTCATAAGCAGCCGCCAGCACACGCGCCACATCCTGCCCCCAGGTCTGCGCCGGGGCCGGATCATTGCGTCGCGTCAGCAGTTGCAGCTGCAGCGCGCGACGCGCGTCCAGGTGCTCGGCCGGCGTCGGCACCTCGGCGGCGATCTCCAGGCGCAGCAGGGTGTCATCCGCCGTAGCCGAAGGTGCAGCCGCCAGGGCCTGGGTCCACAAGCTGCGCACCGCCGGCGTCACACGCCCGCCGATCTCGGCGGTCGTGGGCAGCCTGCTTGCGTCGCGCTGCTCCCAGGCCGCCAGCAATTGCGTCAGCGCCTCGCCATGGGCCTGCACCGCCAGCTTCTTCAGAACGGCCTGTGCATGGTCCAGCGCATCGCGCTGGGCACGGAAGGCGGCATCGCCCAGGCGCGGACCCTCGCGCTCACGTCCGAACTCGTGTCGGCCTTCGCGCTCCGGCCGGCGTTCGTCGCGGCGCGGCGCATCGCGTCGCTCCCCGGGTCGGGCCCGTCCGGCCGGGGCGGCCGGCTCGCTGCGTTTCATGCCCGGTCGGTCATCGCCACGGACCGCCACCACGGGCTTGCGCGGCTGCGCCGGCGTCACGACCGGCGCAGCTTCATCGCCTGCAGCAGCCTGCTCCGGCGCGGCAGGCGCGGGGGCTGCCGGCGCATGTGCGGCGCCCTTGAGCACGGCCTCCAGTGCGCTCATGGCGGCACGGATGGCCTGTGCATCGCCGCTGGCATTGGCCGCATCCAGCGCCTGGGACGCCTGCAACACCGCCTTGTCGTGCTCGCTCATGGCAGCGCTCGCCTGCTCGCGGGACGCACTCTTGCGCGCAAAGGCTTCGTCGATCGGCTTGCGGAAGGCGTCCCAGAGCTTCTGCTCCTGGCGCCGATCCAGGGGAACGGCATGGGCCTCGGCCTGCCAGCGCTGCTGCAAGGCCTTGACGGCGTCAATGCGCAAGACGGGCGCAGCCCCCAATGCCATGGCTTCCTCGATCATGGTCTGCCGGTTCTGCAGGCTGAGTTTCTGGGCCGCTTCCAGCGGGGCGGCGGCGGCCTGCATGGCGGCCTTCCACTGCGGCTGCATCTCGGCAAACGCTTTTTCACTCAGATGCCCGGCCTCACGCCAGCGCTCGGCAAACTGGTGCAAGTCGCGGTTGATCGCTTTCAGGTCTGCGCCGGAAGCCGTCGCATGGGCAGCGGCCCAGGCCTTGAGCTCCTCGATCAACGCCAGACGTTTGGCCCGGTGTTCGGCCGATTCGGCCCTGACCTTCTCCAGCCAGGCCTCGACCACCTTGTAAGCCTGGTTGCAGGCCTCGTCAAAGCGCTTCCAGAGTCCATGGTTGGGGACACCCCCCTGGTCGGTCTGTTTCCATAATTCGCGCAGTTCGCGCAGCGATTCCTGCATCTTGCGTCCGCCCAGGGCCTGACCTTCCGGCCGCTTGAGCAGGGCCTCGGCCTTGGCCACCAGTTCCTCGCGCAACTGGTCGGCACGCCAGCGCTGCCAGCCCTCCAGTTCACCGGCGGCAGCCAGCGCCGCATGCGCTTGGCGATCCAGCTGACTATCTATATGACGGCCGTGTTCTTTCAGGGCCAGGCGCAGCGCATTGGCGGCCCCGGTGCTGGCCTTGCCGTGGCCCAGCGCCACTTCGGCCTCCAGCCGGCCCAGCACCTCGCGCACGGCCGCCATGGCCTGGGCCCGGGTTTCAGGGTCCACCCTGGGCTTGGAAGGCGACGGCGCGGCCTCGACCGGCAGACCGCGCGCCTTGCGCAGTTCATCGGCCCAGACCGGCACCTGAGGCAGAGGCGCCGCCGGATCGGCGGCGGCGGCCCGTGCCTGGGCCAGGGCAGCGCTGAAAGCATCCCACACCTGGGACAGCTGGGCGCGCGAGGCTTCCAGTTGCGGGGCAAAGCGCAGGTCGATGCTGCTCCAATGCGGATCTCCCGGCAAGGCAACGGCTTCTGCCTGCCAGCGGCTCACATCGCTGGCCAGGCTTTCGGATGCTGTCTGGGCATCGAGCCAGGATTTGGTGGACAACACCTCGATACGCTGGGCCAGCAGTACGGCGGCCTCACGCTGCACCTGGGCGCGGTGCTGTACATCTTCTATGGCCTTGACGCGATCAGCCAGGCGGGTCTTCAGGGTGGCCAGCGGCTCCCGGCTCAAGGGGGCCCCAGCCTTGGCTGCATCGCGCTGCCAGGCCATGGCGTCAGCCACATTCAGCTTGGCCGCATCCAGCAAGGCCTGCGCCTTCTGCGCCCAGTCGGCCGCCATGCCCTCCTGCTCGCGCAGGCGTTTGAGTTCGTCCAGTTTTTCGCGCAGAAGCTTGGCGGCGCCCTTGTCCTTGACACTCAACTCGCGATAAACCAGTTGCATCTGCTCCAAAGCGGGCGCACTCAGCAGCCAGGTGCGGACACAAGCGGCACGTTCGCCGGCCGTATGGGCGGAGAAGGCGCCCCCCGTCAGTTCGTCCAGGGCTTGGGTATCGATGCGTTGGGAAGATGGGGTCGAAGAGGACACGTCGCGGACTCGGCTGGCAAATAAAACGCTGATTGTCGCCGTCATTTGCACCGATCTTGCGGATTTTTGCCGCAGCGCCGCAATCGCGGAGAAGACCGGGGACAAAAAGAAAGCCCGGCCGGGTGGCACGAAACCAGCCCGCCGGGCCTGACGGCGAGCTGAAAGCCCATGCCGTCTGGGTATCGCATAGGGGAGAGTCGGGTCCCGCAATGCGAAGGAGGCAAGAGATTGCCTCCATGATTGCCAGTTTGGCGCTGGCACCTGCACCCTGAAGGTGTGTGCCGGCTACTTCCAGCAGAAATGCCTGATGTGACAGGCTGGTTCAGTCTAGCCCTGCTGCCGCTGGATTCAAGTCAGCGTCTCAATCAAACCCTTGCTCTTGATTGAGACCGGATGCACCGATCCGATAGGCCAGGAAACATACAGGGGTGGCACTGTTACAAAATACAGTAGAGCTAAGGCTACGTTTGACATTGATTTCATAAGTCATTGATTTATATGAAATATTTCAAAATCACATCACTTTCGCCATCACTCATAATTCAAATTTATTATTTAGAATGCATTTGATATTATTGACTGGTTATATCGATGGTCTTACAATTCGTTTCACCCTGAATCAGGGATTACCCCAACCCGCTGCCGACCCCGGCTACATCGGATCACACGCTGGCAACACGTCGCCCGGCAGATCCAGATGGCGTACCAACCCAGACGTGCTGACTGCGGTCTGGTTCTGTGAACAAGTCACAGCCCCAGACCCGGCGCCACGCGAGATGAGGAAGTGCTATGACAGCGTTTCAAGAAATGGGCCAGAGCCTGCGATCCTTCGCAGGCCAGATCTCCCAAGTCTTCTTCGCCACCATCCACAACAGCTTTGCGCTGCTGGGGCTGGCCGTACTGTTTGCCACCATCACCCTGGTGGCTCGACCTGACCTGCGAGAGGCAGGTGAAGCCCAGTTGATGAGCTGGCTGCAAGACCGTCAAATCGAAACCGTCGGCATCGAAGCTGAACCGGTGGCCGTGGAGCGCGCCACGGCGGCCCACCCGCACCAGTTGCCCAAACAGCAAGCTGCCGTGGCCTACTGGCTGAGCAAGAAATACCGGGTCGCTCCTGAGCCGCTGTCGGCGCTTGTCGTCGAAGCCTATGAAGTCGGTCGCCGTACCGACATTGATCCGCTGCTGCTGCTTTCGGTCATGGCCATCGAATCCAGCTTCAACCCTTTCGCCCAGAGTCCGGTCGGAGCCCAGGGTTTGATGCAAGTGATGACCCGGGTGCATAGCGACAAATACGAAGCCTTTGGAGGCAAGCTGGCAGCCTTCGACCCGGTCGCCAACCTGCGCGTCGGCGCCTTGGTGCTGCAGGAATACATCCGGCGCACCGGATCGGTGGAAGGCGGCTTGCGCTACTACGTGGGCGCCGCCAACCTGCCCGACGACGGCGGTTATGCCGCCAAGGTGCTGGCCGAACACGCCAGGCTGCTCCAGGTAGCCCAGGGCCATGCCGTGCCCACCCAGGCCGCCCAGCCCATCCCGGTGAGAGCGCCGGCCAAGCCTGCTCCTGCCGAGACCCTGGTGCTGCTCAACTCCTGAATTTGCGTCCGCCTGGCCTGGCGGGCAAGCACTCTCCGCTACACTAGCCGGGCACGCAACTGGCGATAGGTGCGCCCGGCTCTTGGGTTGGGTGATGCTGACGTGGACAGACCACCTGGAAACGTGCCACGGGGCAGCGCCGCACAAGGCAGCCATCCTGTGTTCAGCCGTTCGCCTGGGCAGCCCCCGCCTTCCGGGGGACCCCTGTTTTTTCCGACTGCCATGTACAACCGCAACATCCTCGTCGAACAAACCGACCCCGAACTCTGGGCCGCCATCCTGGCCGAGAACGCCCGCCAGGAACACCACATCGAGCTGATCGCCAGCGAGAACTACGCCTCGCCCGCCGTCATGGCCGCACAGGGCACCCAGCTCACCAACAAATATGCCGAAGGCTACCCCGGCAAGCGCTACTACGGCGGTTGCGAGCATGTGGACGTGGCCGAACAGCTGGCCATCGACCGCGTCAAGGCCATCTTCGGCGCCGACGCCGCCAACGTGCAGCCGCATTGCGGTGCCTCGGCCAACGAAGCCGTTTTCCTGGCCTTCCTCAAGCCGGGCGACACCATCATGGGCATGAGCCTGGCCGAAGGCGGCCACCTGACCCACGGCATGGCGCTCAATATGAGCGGCAAATGGTTCAACGTCGTGTCCTATGGCCTGAACGCCAAGGAAGAAATCGACTACGAGGCCATGGAGCGCAAGGCGCACGAATCCCGCCCGAAGCTCATCATCGCCGGCGCCTCGGCCTACAGCCTGCACATCGATTTCGCGCGCTTCGCCAAGGTGGCGAAAGACGTGGGCGCCATCTTCATGGTGGACATGGCGCACTACGCCGGCCTGATCGCCGCCGGCGTCTATCCCAACCCGGTGCCGCACGCCGACGTGGTGACCTCCACCACGCACAAAAGCCTGCGCGGCCCGCGCGGCGGCATCATCCTGATGAAGGCCCAGCACGAGAAAGCCATCAACAGCGCCATCTTCCCCGGCCTGCAGGGCGGCCCGCTGATGCACGTGATTGCGGCCAAGGCCGTGGCCTTCAAGGAAGCCATGGACCCGGGCTTCAAGACCTACCAGCAACAGGTGGTCAAGAACGCCCAGATCGTCGCCGAAACGCTCACGAAACGCGGGCTGCGCATCGTCAGCGGCGGCACGCAAAGCCACGTCATGCTGGTCGACCTGCGCTCCAAGGGCATCACCGGCAAGGAAGCCGAGGCCGTACTGGGCGCCGCCCACATGACCATCAACAAGAACGCCATCCCCAACGACCCCGAGAAGCCCATGGTCACCAGCGGTGTGCGCGTCGGCACCCCGGCCATGACCACCCGCGGCTTCAAGGACGAGGAAGCCCGCATCACCGCCAACCTGGTTGCCGACGTGCTGGACAATCCGCGTGACGAAGCCAATATCGCCGCCGTGCGCGCCAAGGTCAACGCCCTGACCGCCCGCTTCCCGGTCTACAAATAAGACCAGCTGATGAAATGCCCCTTCTGCGGAAACTCTGAAACCCAGGTCGTCGAGACCCGGATTTCAGAGGACGGGGATTTCATCCGCCGGCGTCGCCAGTGCGGCGCCTGCGAAAAGCGCTTCACCACCTACGAGCGGCCGGACGTCAACTTCCCGTCCATCGTCAAGAAGGATGGCCGGCGCATCGAGTACGAGCGTGGCAAGCTCATCGCCTCCATGAAGCTGGCCCTGCGCAAGCGACCGGTCAGCACCGAGCAGATTGACAGTGCGATCGAACGCATCGAGGAAAAGCTCCTCAACCTCGGCTTGCGCGAAGTGCCCTCCAACCGCATCGGCGAGCTGGTCATGCGCGAACTCAAGAAGCTCGACAAGATCGCCTATGTGCGTTTTGCCAGCGTCTACCGCAGCTTCGAGGACATCGACGAATTCAAGACGCTGGTGGATGAGGTCAG
This sequence comes from uncultured Hylemonella sp., assembly GCA_963513295.1. Classification (GTDB taxonomy): domain Bacteria; phylum Pseudomonadota; class Gammaproteobacteria; order Burkholderiales; family Burkholderiaceae_C; genus Hylemonella. The sequence continues at coordinate 18,060 of CAUPQO010000016.1, forward strand.
GCGCTGATCAGCGCCTGACTTACCTCACTTCCAGCAGTCCTGGACCGTGGGCCCTGTTGCGCTCCGGCCTTTGACCCCGGTGTTTGTCAGCGTCAGGTTGCCGCACTTGTCCTCTCCCAGCAGGGTTGCCGTGAGTGTGTACGAATTCAACGTTGCCGCCACGCTCAGCGTGTAGCGCGGCGCACTCGCCGGGATATTCTGGAGCCTGGCTGGCAGGGCCGGACTGGTTGCGCCCGCCGCATCGGAGGTGTAACGACTGTTGGCCGCGTAATAGCGCTCCATGAACTGTTGCGCCTCCAGCAAAGCCGTCCTGGCTTCCGAGCGGTAACCACGCTTCACGTATTCCACGTAGTTCGGATACACCACGGCGGACAGTATCCCGATGATGGCGGCCACAATCATCACCTCGATCAAGGTGAACCCAGCCTGGAAGCGGGACCTGCCGCCGCGTTCTTTGTTCATGGATTTGAGCATGGAAACAACCTCAAAGAATGTTCTTGTTCAGCGAATCGGCGGATTGATGATCCGGCGCCAGACTCGATCCTGGATGGACCGCGTAGCGGTCGGATCATCATCCGGAACACAAACCATCATCTGACCGGTCGTGTTCTGGGTACTGATCAGCCGGGTGCCGGGCGGGCACTTACCGGGGATACCAACGCCGGTACCTGTTCCCATCTGCCCTCGAACAATGGCATCGATACCGTCGGCATTGGTGGCGTAGCCCACCACGGACGTATCTGAATTATTCACCACGCCATCGCCGTTCGTGTCATACATGGGTGTGTTCGGATTGACACCATTGTCAGCATCAAAGAAGAAGTTCACCCCCGAGCCGACGGAGGCCTCGCACACCACCAGATTACGAGCTGGCGAAATCGTGCTCAGCAACGCAACTTTGGATGTTGCCTTCTGCGGGGGATATATCAGCCGCAGGCCTGCAATGGCATCCATGTCAAGCACCCAGCCACGCTCGGAAGTCCAGTTCACACTGGTACCACCGATGGAATAGAACGTGGCACCACCGGATCCAGTTGTGGAAACCATGGTCCGCAGCGAAAGAATCGACCTGTCCATGGGACGGGGCAGCGTGTCGGCTTCCTTGTCCCAGACACTGTAGATCGACTGCAATGCCACGGAGTTGGCTTCAGCTTCCACGTCCAGGACGCCGGTCCCGAACAGCACCATCCGGCCGCCCCGGCTTGTGTCGAAGATCACGGGCGCTTGGGTGATCGGCTGGGGATTCAGCGCGGAATCCGTAGCCCGGAAGAAAGCTGCCCCACCGGAGACCTGGAAGCGGCTGCTTGCCGTCGCAGAATAATCCATCTTCCAGAGATTGCCCTTCAGGTCGCCTGAATAGATCGTGGTGATGTGGCCACTGCTGTTGCGCACCACACCGACCCCGCCCAAGCCATTCGAACCGGTCGAATCCAATGTGAGCGTCTGGGCGACCCCCGTCGCCAGGTTCACCACAAACAGCACGGCATTGCCCGCATCACTGAAACGGCCGTTCCCGAAAATAGCCACCCACTCCCCATTGGGCAGGACACCCGCCTGGACGGGGGCGGTGATGTACCCCATGTCGGGATAGTTCAGATTGGAAATCTCCCAGCGGATGCTGGAGCCATCCAGGCTGCTGCTGTTCGTGATGTCGAGGGCAAAGACTGCACGCCCACCTGCGCCAAGAGTACCCAACATGTAGTTGCGCCAGCTAGCGGACGTTTCGCCAGGAGCCGGCACATAGGCGTCGGTTTCATTCAGCGGTCCATCCACGAAGTACTGGTGGTACATGGCGGTGGTGCCATAGGTCTTGTCACTCAGCTTGTAAAGGTTGGGGTATACGGAGCGGGGTACGTAGGCAAAGATCTCCCTGCCGTCATCGGCCCCACCGCCCACCGTGCCCAGCGTGTCCTTGAATGCATGCAGCATGCCGTCATTGCCGCCCACGAAAAGGACGGCCGCACGAGATGCCTTCTGCGTCAGGAAGTTCGAGTAAGGGGTGCCGCCGCCTTGAGCGGGCGGAAGGCTGATATAGCCCAGATTGACCGCATCCTTGACCAGCACCGGATTGGAGTTGATGAAGTCACCCAACAGCCCCTTGCGCGTGCGGAAAGGCTGGCCATCCCCTTCCTTGCTGCGATTGCCTCGCAGGAAATCAACAAAGTCCGTGGTGTGCGTCGCCGCCACGGTACCCAGGGCCGCCTGATTGTCCGCCCCCATCGCTGCCCAGGTGAAGGCCACAGCGGATGGAGGTGAGGTGTCGGTGCGCCACGTGTAGATATTACGGCTGGCTGCGGCAGGAACCTTGGCTTCCGCGTTCCAGCTCTGTGCGCCAGCCTGGCCCAGCTCATCGAGCGTGAAGGCCTGGATGTCACCATTCCAGTCGCCGCTCTTGTACAAAGGCACATATTTGCGGTTACCGGCCTGCAGAACCGTGGACGCCGTCGCCACACCGGCCTCACGCAACTCACGGGTCAGTGCCTGCCCCACGGAATTACGGATGGCCTCAGCCAACTCCTTGGGGTCCTTGGCGCTGATGTAGTTTCCGCGGCTGTTCAGTGCGGTGTGCCAGAGATCATCGATGCGGTCTGTGCCCCAGACCTTGGACCCGCTTGTCAAAGCGCCAAGGTCCGTTGCGGGATCCAGGGTGCCACGCACCCCGAGGCCCACAGTCAAATTCACCATGTGCTGCCAGAAAGCCGGGTTTTCGGCCGAAGGCTCGACGATATTCGAGAGATCCGGCCGCAAATCGGTTTTCCAGAACTCCATGCCGTAATCGGCCAGGGTATCGGAGTTGCTGTCATTAAAAGGACGATCCGCCAGGTACTGGTAGTTACGTCCGGGTCCGGTGATCACCGCACCGTTTGTGTTATCCGAATTGCCCACGGAAGTCGTCGTTCCGGACCAGTAACCATCCGTCACCAGAAGGTTATAGGAACGGCGACAGGCCTTGTCCGTCGTTGTGTTGACTTGACCAGGATTGTCCGACCAGGGACCGCGCACATCAGCACGTTTGTAGTACTGGCCAACGGTATACACGGCGCGCGGCAAGGGCGTTCCCCCATCCGCCGGCAGGGCATACAGCCAGGTGAAGAGATCGGCTTTGATCGTATCCGTGAAATCGCGTACACCGGCCTGGATCACCTTGGTCGTCACGCCGTCGATGCTGACGTCCGAGCCTTGGTTGATCCGCCCCCAACCCAGGCGGAAAGTATCGCCGGACTCACTGAAGGCCTCGGCAACCGACCCGCGCGCCAACAGATTGCGGGTCCGATAGTAGGTGAACCAGTTGGCAAAATTCTGCCGTTCCTCGGCCTTCGTGCACACCGAACCCGAGCAGTCGGTACGGGCCGCATATTTGGTGAACGTCGTGCCATCAGCGGCGTTGATGCTGTATTCGGTGTAATTGCTGGCAACGGCAGGATCCGTATAAGCCCCTGCCGTTTTATTCAAACGGTAGTAAAGCCCGGGATCGTACTCAATATTGCTGCGGCCAGTGCAATTTGTATCCCCTCCACTCCAGCACCAGGTGCGGTTGTTCGTGAAGGTGCGTTTGTTGGTCAGGTCGATCTGGTTGCTCCCCTGGTTCATCGGATCGCGCGGCGCAGCTGTCACGCTCACATTGGCCATACGCCCGCCCGCTGCAAGGGGCCAGGGCTGGTAACGCACCTCGGGGTTGTAATAAACGGTATTGGTGTCCGGTGAGCGCATCAGCTTCTGGCGGTGATTGCTCGAACCGGGCTGGGCAGCCACTGTGCCTTGATAAAATACATACGCATTCGAATCCTCCCCGGGATCCATCCTGGCGCCGTTACTCCCCAGTGGACTGGCAATGCTGTAAGCCCCAACATAAATGGTCACCTCGGGCATGTGGGACCAAGTCATGGAACCTGAATCGTCCATGGTCAGCATGATGTTGGGCTTGACCCCGCCCCCGTCACGGCTCATCAAGGGGTATTGCGCAGGTTGCGCGCCCACAGAGGTGGTCACGGCCAACAACCACGCCGCCATGAGCGCACCGAGCGCAAGCCTGGCTTTGGGAGTAGCAAACTGAGTTTTCATCTCGTTCTCCATCAATTCAGCATGACCGTGGACTGCAACCAGATCACGGATCCATTGGTCGTGAGGCCAGTGCCTGAAGCGGCACGGTAGTCCGTACTAAAGCCCCGGGCCGTGATGACGTAAGCCACATTACCGTCAGCCATCGCCTGTTTCTCGACGACGCACTCGGGCAAGGTCGCCGGCCGGAAAGCGCTGTCGGTCGATTTGATACGGTTCTCAGGCAGTACCGTCTTGGAGGCAGAAGCCCCCCCCGCGCCGGTCCAGGTGCCCGTCTGGCTCCAGGCGGGCGTACCGCCAAATGTGGTCTGGACCAAGTTGACTTCCGCCAGCGTGGCCACACGGCTGGCTTCAGGCTTGGTCAGTTCCGACTCGCAGTAACGCAAGGCAGCTTCCGCATACTGTTGTGCCAGGTACTGAACACGAATGTTGTTGGTCAGCTTCTCACTGGAAGTGGCATTGCGTATGGTTGCCGCCGACGTGATGCCGATGATGACCAACATCATCATGACGATGATCAGCGACACACCCGCCTGACGGCGTGCACCGTGATGCAGTTTGGCTGTAACAGGAATCGTTGACATCATGGAACCTCAAAAGGCCATCTTGTTGCGCAGCGTTGTCGTCGTGAAGTATGCACGGCGTACAAAGAAATCAGCGGATGTGCGCGCCACCCCATCACAATCCAGGTAAGTCAGCGGGTCCTCAGAGTTCAGAACAGCCTCGCTGCTCTTCATCAGCAAGCAAACCCGCACGCTCAGAACGCGCCCCCAGTCGGAGACGCTGGATGCGCTCACGTACTTGACGATCTGACGAGGATTGGCCGCATTGGCCTCCCCGTACCAGATTCTCATGGCCTCCACGTTGTCAACCAGCGGCTGTCCCGCCGCACCTTGCTGGCTGGCACAGTAGAGTTCAGACTTGCCGCTTGCACCAGAGGACAGATAGAACCGGTTGTGCGCGATGTAATAAGTCGCCGTGCCGACAACGGTCGTGGGCAGCGTGTTACCGATGCAGTCGGACGGCACATTCGCAGCTGTCGGCACGGTATTGGTCAGGTCCGCCTCGTACACCACCTCGATCACATGATCGTCGGCACCTGCAACCGCACAAACCGTGCTGTCCCAAGGGGCCGTCTGGTTACGCCGAATCACGTTATCGAGCCCCTTGTCGCAGCCAAAAATAGGGCGGTCAGAATAGCTGCGCGTAAACGTTGTACCGGAGACACCGGTGGGCTGCGCATAACCGGCCAGAAGAAGGTCGCGGTTCATGATGGTCATCGCGATCTGCGCGTTTTCATTCATTTCCGCATAAGCGGCCTGGACCTTGCCGGTCTTGCCCGAACCCAGGTAACTTACAAGTACCGCCCCAACCACGATCAGCCCGATGACCAGCGAGACCAGAACTTCGATCAGGGACAGGCCCTGCATCCGGGAGCGAAGGACGCGCTGTTTCATAGATTGATCCGGAAATAGCTGCAGCGGATGCTGAGGTCGCTGCCAGTGTTAAGGCTGTTGGGGCACTCGCTCACCAAAGCGGGTGCCTCGTCGGTATTCGCAACCGCTGGATCGCGCCAGACCACCCACACATCCATGGCCACCTCGGTGCTCTGACGGCGCAGGAAAACAGATCCTTCGGGCAACTGGTTACGCACCATGATGCGCCACTGGGCCAAATCCAGTGCGGCAATCTGGGCAGGGGTGCAGCTGCTGCCAGCCGTATTGCAAAGGGGTGACGGAAGTGTCGTTGCCGTAGCCTGCGCGGCAAAATCATCCACATAGTCGTAGTTGCCAGCAAAGAACCCGGTTGCCGTCGGCGTCGCCACGCCCTTGTTGGCTCGGATCCTCTCCCCCATATCGTTGGCCAGCTGTGCCGCGGTGGCTCGGTACTGCGACATCTTGGTGTACCGGACCGATGATGCGTTGACCCCCGCCAGTGCCAGCAAGGCAAAGGACGCCAGCACGATGGAAACCAGCACCTCGATCAAGGAAGCTCCAGCCATGCGCCGGGAGAAAGATTTCAGCTGCACGATGTCACCCCCTCAGCCCTGGCCGTAGCCCGCCCCTGATTGGACACACAAACCAGGCGGGCCGAGCCATCCGCAGGTGTGAATGTGAAAGTCTGGGCCGCCGCACGCGCCCACCCTGCGGGCTGGTACGTGATGGCCAATGTTGAGACCGATGTGGTCAGGGAGGCCAGGTTCAACTGCGCGTCCTGGACACGCAAGACGACATCCGAGGGATCAACAGTTCCGTCACCGTCATCGTCAATGAAAACAATCCAGCCGTCCTTCCAGCTGGCGGTCGTCGCGCAGGACGTCCCATTGGCGGAACTGCATATGCTGACGCGCGTGGTCCGCTTGATGGCTTCGGAGCGTGCAAAACGCAGATCGATGACCATGGCATCGACCGCGGACTGAACACTGCGCTTGACCAGCATCGTGCGGAAACTCGGAACAGCCAGCGATAGCAGTATCGAGGCGACCGCAACGACCACCAGCAACTCGATCAAGGTAAAACCAGATAGACGGCTTTTCATACAGGTCAGCTTACTGCCGGCCACTTGCCGATGTCTCCCCTGTTCCGATGAGTGGCTCGGCCAGGACGCCAGGCGGTAGACTGCCAAGCATGGCACGTTACTTTTTCACACATTCCCGACCATGATGGACCGTGCGCTTGCGCTCGCCATCCAGGCCCTGCGCCTGACCTCCCCCAACCCGCGCGTGGGCTGCGTCATCGTGGGCGTCGACGGCCAACTGCTGGGCCAGGGCCATACGCAGCGCGCTGGCGGGCCGCATGCGGAAATCGTGGCGCTGCAGGACGCCGCCGCCAAGGGCCACGCCGTCCGGGGCGCCACCGCCTACGTCACGCTGGAGCCCTGCGCCCACCAGGGCCGTACCGGGCCCTGTTGTGACGCGCTGGTGGCCGCCGGCATCGCCAGGGTCGTCGCATCGATCCAGGACCCCAACCCCAAGGTGGCCGGCCAGGGCTTCGCGCGCCTGCGGGCAACCGGCATCGAGGTCGAGATCGGACCGGGTGCGGCCGAGTCACGCGAACTCAATATCGGCTTCTTCAGCCGCATGGTGCGCCAGACCCCCTGGGTGCGCATGAAGATCGCCGCCTCGCTGGACGGCCAGACCGCACTGGATAACGGCACCAGCCAGTGGATCACCTCGGAAGCGGCCCGGGCCGACGGTCACGCCTGGCGGGCCCGGGCCTGCGCCGTGCTGACCGGCATCGGCACCGTGCTGGAAGACGATCCGCGGCTGGACGTACGCCTGGTCGAGACGCCGCGCCAGCCACAGCTGGTGGTAGTGGACAGCCGGCTGGACACGCCGCTGGACGCCAAGCTGTTCATCCCCGGGCGCCAGCTCTATATCTTCTATGCAGCCGCGGTCAACGAGGGGAAAAAAGCCGCCCTGGAAGCCCGCGGTGCCACGGTCATCCACTGCCCGGGCCGCCAGCCCGGCACGGAAAACAAGGTCGATCTGGCAGCCATGCTGCAGGACCTGGCCAGGCGCGAGATCAACGAAGTGCATGTGGAAGCCGGCCACAAGCTCAACGGCTCCCTGGTGCGCGAAGGCCTGGTGGACGAATTCCTGGTCTATCTCGCGCCCAAGCTGCTGGGGGCAGGCCAGGGCATGGTCAACATCGGGCCCTTGACGGAGCTGGCACAGGCCGTGGTGCTCGAATTCCACGACACCACCCTGATCGGCCCCGACCTGCGTTTGTTGGCCCGAATTCCCGGCCGCGACAGTTTCTAGCCGAATCCCTGCGAAAATAGCAGGATGTTCACCGGAATCATCACCGGCGTGGGGCGCATCGTCGCCAGCCACGACCTGGGAAGCTCTTTACAGCACGGCAAGCGCCTCGCGATTGCTTGTCCGCCCGCGTATCTTGACGACGTCGGCCTGGGTGACAGCATCGCCCTCAATGGCGCCTGCATGACCGTCACCAGCCTCGACCTGCCCCTCCAACAGTTCACCATCGACATCTCGGCCGAATCGCTGGCCCGCACCACCGGCCTGGCCCTGGGCGCGCATATCAACCTGGAAAAAGCCCTGCGCGCCGGCGATCGCCTGGGCGGCCACATCGTGTCCGGCCATGTGGACGGTGTCGGTACCGTCTGTCTTTTTGCCCAGGTCGGCGAAAGCTGGGAGTTGCGCATCCAGGCTCCGGCCGCACTCGCGAAGTACCTGGCCTACAAGGGCTCCATCACCGTCAACGGCGTGAGCCTGACCGTCAACCGGGTAGTCGACAACGCGAGCGGATGTGAGATCAGCATCAACCTGATCCCGCACACCGTACAAAACACCAGCCTGGGCACGCTCAAGGCTGGCGCAGGCGTCAACCTCGAAATCGATACGGTTGCGCGCTACGTGGAGCGTATGCTGGGCGCGACCGGACCCGGCGCATCACCCCGGCCCTGATCACCAGTCCCCTCAAGAAAAACATGTCCACCTCCACTTACGCCCTTGCACTGCCCCTGCTGGTCGCAGCCCTGGCAGCCACCAGTCCGATCGCCCGGGCCCAGGGCCAGGAATCCAGCGTCACGCCCTACCGACCGACCGCGGCCAATCCGGCCGAACTCCCCGCACCGGGCTGGCTGGAACTGGAAGCCGGCTGGCAGCGGCAACAGGGCGGTAGTGACCGCCGACGCGACAGCCTGCCCGTCACAGCCAAGCTGGCCTTCAGCGAGCGCTGGGGCGTTCTGCTCGGCACGGAACTCGGCCTGCGCAGCACCGACCTGGACAACAAGCACTACAGCGGCACCGGCGATACCACGCTGATCGTCAAGCACCTGATCGGCGGCGATCCCGGCCAGAACGGCGCCTGGGGCGTGGAAGCCGGCGCCAAGTCGCCCACCGCCTCGGAAAACCTCGGTAGCGGCCGCACCGATTACCTGCTGACGCTGATCTACAGCCTGGACGCCCTGGGCAACCGGCTGGACGTCAATGCCGGCGCCACCCGGCTGGGTGCCGTCGATCCCGGCCAGGAACGCATGCAGTACGGCTGGGCCACGTCGCTGTCGCGTCCGCTGAACGACAGCTGGGGCGTTTTCGGCGAACTCAGCGGCACCCGTAACACCGGGGGCGATACCACCCGCCAGTACATGCTGGGCGGCACCTACAACATGAGCAAGCGCGTGGTGCTGGACTTCGGCATGGCGCGCGGTCTCACCGCCGCCACCCCGGACTGGAGCGCCTTCTTCGGCGTCTCGCTGCTGAGCGCGCGCCTGTGGTGAACCGCCATCACACGCCCTTGACCCCCATCCGAAAGCCCGGCACCTCCCTGCGGAAACCGACACCATGAAAACCACCTCTTCCAGCCAACCCGCGGCTGTCCCGATTTCCCCGGTCGAAGACATCGTGGCCGAGATGCGCGCCGGCCGCATGGTCATCCTGGTGGACGAGGAAGACCGCGAGAACGAGGGTGACCTGGTGCTGGCGGCCGACCACGTCACGCCGGAGGCCATCAACTTCATGGCCCGCTTCGGCCGTGGCCTGATCTGCCTGACGCTCACGCGCGAGCGCTGCGACTACCTGCGCCTGCCGCCCATGGCCGCGCGCAACGGCACCGTCTACAGCACCGCCTTCACCGTCTCCATCGAAGCGGCCACGGGTGTCACCACCGGCATCTCGGCCGCCGACCGCGCGCGCACCGTGCAGGCCGCCGTGGCGCCGAATGCCAAACCCGAAGATCTGGTGCAGCCCGGCCACATCTTCCCGCTGCAGGCGGTGGACGGCGGCGTGCTCATGCGCGCCGGCCATACCGAAGCCGGCTGCGACCTGTCCGCCATGGCCGGCTGCACGCCGGCCGCCGTGATCTGCGAGATCATGAAGGACGACGGCACCATGGCCCGCCTGCCCGACCTGCAGGCCTTCGCTGCGGAACACGGCCTGAAGATAGGCACCATCGCCGACCTGATCGAGCACCGCAGCCGCCACGAATCACTGATCGAGAAGATCGGCAGCCGTCCGATCCAGACCGCCTTCGGCGACTTCACAGCCCATGCCTACCGCGACAAGCCCAGCCAGGGCCTGCACCTGGCCCTGGTGCGCGGCCAGTGGGGACCGCAAGACACGGTGCCGGCCCGTGTGCACGAACCGCTCTCGGTGCTGGACGCACTCGAAGTCGGCCGTACCATGCACTCCTGGAGCCTGGACGCCTGCCTCACGCGCCTCGCCGCAGAAGGCCGTGGCGTGGTGGTGTTGCTGAATTGCGGCGAAAGCGCCAACCAGCTGCTGGCCCAGTTCGAAGGCACGGCACGCGCCAGCCATGCGCCCGAGCGCGGCCGCATGGACCTGCGCACCTATGGCGTGGGCGCGCAAATCCTGCGTGACTGCGGCGTGCACAAGATGAACCTCATGGGCAACCCGCGCCGGCTGCCCAGCATGACCGGCTACGGACTCGAAGTCATCGGCTATCTTCAAAAATAAACCAAGGAATCCACCATGTTTGGCGCCGACAAAGGCAATCTCGAACCCACCGACGCACGCCTAGACGGCCGCAAGCTGGCCATCGCCATCGTGCAGGCCCGCTTCAACGAAAGCGTCACCAATGCCCTCGCTGTCGCCTGCCGAGCCGAACTGGCCGCTCTCGGCGTGCAGACGAAGAACCTCGACCACGTCATGGTGCCGGGCGCACTGGAAGTGCCGCTGGCCCTGCAGACCCTGGCCGAGAAGAACAGCTATGACGCGCTGATCGCGCTGGGCTGCATCATCCGCGGCGAGACCTACCACTTCGAACTGGTGGCCAACGAGTCGGGCGCCGGCGTCACCCGCGTCGCGCTGGACTACCAGTTGCCCATCGCCAACGCCATCCTGACCGTGGAAACCATGGAGCAGGCCATCGCCCGCCAGACCGACAAGGGCCGCGACGCTGCCCGCGTGGCTGTGGAAATGGCCAACCTGATGGAAGACATCGAATGAACACGCCCACCGCCCCGCGCAAGTCGGCCACCAAGTCCGGCCGTAGCCGCGCCCGCGAGTTCGCGCTGCAGGCCCTGTACCAGCACTTGGTCGGCCGCAACGAGACCAGCGACATTGACATCTTCACCCGCGACCTCTCCGGCTTCTCCAAGGCCGACGCCGCCCACTACGACGCCCTGCTGCACGGTTGCGTGGCCCAGGCCGGCGAGCTGGACCGCCTGATCACCCCCCTGCTGGACCGCAAGCTGACCGAGCTCTCGCCCATCGAACACGCCGTCATGTGGATCGGCGCCTACGAAATGCAGCACTGCCTGGACGTGCCCTGGCGCGTCGTCCTGAACGAGTGCATCGAGCTGGCCAAGTCCTTCGGCGGCACCGACGGCCACAAGTACGTCAACGGCGTGCTCAACGGCCTGGCCCCTGCGCTGAGGGCGGCCGAAGTAGAGCGCGATCGCGCCAGCGGCAAGACCAAGAGCGTCCCGGACTGATGCGCACATGAGGATCGCGGCCCGCGCGCAGAAGATCGAGCCCTTCTACGTGATGGAAGTGGCCAAGACCGCCTCGGCCCTGGCACGCGAGGCGGCGCAAGGCAGCGCGCCCATGATCTTCCTCAACATCGGTGAGCCCGACTTCACGGCCCCGTCGCTGGTACAGGAAGCCGCCGAACGCGCCGTGCGCGCGGGTCGCAGCCAGTACACCGACGCCACCGGCCTGCCTGCACTGCGCGAACGCATCAGCGCCTGGTACGCGCAGCGCTTCGGCCTTGATGTTCCGGCCAGCCGCATCGTGGTCACCGCCGGCGCCTCGGCCGCCCTGCAGCTGGCCTGCCTGGCCCTGATCGAGGCCGGCGACGAGGTCCTGATGCCGGACCCGAGCTACCCCTGCAACCGGCACTTCGTCAGCGCCGCCGAAGGCACGGCCCGGCTCATCCCTTGCGGCCCGGCAGAACGCTTCCAGCTCAGTGCCGAGAAGGTGCGCGCCGCCTGGGGGCCGCGCACGCGCGGCGTGCTGCTGGCCTCGCCCTCCAACCCCACCGGCACCTCGATCGATCCGGCCGAGCTGCGCCGCATCCATGCAGTGGTGAAAGAACACG
>CAUPQO010000017.1:0-30016 GCA_963513295.1 uncultured Hylemonella sp.
AACTTCAGCTTCTGGCTGATGATTCCCGCGGCGCTCATGCTGGTGCTGTCCTTCTTCATGCCCGGCGGCGCCCCCGCGGCCGGCTGGACGCTGTACGCCCCGCTGACGCTGCAGATGGGCCCCTCGATGGACGCCGGCATCTTTGCCATGCACATCCTGGGTGCTTCCTCCATCATGGGCTCGATCAACATCATCGTGACCATCCTGAACATGCGCGCGCCCGGCATGACGCTGATGAAGATGCCGCTGTTCTGCTGGACCTGGCTGATCACCGCCTACCTGCTGATCGCCGTGATGCCCGTGCTGGCCGGCGCCATCACCATGACGCTGACCGACCGCCACTTCGGCACCACCTTCTTCAACCCCGCCGGCGGCGGCGACCCGGTGATGTACCAGCACATCTTCTGGTTCTTCGGCCACCCCGAGGTGTACATCATGATCCTGCCGGCCTTCGGCATCATCAGCGCCGTGGTGCCGGCCTTTGCCCGTAAGAAGCTGTTCGGCTACGCCTCCATGGTCTACGCCACGGCTTCCATCGCCATCCTGTCCTTCATCGTGTGGGCACACCACATGTACACCACCGGCATGCCGGTGACCGGCCAGCTGTTCTTCATGTACGCCACCATGCTGATCTCCGTGCCCACCGGCGTGAAGATCTTCAACTGGCTGGCCACCATGTGGAAGGGCTCGATGACCTTCGAGACTCCGATGCTGTGGGCCGTGGGCTTCATCTTCGTGTTCACCATGGGCGGCCTCACCGGCCTGATCCTGTCGGTGGCGCCGATCGACATCCAGGTGCAGGACACCTATTACGTGGTGGCCCACTTCCACTACGTGCTGGTGGCCGGCTCGCTGTTCGCCATGTTCTCCGGCATCTATTACTGGCTGCCCAAGTGGACCGGTGTGATGTACAGCGAAGGCCGCGGCAAGCTGCACTTCTGGTGGTCGATGATCTCCTTCAACATCACCTTCTTCCCGATGCACTTCCTGGGTCTGGCCGGCATGCCCCGTCGTTATGCCGACTACCCCATGCAGTTCGCCGACTTCAACGCCATCGCCACCGTCGGTGCCTTCGGCTTCGGCCTGGCCCAGGTCTATTTCTTCCTGGCCGTCATCCTGCCCGCCATGCGCGGCCAGGGCGAGAAGGCCCCGCAGAAGCCCTGGGAAGGCGCGGAAGGCCTGGAGTGGGAAGTGCCTTCGCCGGCCCCCTTCCATACCTTCGAGACCCCCCCGAAGCTGGACGCCACGGCGACCAAGATCATTGGCTGACACCTCGCACGGAAAGATTGAGCCATGACGCCTGAACAGAAGAAAGCCAACCGCCGCCTGGGCCTGATCCTGGCGTCGGTCGCGCTGATCTTCTTCCTGGGTTTCCTGGCCAAGATGGTCCTGCTGGGCGGCAAGTGACGGGACAGCCATGAACCTGCGACGCGAGAACGCCAGGATGCTGGGCAAGCTGGCCATTGTGGTGGCCGGCATGTTCGGCTTCGGTTATGCACTGGTGCCGATCTACAAGCACCTGTGTGAAGCCCTGGGCCTCAATGTGCTGGCAGTCGGCGAGCGCGAAATGCCGGGCCGCAGTGCGGTGACACCGGGCAACACCCAGGTCGATACCAGCCGTACCATCACGGTCGAGTTTGATGCCAATGTGCGTGGCCCCTGGCGTTTCAAGCCGGCGCAGACCTCGCTGCAGGTGCATCCGGGCGAGATGGCCACCGTCATGTACGAATTCGAGAACGTGCAGGACCGCAGCATGGCGGCCCAGGCCATCCCGAGTTATGCCCCGCGCCAGGCGGCAGCACACTTCAACAAGCTGGAGTGCTTCTGCTTCAACGAGTACACGCTGGCGCCGGGCGAGAAGAAAAGCTGGCCGGTGGTTTTTGTCATCGATCCCAAGCTGTCCAGGGACGTGAGCACCATCACCCTGTCCTACACCTTCTTCGAAGTGGGCAGCAAGACGCCGCCGGCCCCCACGGCCGCGCACAAGGGCATGGAGTCCGGGGCATGAGCAAAACACAGGCCTCCAGGGGCTCGCTGTGGGCGACCGTCAAGGCCGTGGCCTGGTCCTTCCTCGGCGTGCGCAAGAACAGTGGTTTCCAGGATGACATCGCCCAGCTCAAGCCCTACCACATCATCGCGGTGGGCCTGGTTGGTGGCATCCTGCTGGTATTGAGTTTGATTGCAGTGGTGAACTGGATCGTGGTCAAGTAAGACCCGGGCCGGAACACTTGAAAATGATTTGAGAGAAGCAGAATCGGAAGGAATGGAGCAAACATGAGTTCGACTACCCACGGCGGCACCCCGTACTACTTCGTGCCTGGCCCGTCCCGTCATCCCGTGATGGCGGCGATCGGCCTGTTCTTCGTCATTCTGGGCGCTGGCCAGTGGATCAACGGCGCCGACTGGGGCAAGTACTCCCTGTTCCTCGGCCTCGTCTGGTGGCTGGTCGTGCTGTTCCAGTGGTTCCGCGAAGCCATTGCCGAGAGCGAAGGCGGCCAGTACGGCCACAAGATCGATATCTCCTTCCGCTGGAGCATGACCTGGTTCATCTTCTCCGAGGTGATGTTCTTCGGTGCCTTCTTCACCGCCCTCTGGTGGGCCCGCGCCCACTCGGTGCCGGCGCTGGGCAGCCTGGACAACGCGCTGCTGTGGCCCGACTTCAAGGCCGTGTGGCCCAGTCTCGTGGCTGGTGCCACCGCTTCGCCGGCCGGCATCATCGAGCCCTTCCAGACCATGGGCCCCTTCTGGCTGCCCACGATCAACACCGCCCTGCTGCTGACCTCGGGCGTGACGCTGACCATCGCCCACCACGCCCTGCGTGACGGCAACCGCAGCAAGACCATCGGCTTCATGTGGATCACCGTGCTGCTGGGCCTGACCTTCCTGTTCGTGCAGGGCTACGAGTACTACCATGCCTACCGTGACCTGAACCTCAAGCTCTCGTCCGGCATCTTCGGCTCCACCTTTTTCATGCTGACCGGCTTCCACGGCTTCCACGTGTTCGTCGGCATGCTGATGTTGTTCTTCATCACCCTGCGCCTGCAGAAGGGCCATTTCACGGCGGATCGTCACTTCGGCTTCGAAGGCGCCGCCTGGTACTGGCACTTCGTGGACGTGGTGTGGCTGGGTCTCTACATTCTGGTCTACTGGATGTAAGGCCTGCCTGCTCGTGGCGTCGCGAGATGCCCGAGCCGACAAAAACAAAAGCCGCGTGAAGCGGCTTTTGTTTTTGTTCGACGTGAGATGGCTTACTGGCCCGGCTTGATGCCCGTGGGCTGGATATAACCCAGCTTCCAGGCGATCAGGATGCACAGGAAGATCAGGATGGAAAAGCCCACGCGGAAGGCCAGGGCGCGTGCCATGTTGCTGGTCTTGGGCTTGCCGTCGCGTCCGTCGCGCATCATGAAGAACAGGGCCGAGCCCAGGCTGGCGATGATGGCCAGGAAGGCCAGGGCGACGAGGTATTTCATGGACAGGATTATCGCGTGAGTGAAAGAGTGCGTTTCTGGGTGGTGACAGGGGCCGCGCTGCTGGGCGTGGCGCTGACGCTGGCGCTCGGGCGCTGGCAGCTCGGCCGTGCCGACGAGAAGCAAGCCCTGCAGGCCCGCATTGACGCCCGGGCCCAACTGCCGTTGCTGGACGGCCGCAGCCTGGCCGGCGCGATGGACGAGGAACTGCTGCACCGCCGCATCGAGGCGCTGGGGCAGTGGCTGCCGCAACATACGGTCTTCCTGGACAACCGGCAGATGAACGGGCGTTCCGGTTTCTACGTGCTGACGCCTTTGCGGCTGGACGGCGGGGCGGTCGTGCTGGTGCAGCGCGGCTGGGTGCCGCGCAACTTCGAGGACCGGCTGCGCGTGCCGCAGATCGACACGCCAGCCGGGATGGTGAAAGTGCAGGGCCGCATAGCCCCCGCACCCTCCAAGCTCTATGAGATGGGTGAAGCCGGGAGCGGAGCGATCCGGCAAAATCTCGATCTGGCACAGTTTCGGACCGAGACCGGGCTGGCCCTGGTCGCGGGATCGATCCAGCAGACTGGTGCGCCCCAGCAGGATGACGGCCTGCTGCGTGACTGGCCGCAGATCAACACCGGGGTCGACAAGCACTACGGTTACGCGTTTCAATGGTTCGGGCTGTGTGCCCTGATAACACTCCTTGATGTCTGGTTCCAAATTGTCAGAAGATACAAGCAGCGCCAAGCCTGAAGGCAGCGACCACGTTCTCGGCCTGACCGTCTACGACCTGCCCGAGCCGAGCCAGGCCCTGGCCGACGAGACCCGGCGTACCCGAGTCGGTCGCTGGAAGATGATCGCGGTGTTGCTGGTCAGTGCGGCGCCGGTGATCGCCTCCTACTTCACCTATTACGTCATCCGCCCCGAAGGCCGGCGCAATTTCGGTGAGCTCATCGACCCGCAGCGTCCCCTGCCCGAGATCCTGGGCCTGGACCTGGAAGGGCGCACGCACAAGCTGAGCGAACTCAAGGGCCAGTGGTTGCTGGTGAGCGTTGGCAGCGGCAGTTGCACCGAGGTGTGTACCCAGCAGCTCTACTTCCAGCGCCAGTTGCGCGAGAGCCTGGGCAAGGAAAAGGACCGCCTGGATCGGGTCTGGCTGGTCAACGACATGCAGGCCATCCCGGCGGAACTGCAGCCCGGGCTGAAGGATGCCACGGTGCTGCGCGTGCCGGCCGAGGAACTGGCGCGCTGGCTGGCACCGGCCAGCGGCCGCGACATCGGCGAGCACCTGTATGTGGTGGACCCGATGGGCAACTGGATGATGCGTTTTCCCGCCCGGCTGGACATCGAGACGGCCGCCAAGGCCAAGCGTGATCTGGAGCGCCTGATGCGTGCGTCCAGCTCCTGGGACAAGGCGGGGCGCTGAAGCCATGGACGCCCCCGCACTCTACGACTTCAGCCCGGCCCTGCGCCTCATGCTCATGGGCCTGGTGCTCGCGGGCGGGCCGCTGGCCTGGGTCTGGCTGCGCCAGCGCCAGGCCAGCACCACGCGTCGCTTGCAGGCCCTGACCGTGCTCACCCTCTTCCTCACCTTCGACCTGGTGCTGTTCGGCGCCTTCACCCGCCTGACGGACTCCGGCCTGGGCTGCCCGGACTGGCCGGGCTGTTACGGCAAGGCCAGCCCGGTCGGTGCCCACGCCGAAATCTCGGCGGCGCAGCAGGCCATGCCCACAGGACCGGTCACGCATGGCAAGGCCTGGGTTGAAATGATCCACCGTTACCTCGCCACCGGCGTCGGTGTCCTCATCCTGGTGCTGGCACTGGTCAGCTGGCGCGAGCACCTGCGCAAGGTGCGCAGTGCTGCCGGCACGCTGAGTCCCTGGTGGGCCACGCTCACCCTGGTCTGGGTCTGCGTGCAGGGTGCCTTTGGCGCGCTGACCGTCACCATGAAGCTGTTCCCCGCCATCGTCACCTTGCACCTGCTGGGCGGCCTGCTGCTGCTGGCCTTGTTGAGCCTGCAGGCCGTGCGCTATGCGCAATTGCATGATGCGGGCGCCACGCGTGTGGCGCCGGCCGGCTTGCGCCGCCTGCTGGGCTGGGGTTTGGGCCTGCTGACGCTGCAGATCGCCCTGGGTGGCTGGGTCAGCACCAACTACGCCGTGCTGGCGTGTACCGAATTCCCGAGCTGCCAGGGCAGCTGGTGGCCCGAGATGAATTTTGTCCAGGGCTTCGAGCTCTGGCGTGAGCTGGGCCTGACCGGCTCGGGCGAGCACATCAGCTTCGCCGCGCTCACCGCCATCCACTACGTGCATCGCCTGGTGGCCTATGTCGTGATCGATGTGCTGCTGCTGCTGGCCTGGCGCCTGCACGCGCTGCCCTTGTGGCGCGGCGCGGCGCGCTGGCTGGCTGCGCTGCTGCTGCTGCAATTCCTCAGCGGCCTGAGCAATGTCGTGCTGGACTGGCCGCTGCTGGCGGCCGTGCTGCACACCGGCGGCGCTGCCGGCCTGGTGGTGTTGCTGACCTGGAGCCTGGCCAGTAGCCAGCCGGCCGGGCAGGCAAGCCGCGTTCCCCCCGTTCCTGTTTCGAGTCCTGCCGCATGAGTGCCCCCATCACCGCATCCACCGCCTCCGTGTTCAGCCAGTTCTATGCGCTGACCAAACCGCGGGTGGTCCAGCTCATCGTCTTCTGCGCCCTGATCGGCATGGTGCTGGCAGTGCCCGGCCTGCCGCGCTGGCCGGAACTGCGCCTGATGATCATCGCCTGCATCGGCATCTGGCTGGTGGCGGGGGCGGCGGCGGCCTTCAACTGCATTGTCGAGAAGGGCATCGACGCCAAGATGAAACGCACCGCCTGGCGTCCCACCGCCAAGGGCGAACTCAGTGATGTGCAGACCCTGCTGTTCTCGGCGGTGCTGTGTGCCGCGGGCTCGGTGCTGCTGTACTTCTGGATCAATCCGCTGACCATGTGGCTGACCTTCGCCACCTTCGTCGGTTATGCCGTGATCTATACCGTCATCCTCAAGCCGCTGACGCCCCAGAACATCGTGATCGGTGGTGCGTCCGGGGCCATGCCGCCGGTGCTGGGCTGGGCGGCGCTGACCAACGACGTCGGCCCCGAGGCGCTGATCCTCTTTCTCATCATCTTCCTGTGGACGCCGCCGCACTTCTGGGCGCTGGCCCTGTACCGGGTGGAGGACTACCGCAAGTCCGGTTTGCCCATGCTGCCGGTCACCCACGGCAACGAGTTCACGCGCCTGCAGATCCTGCTTTACACCCTGGTGCTGTTTGCGGCCTGCCTCATGCCCTTCGCCTACGGCATGAGCTCCTGGCTCTACCTGGCCACGGCCGTGTTGCTCAGCGTCGGGTTTTTTGCCTATGCCTTCAAGCTGTGGCGCAACTACTCGGACGAGCTCGCCCGCAAGACCTTCCGTTTCTCGCTGATCCACCTCAGCGTGCTTTTTGCAGCCCTGCTGCTCGACCATTACCTGCTGTGAGACCTTCATGAACAAGCGCACTGCTCTTCATTCCATCGCGGCGGGTCTGCTCGCTGCCGGGGGCCTGCTGCTGGCGGGCTGCTCCGACAGTGGCAAACCCGGTTTCAGCGCCATCGACCTGACGGGCGCCGATTACGCCAAGGATTTCGCGCTGACCGACCACAACGGCCAGGCGCGCACGCTCAAGGACTTCCAGGGCAAGATCGTCGTGATGTTCTTCGGTTACACGCAGTGCCCGGACGTCTGCCCCACTTCCATGACCGAACTGGTGGCAGTGAAGAAGCTGCTGGGCCCGGACGGCGAGAAACTGCAGGGCCTGTTCGTCACCGTCGATCCCGCGCGCGATACGCCCGAGGTGATGAAGAGCTACATGAGCAACTTCGACCCGACCTTCCTCGCGCTGTATGCGCCCAGCCCCGAGCAGCTGGCCGCGGTGGCCAAGGACTACAAGGTCTACTACAAGAAGGTCGACGGCAAGACACCCACCAGCTACACCATGGACCACTCGGCCGGCATGTACATCTATGACACCCAGGGTCGTTTGCGCCTGTATTCGCGCTACGGCAGCGGGGCGGGGGCGCTGGCTTCGGACATCAGGCAGCTCCTGCAGGAGAAGTGATCTCCGTGCAGTCGAGAAAAAGCCCGCCGATGGCGGGCTTTTTCTCGGGTGGCAGTCAGGCACCAGACCGGGGGGTCACTCCACCTTGATCGCCTGGTCGCGGATGATCTTGCCCAGGGTGGCCGTATCCGCCTGGATGCGCAGGGCCAGGGCCTCGGAGGTCCCGCCGGCCACCTGCCAGCCCTGCTGGAACAGACGCTGGCGCACCTCGGGGCTGCGCGCGATCTCGCTGAAGAGTGCGGAGAGTCTGGCGATGACGGGCTTGGGCATGGAAGCGGGGCCGGCCACGGCGTTCCAGATCTCCAGCTGGAAGTCCTTCACGCCCGCCTCGGCCAGGCTGGGCACCTCGGGCACCAGGGTGCTGCGGCCGGCCGACGTCAGCCCCAGCACCTTGACCTTGCCCGCACGCGCCTGTGCCATGGCCAGACCAGGCGGCAGCATGGACAGCTGGATCTGCCCGCCCAGCATGGCGGTCACCACCTGCGGGTAGCCGGGGTAGGGCACATGCACCGGCGCCATGTCGGCGCGCGCCTTGAGCAGTTCCATGCCGATGTGGCCCACCGTGCCGATGCCCGGCGAACCATAACTCCACTTGTCGCCACTGCTGCGCGCCGCGGCCAGGAACTCGGCGGTGGTGTTGCCGGGTGCGTTGGCCGGGGCGGCCAGCACCAGCGGCGCGGTGCCGATCAGGCTGATGGGCGCCAGGTCTTTGGCCGGGTCGTAAGGGGTTTTGGGATTGAGCAGCTTGGCGATGGTCAGATTGCCGTTGATCATCACGCCGATGGTGTGGCCGTCGGTGGCCTTGGCCACCATGTCGGCCGCGATATTGCCGCCGGCCCCGGGTTTGTTCTCCACCACCACGGGTTGGCCCAGCGCCTTGCTCAAGGGCTCGGCCAGCGTGCGCGCCACCAGGTCGGGCGAGGTGCCGGCCGGAAAGCCGACCAGGATCTTCACCGCTTTGGTCGGCCAGGCCGCAGCCTGCTGGGCCTGCGCGCCGACGCCCAAGGTCAGGAGGCCCAGCGCCAGCAGGGCGCGGCGCAGGGGGGAGGGTGTCAATCGCATTCTTGTCTCCAAAGAAAAAGCCCCGGACTCATGGCAAGTCAGGGGCCTGTTGAGGCGTGCGCCAGGGAATCAGGCGTATTCTGCCAGCGCCGCCTTCATCTTTTTCATGGCGGCCACTTCGATCTGGCGGATGCGCTCGGCGCTCACACCGTATTCGGCGGCCAGCTCATGCAGCGTCATGCCGCCCGAACTGTCGTCGTTGACCTTGAGCCAGCGCTCCTCCACGATGCGGCGGCTGCGTGCGTCCAGCGTCTCCAGCGCCGCGGCGATGCCGTCGCTGGCCAGCAGGTCGCGCTGGCGAGCTTCGATCATGGCCGTGGGCTCATGGTTGGCGTCGGCCAGGTAGGCGATGGGGCCGTAGCTGTCCTCGCCATCGTCGCCCGGGCCTGGGTCCAGCATGACGTCACCGCCCGACAGGCGGGTTTCCATCTCGATGACCTCTTCGCGCTTCACATTGAGCTCGCGCGCCATCAGGTCGATCTCGCTCTCACTCAGCGTCTCGCGGTGGGTGCCGGCATCCGCCGCTGCGGCGTCGGCCTTGTAGCCCTGCTTCTTGGAGCGCAGATTGAAGAAGAGCTTGCGCTGGGCCTTGGTCGTGGCGACCTTGACCATGCGCCAGTTCTTCAGGATGTATTCATGAATCTCGGCCTTGATCCAGTGCAGCGCGTAGCTCACCAGGCGCACGCCCTGGTCCGGATCGAAGCGCTTGACGGCCTTCATCAGGCCCACATTGCCTTCCTGGATCAGGTCGCCGTGGGGCAGGCCGTAGCCCAGGTACTGGCGCGAAACGGACACCACCAGGCGAAGGTGAGAGAGCACCAACTTACCGGCAGCCTCAAGATCATTGGACTCGCGGAATTTTCGTGCGAACTCCTGCTCTTCTTCCAAGGTGAGCATGGGCAGGCGGTTGGCGGCCGAAATATAGGCGTCCAGATTGCCCAGCGGGGGCACCAGCGCCCAAGGATTCGCGACGGTCAGCGCGGAAGCGGAAACTCCAGTGACAGTGGTCATGGCAGAACTCCTTTCGAGGTCATGTTTCTATATTAGCACTCTATAAGAGAGAGTGCTAAGCGAGAAGTTCCTGAGTTTTTAAACAGTATTTGCAGGCCGTCTCATGGCCTGCTGCGCAGGCGGGCAAAGACCTGCTGGTTGGCCAGGGCGCTGACCCAGCACAGCAGCGCCGACCACCAGGTGTGACTCGGGTAGTGCGCGCCGCGCAGGGTCTGGGCCAGGCCCAGCAGCAGGCCGGCCAGCAACACGCCGTGCAGCACGGCCCGGCCTAGGCGCCGCGCCTGGGCGTCGCCGTCCAGCCAGGGCAGCGCCAGCGCCAGGAAGGCATAGGCCGAGGAGACATGCCCACCCGGGAAGCAGTGCCCCGGCCCGCCGTCGACCAGGTTCCAGGCCCAGTGCGAAACGTAGATGGCCGCTCCGCCGAACTCCTGCAGGTCCCAGGGGCAGCTCGTATGGCTCAGGCCCTTGAACAGGCCCACCAGCAGCAGGCTCAGGGTGACGCCGCTGACCACCTCCAGCCGCTGCAGGCCGTCCAGCTGGCGCAGCGGCCCGAGCGGGCGCCAGGCCAGGAACAGCAGGGCCGCGTAGGCCAGCAGGGCCAGGTCGTGCACCCCGTCGTGTAGCACCCGCTCCAGCAGCCAGTGGTGGCGCAGGGCAAAGCCGCCGCCGCCGGCCAGCCACTGCATGGCGACCCGGTCCAGGTCGCTGGCGTCCCAGACCAGGGCCAGGCCGGCCAGGGAGAGGGGCAGCTCCAGGAAACGGGCGCGTGGCGTGGAACCGAAGGCGGTGGCGGGGCGTGGCAGGCTCATCCCCCTATTGCAGCCGCCACGGCTTAAGCGGGTCTTAAATTGCCCGGCGGGGGCGGACCGGGCCAAAGACCGTGCGCCGGGCAGGGGCGGATACCGGGGCTAGCCAATCGTATTGCAAACTATTATCATTCGCGTGCATACTTCTTCAACACATTGCCTGCCATGATTGTTTGCGTCTGCCACCGCGTCTCCGACAAGACCATCGAGCGTGCCGCCCGTGCCGGAGCGGACTTCGACGAGATCCAGCTCGAACTGGGCGTGGCTACCCAGTGCGGCAAGTGCGAAGGCTGTGCCCGCGCGCTCTGGTCCGAATGCCGGACCAGCCACAAGATGGCGCACCTAGGCCAGGAACTGGGTCTGGGCCGTTCCATTCAACTGGTTGCTGCCTGAATCACCGTTTGCTGTCACACCCATGAAAAAGGGCTTCGCACTGCGTAGCCCTTTTGTTTTGGGGCGCTGCCGCTTCAGGAAAGCTCGCCCATCTGGCTCTGCAGGTAGTTCTGCAGGCCCACCTTGTCGATCAGTTCGATCTGGGTTTCCAGGAAATCGATGTGCTCCTCGGTGTCGTCCAGGATCTCCTGCAGCAGGTCGCGTGAGACGTAGTCGCGCACCTTCTCGCAGTGGGCCATGCCGTCCTTGATGGTGGCTTGCGCGCCAGTTTCCAGCGCCAGGTCGCTGCGCAGGATCTCGGGCACGTTCTCGCCGATGTTGAGCTTGCCCAGGTCCTGCAGATTGGGCAGGCCATCCAGCGTGAAGATGCGGTCCATGAGCTTGTCGGCGTGTTTCATCTCGCCGATCGATTCCTCGTATTCCTTCTTGGCCAGCTTGTCCAGGCCCCAGTGCTTGAGCATGCGGTAGTGCACGAAGTACTGGTTGATGGCGGTCAGCTCGTTCTTGAGCTGGGCCTGCAGATGGGAGATGGCTTGGGGATCGCCTTTCATGGGCCTTCCTTTTCTTGGTGGTGGGAGACAGCTTGCATTGTCATCCAAAGCACGCGGCTTGCAAGCCCATGCTCTTGAGGGATGGGACTGAGAACCATGCCCAGTAGGGCTTGCGGCTGTATACTGTAAATATGAACAGTATTACATCCGGGGTACCGGTACCTGTGGCCGAGGCCTCGGTGCACGCACTGCAGCGGCTCGATAACCGCGTGCCCGCAGGTTTCCCCTCACCGGCCGAAGACCTGGGCGGTCAGCGGGTGGATCTCACGCGCGAACTCGTCACCCATCCGCAGGCCACCTTCCTGCTGCGCGCGCGGGGCCACTCCATGGTGGGCGCGGGCATCCTGGATGACGACATTCTTGTGGTGAATCGTGCGCTCGTGCCGCGGCACCAGAGCGTGGTGGTGGCCGTGGTCGACGGCGAGTTCACCGTCAAGACACTGTGGCAGCGCGCAGGCCGCGTCAAGCTGCAGCCTGCCAACCCGGCCTATCCCGAGATCGTTCCCGCCGAGGGCCAGACCCTGGAGATCTGGGGCGTGGTCACGGCCGCCATCCATCAGTTCGCGCACTAGTCGCGCAAGCCGGTCGCATGTACGCCCTCATCGACGGCAACAACTTCTACGTGAGCTGCGAGCGCGTGTTCCAGCCGCGGCTCGAAGGGCGGCCCGTGGTCGTGCTCTCCAACAACGACGGCTGCGCCATCTCGCGCAGCAACGAGGCCAAGGACATCGGCATCCGCATGGGCGCGCCCTGGCACGAGATCCGCTCCATGGAGAAAAGCCATGGACTGGTCGCGCTCTCGGCCAACTTTGCGCTTTACGGTGACCTGTCCGACCGCATGATGGAGGTGCTCGCGGACTTCGGCGCGCGCCAGGAGATTTATTCCATCGACGAGTGTTTCGTAGACCTCTCGGGCGTGCCGGGCGACCTGGCGGAAAGCGGGCGGGCCATGCGCCAGCGTGTGCTGCAGTGGCTGGGCCTGCCCTGCAGCATCGGTATCGGACCGACCAAGACCCTGGCCAAATTTGCCAACCACATCGCCAAGACCGCCGAGCGCAAGCCCGAGCCCTATGCGGCGCGGCACGCGCGCGTCTGCAACCTCGCCGCGCTGGCGCGCGCGGAACTCGACGCCCTGCTGGCCGCCACCGATGTCGGCGTGATCTGGGGGGTGGGCTGGCGTCTGCGCGAGCAACTGCGCGAAGCCGGCGTGCACACGGCGCTGGACCTGGCGCGCCTGGACCCGGTGCAGGTGCAGCGCCGTTGGTCCGTGGTGCTCGAGCGCACCGTGCGTGAGCTGCAGGGCAGGCCCTGCGTGGATCTGGAGGATGGCCCGCAGGACAGGCGCCACATCGCCGTCACACGCTCCTTCGGCCACAAGACCGGCGCGCTGGCCGATCTGCGCGAGGCCGTTACCGTCTTCGCCACGCGTGCGGCCGAGAAGCTGCGTCGCCAGCACGGCGTGGCAGGGCAGGTCTATGTCTACATCCGCACCGGGCGCTACGAAAAGGCACATCCTTATTCCAGGGGGCATTCCATCGAGTTGCCGCAGCCCACGAACGACACCACGCGTATCGTGCACGCGGCCCTCGCCGTGCTGGAAGGCATTTACAGGGAAGGCTACCCCTATGCCAAGGCTGGGGTTGTCCTGATGCTCCTGCGGCGCGAAGGCCTGTCCCAAGGGGTGCTTGATCTGGGAGACGCCCCCGCGCCGCGTCCGCGGCTGGTGCAGGTGCTGGACCAGCTGAATGCGCGCTACGGGCAGGACACGGTTTTCCTCGCCAGCGCTGGCCTGGGCGGCCGCGCACGCCGCTGGAGCATGAAACAGGAACATCGCACGCCGCGCTACACGACCAGCGTGGGGGAACTGCTGGAAGTGCGGGCTTGAGGCGGTTCAGGCGAGGCGGGGGTTCACGCGGGCATCCAGCGTCCGCCGCTGCAGCGTTCGATGCCTGCCAGATCCTGGCGTGACTGCACCTCGGTGTAGCCGGCCTGTGCGAGCAGTGCGCGCACGGCCTGCGCCTGATCCCAGCCATGTTCCAGCAACAGCCAGCCACCGGGCAGCAGGCGCACCGGTGCTTGGGTGACGATCGTGCGGATGGCGTCCAGGCCGTCGGAGCCGGAGGCCAGCGCCATTTGCGGTTCGTGGCCGAGGTTTTCCAGGTGCGGGTCGCCTTCGGCGATGTAGGGCGGGTTGGAGACGATGAGATGGAAGTGCCTGTCCACCCCCTCCAGCCAGTTGCCATGGGTGAAATGTACGTTCAGCCCCAGGCGCTGGGCGTTGGCCTGTGCCACGGCCAGTGCGTCGGTGCTGGCATCCACGGCCTGGACTTGTGCATCGGGACGCTGCTTCTTGAGGGCCAGCGCGATGGCGCCGCTGCCAGTGCCCAGGTCGATCACCGCGCCCGCGGGCTGTAGCAAGGTCAGCGCCCAGTCCACCAGTGTTTCCGTATCAGGCCGAGGGTCCAGCACGCGGCTGTCCACCTGCAGCGTCAGGCCGTAGAACTCGCGCTGGCCCGTCAGGTAGGCCAGGGGCGTGCCGGCGGCGCGGCGGCGGGTGAGGTTGATGTAGCGCATCTCCACATCGGGAGTGAGCGGGTCGCTGTCGTGGGCGACCAGCCAGGCGCGGTCGTTCTGCGGGCGGCCCAGGGCGTGCAGTAGCAGCAACTGTGCATCCAGCCGCTCCAGCCCGAGGGCGGAGCAGGCCGCGCTGAGGGCTTGCTGGATCTGCATGGTGGTCCCGATGACGTCCTGTTTGCTACGGAAAATGTAGCTGCATTGTAGGACTGCAAGCCCATTCCGGGGGGATTCAGGCGCTCAGTTGTTGCCTACTTCCAACTCGTCCAGCTGTTCGGCCTCGCGCGCATGGCGCAGGGCGCTGACCACGTCGTCCAGCTCGCCTTCCATGATGCGGTCGAGTTTGTAGAGCGTGAGGTTGATGCGGTGGTCGGTCAGTCGGCCCTGCGTGAAGTTGTAGGTGCGGATGCGGTCGCTGCGGTCGCCGCTGCCGATGAGCCCCTTGCGCATGGCGGCGTCCTTGGCGGCGCGTTCGCTGCGCTCCTTCTCCTGGATGCGGGCCGAGAGCACCTGCAGGGCCTTGGCCTTGTTGCGGTGCTGGCTGCGGTCGTCCTGGCATTCGGCCACGATGCCGGTGGGGATGTGCGTGATGCGCACGGCCGAGTCGGTCTTGTTGATGTGCTGGCCGCCGGCGCCGCTGGCGCGGTAGGTGTCGATGCGCAGGTCGGACGGGTTGATCTGCACGGCCTGGGTCTCGTCGGGCTCGGGCAGCACCGCCACGGTGCAGGCGCTGGTGTGGATGCGGCCCTGGGTTTCGGTGGCCGGCACGCGCTGCACGCGGTGGCCGCCGGACTCGAAACGCAGGTCGCCATACACATGGTCGCCAGCGATGCGCAGCACCACTTCCTTGTAGCCGCCGAGTTCGCTGGGTGATTCACTGATGAGTTCGGTCTTCCAGCCGCGGCGCTCGCAGTAGCGCGTGTACATGCGCAGCAGGTCACCGGCGAACAGGGCCGATTCGTCGCCGCCGGTGCCGGCGCGGATTTCCATGAAGGCGTTGCGCGCGTCGTCCGGGTCCTTGGGCAGCAGCAGGCGCTGCAGCTCTTCTTCCAGCTGGGTCAGCTCGGCCGTGGCCGCCGCGATCTCTTCCTGCGCCATGTCGGCCATGTCGGGGTCGGCCAGCATGCCCTGGGCACCGGCGAGATCCGCCTCGCGCTGCTGGTAACGGGCGTAACGGCCGGCCATCTGCGTGACCTCGTTGTGCTCGCGCGAGAGCGCGAGGAACTGGCCCATGTCGGCCATGATGTCCTCGCGCGAGAGCAGGAAGTTGAGTTCTTCCAGGCGCTGGGCGTAGCGTTCGAGTTGCTGGCGCAGAAACGGTTTCATACAGACTCTTCGGATTCGGTGGGGCAGCCAGGGCTTCGTGAGCGCGACCGGGGAGCGCGAGTCTTCGCCACGATGGGGCGAAGGGCGGGTTCAACGCCGCTAACGCTCTTTGCGCAGGAAGAAGTGCTGGATGGCGGTGCTGGCGCGCTCACGCGCGGCGGCGTCGCCGGCATGCAGCTCGGCCAGGGCGCCGTGCAGCATCTTCTGCGTCAGGCCCCTGGACAGGGCCTGCAGCACGGCGTCCACATCCTCGCCCCGGGCCAGGGCCTTGCGCGCGCGCGCGATCTCGGCGGCGCGCCACTCGTCGGCCTGGGCATTGAGCTGCTGGATCAGCGGCACGCTGCTGCGCTGGTCCATCCAGTGCATGAAGCTCTGCACGCCGGCGTCGATGATGACTTCGGCCTGGGCCACGGCGGCCTGGCGGTTGGCCTGGCCGGTCTGCACCACGGCGGCCAGGTCGTCCACGGTGTAGAGGTAGACGTCGGACAGGCCCTTGACCTCGGGCTCGATGTCGCGTGGCACGGCCAGGTCCACCATGAACATGGGGCGGTGTTTGCGCAGTTTCAGCGCGCGCTCCACCGCACCCAGGCCGATCAGCGGCAGGGTGCTGGCGGTGCAACTGATGACGGCGTCGAACTCGTGCAGGCGCTCGGGCAGTTCCGCCAGGCGCATGGTTTCGGCGCCGAAGCGGCTGGCCAGCTTTTCGCCGCGGTCCAGCGTGCGGTTGGCGATGACCATGGCCTTGGGGTTCTTGGCCGCAAAGTGGGTGGCCGCCAGTTCGATCATCTCGCCGGCGCCGACGAAGAGGATGCGCACCTGCTGCAGGTCTTCGAACAGGTTGGCTGCCAGGCGCACGGCGGCCGCGGCCATGCTGATGGAATGCGCGCCGATTTCGGTGGAGCTGCGCACTTCCTTGGCCACGGCAAAGGAGCGCTGGAACAGCTGGTTGAGTGTGGTGCCCAGGGCGCCGGCTTCTTCGGCCACGCGCACGGCGTCCTTCATCTGGCCCAGGATCTGCGGTTCGCCCAGCACCATGGAGTCCAGGCCGCTGGCCACGCGGAAGGCGTGGCGTGCCGCCTGCCCGCCTTCGAGTGTGTAGGTGTGGGTACGCAGTTCGTCGGCCGAGACGCCGCCGCTTTTGGCCAGCCAGTCCAGGGTGGGGGCCAGCTCGAGCTGCTCGCTGGCGCAATAGATCTCGGTACGGTTGCAGGTGGAGAGGATGGCCGCTTCCGGGGGGCGGGGGAGCGCACCGCGCAGGCCGTGCAGCGTGGGGGGCAATTGGTCGAGCGCAAAGGCAAACCGGCCGCGCAGATCGAGCGGCGCGGTCGTGTGATTGATGCCCAAAGCCCAGACTGCCATGCCGGGATTATAAAATTGTCAGACGCATCAATGGTTTATGCCATTTTCCGGTGCACGATGGCCCCCCATGAACCTGCACGATATCGTCTTCCATCTCTTGAATTTCGCCGCCCCGGCCCTGGTGCTGGCCCTGCTGGTCCCCCTGTTGGCGCGCATCCTGTTCAGGAAGCAGGCCCAGCGGCTGCCCTGGTGGGGGCAGGTGCTGGTGAATTTCGTGGTGGGGGTCGCGGCCCTGCTGGCCAGTCTGTGGTGGCTGGGGCGCGACGGCAAGATGCTGGGCTACAGCCTGCTGGTGCTGGCCGTGGCCAGCAGCCAGTGGCTGCTGGTACGCGGCTGGCGGCGCTGAGCGCGCAGGCCCGGCGCCGAAGCTCAGAAGTGGTAGGCCAGGCCCAGCGAGAGCCGGGTCATGTCGGCCGTGCCACCGCCCGGTAGCTGGGTGCTTCCCAGGCTTTCGTACTGCACCCGCATGCTCAGTTCGCGGTCGAAGCGGACCTGCATGCCGAAGCCGTAGATCAGGTCATCGGGCAGGCCGTTGATGCTGCCGTCGTGCAGGCCCACGCCGGCCTTGCCGAAGAGCGTGATCTGCGGATTGAGCGGTACCTTGCCGACGGCCACGGCATGGATGATGTGCTCGCTGAGGTCCACACGACCCGGGCCCGGTACGGTGGCGTCGGCATTGCCGATCAGGGTGAGGCCGGCTTCGAGGTCCAGGTTGGTGAGGAAGTTGTAACCCCCGGACAGGCTCAGGGCGCCCGGGCTCGAATAGTTGCCGGGGCCGCTGTAGCTGACGTTGCCGTAGTCGACCACGCCGTAATAACGTGAACTCTGGGCCAGCGCCGGGTTCAGCGCCGCGCCGCAGAGCAGGAGGGCGGGAAGCAGTTTTTTCATGGCGTTTGTGAGGAAGTTTTTGAAGTGGTGCGCAACCGGGTGGCTGCGCGGTCGGGATTGTGCGACCGCACGGGACCAGCGATGTAACGAGGTGTTATGCCCCCTGCCGCTGTGGGCATACATCTCGCGCAACAAAAAAGCCGGGCGGAACCCGGCTCGTGGTGAGGCGCGCTGTGCTTCAGAAGTTCAGCACGCCGCCGATGGAAACGCGGCTGATGTCGGCGCCGGGATCGGTCTCGCTGGCCTTGGATTTGCCGAGGTGCTCGTATTGCAGGCGCATGCCGAAGCGCTGGTTGAAATTCAGTTGCACCCCGGCGCCCACGATGAGGTTGGCCGTGGTGTGTGCGGTGGGGTTGCTGCTGTAGGCGCCCGTGCCCAGGATGCGGGCCGCGTGCAGGCCCAGGCCGGCCTTGCCGAAGAACTCGAAATTCTGGTTCACCGGCAGGAAACCGACGGCGAGAAAGCGCAGGTCACCCTGGCGGGCGGTGCGGGTGCCGCTGCCATCGACCAGGGTCGAATCGCCGATGGCGGTGATGCCGCCTTCGGCGGCCAGATGGGGGCTGAAGCGGTAACCGCCCGACACCGTGATGGATCCCGGATCGGCGTAACTGGTGTTTTTCATGTTCAGCGTGCCGATGTCGACCGCGCCGTACCAATGCTGGGCCAGTGCGGGGCTGGCGAGGGTCGCGCACAGCAGGGCCGAGACGAGGGCTTTGTTCATGGATGCTCCTGTGGATGATGAGAACACTGGTCCGCGACGACAGGGGGCGGACCGGATGCCTGATTGTGCAACGCGGCGCCGTTGCGCCAGGTTGACGGGAATCAGCCGGGGGCGAAGAGATCGACCCGGTCGGTGATGATGCCGTCGATGCCGAGGTCCAGCAGGCGCTGCGCCGCCCACTCGTCGTTGACGGTGTAAGCCAGGCAGCGCAGACCGGCGCCACGTGCCTGGCCCAGGGTGGTCGCATCCCAGAGGGCATGGTTGCAGACCACGGCCACGCAGTCCAGGGCCTGCGCCTGCTGCAGCCAATCAGGGGGCAAGGTGTCGAGCAGCAGGGCCCGCGGGAGCTGCGGGGCCGCGGTGCGTGCCGCTTCCAGGGACGCCGGCTGGAAGGAACTAAGCAAGGGCGGGACGTTGGACGCTTGCCAGAGCTGCGCGGCGTGGCGTGCCACGACCTCACCGGTATCCTGTTCGGTGCCGGGCGTGGGTTTGATCTCGATGTTGAGCTGGTGGCCGTTGCGCAGGCAGTAGTGGGCGATGGCCTGCAGCGTGGGCAGGGGTTCGCCCGCGTGGCTGCGGCTGTGCCAGCTGCCGGCATCGAGTTGCGAGAGGGCCGACCAGGGCAAGCCGCCGGCGCTGCCCCGGCCGTTGCTGGTGCGCTCCAGCGTGGCGTCGTGCAGCAGGAAGGGCAGGCCGTCGGCGCTGAGCTTCACGTCGCATTCGAACATGCGGTAGCCATGCGCGGCACCCAGGCGGAAGGCGGCCAGGGTGTTTTCGGGCGCGAGCTTGCCGGCGCCGCGGTGGGCGATCCAGCGCGGGTAGGGCCAGTGCGCATTGCCGATGGGCGGGCTCACAGGCGCTTCCCCGTGGCCTCGTCGAAACGGTGCAGCTGATCGGCTTGCGGCGCCACATGCAGGGTGCTGCCGATGGCCGGCACGATGCCGGTGGCGGCATTGATGCGGATGATCAACTGCTCGCTGTCGATGCGCGCATAGACCAGGCGCTCGGCGCCCAGCATCTCGACCGCCTCGACCTGCGCGCTCCAGCCCTGGGGCTGGGCCTGCGGCACGATGTCCAGGTGTTCGGGCCGGATGCCCAGGATGGTGCCCGGTGCCACATGGGGGGCGCTGCTCAGCAGGTTCATGGGCGGCGCGCCGATGAAGCTGGCCACGAAGGTGGAGGCGGGGCGGTGGTAGACCTCCTCCGGTGTGCCGAACTGCTCCATCACGCCGGCGTTCATGACGATCATGCGCTGCGCCAGTGTCATGGCCTCGACCTGGTCGTGCGTGACGAAAAGCGAGGTGATGCCCAGTTCGCGGTGCAGCTTCTGGATCTCGATCCGGGTCTGGGCCCGCAGCTTGGCGTCCAGGTTGGAGAGCGGTTCGTCGAACAGGAAGACCTGGGGCTGGCGCACGATGGCGCGGCCCATGGCCACGCGCTGGCGCTGGCCGCCCGAAAGCTCGCGGGGTTTGCGCTCCAGGAAGGGCGCCAGTTCCAGGATGCGTGCGGCCTTGTCCACGCGCGCGCGGATCTCGTCCTTGGGCACCTTGGCGATCTTCAGGCCGTAGGCCATGTTCTCGTACACGCTCATGTGCGGGTAGAGCGCGTAGTTCTGGAACACCATGGCGATGTCGCGCTCGGCGGGTTCCAGGTCATTGACCACGCGCTCGCCGATGCGGATCTCGCCGCCGCTGATCTCCTCCAGCCCGGCCACCATGCGCAGCAGGGTGGACTTGCCGCAGCCCGAGGGGCCGACGATGACGATGAACTCGCCGTCGGCGATTTCGGCGTTGACGCCATGGATGACGGGGTTGGCCTTGGGGCCGTGGCCGTAGCGCTTGACGACGTTGGAGAGGGTCAGGGATGCCATAAATCGGTCTCTTATTTTTCCGTGTCCACCAGGCCCTTGACGAACCACTTCTGCATGAGCATGACCACCAGCGCCGGGGGGATCATGGCCAGGATGGCCGTGGCCATGACGATGTTCCAGTCGTTGGCGGCGTCGCCGCCCGAGATCATGCGTTTGATGCCCATCACCACCGGGTACATGTCTTCGCTGCTGGTCACCAGCAGGGGCCACAGGTACTGATTCCAGCCGTAGATGAACTGGATCACGAAGAGGGCCGCGATGCTGGTGGTGGACAGGGGCAGCAGCACGTCCTTGAAGAAGCGCAGCGGCCCGGCCCCGTCCACCCGGGCCGCCTCCACCAGTTCGTCGGGGACCGTCAGGAAGAACTGGCGGAACAGGAAGGTGGCGGTGGCCGAGGCGATCAGCGGCACGGTCAGGCCGGCGTAGCTGTTGAGCATGCCCAGGTCGCTGACGACCTGGTAGGTGGGGCCGATGCGCACCTCCACCGGCAGCATCAGCGTGACGAAGATGGCCCAGAAGAAGAACTGCCGGCCGGGGAAGCGGAAGTAGACGATGGCAAAGGCCGACAGCAGCGAGATCACGATCTTGCCCAGCGCGATGACCAGCGCCATCACCAGGCTGACGGTCATCATGCGTCCCACGGGGGCGGTGGAGGCCGCGCTGCCGCTGGTGCCGAAAATGGCCGCCTGGTAGTTCTCCACCAGGTGGGGCCCGGGCAACAGGGGCATGGGCACCTGCACGATGTCCTGCGCCGTGTGGGTGGAGGCGACAAAGGTGATGTACAGCGGGAAGGCGACGATGATCACCCCCAGGATCAGCACCAGGTGGGAGATGGCGGTGGCAAGCGGGCGGCGTTCAACCATGGTGCGCAATCAGTAGTTGACTTTCTTTTCCACGAAACGGAACTGCACCACGGTCAGGGCGATGACGATGACCATCAGCACCACCGACTGCGCCGCGGAGCCGCCCAGGTCCAGCGCCTTGAAGCCGTCGTAATACACCTTGTAGACCAGGATGGCGGTGTCCTTGCCGGGGCCGCCTTCGGTCGCCGCGTCGATGATGGCGAAGGTGTCGAAGAAGGCGTAGACCACGTTGATGACGAGCAGGAAGAAGGTGGTGGGCGAGAGCAGGGGAAAGATGATGGACCAGAAGCGCCGCCAGGGACCGGCGCCATCGATGGCGGCAGCCTCGATCAGGCTCTTGGGGATGGACTGCAGGCCGGCCAGGAAGAAGAGGAAGTTGTAGGAGATCTGCTTCCACACGGCGGCCAGGACGATCAGTGTCATGGCCTGGTTGCTGTTGAGCAGGTGGTTCCACTCGATGCCCATGCTGCGCAGCGCGTAGCTCACCACACCGATGGAGGGCGCGAACATGAAGAGCCACAGCACGCCGGCCACGGCCGGCGCGACCGCATAAGGCCAGATCAGCAGGGTCTTGTAGAGCGAGGCACCGCGCAGCACCCGGTCGGCGAACACGGCAAGAGCGAGTGACACCGTCAAGCCCAGCACGGCGACCAGCAGCGAGAAGACGGCGGTGGTCTTGAAGGAGGCCAGGTAGCTCTCATCGTTCCACAGCCGCTGGAAGTTCTCCAGCCCGACCCATTCGATCGAGGTGCCAAAGGCGTCCTGCTGCTGCAGGGATTGCACCAAGGCCTGGCCCGCCGGCCAGAAAAAGAACACGGCGATGACCAGCACCTGGGGCGCGAGGAGCACCCAGGGCAGCCACCAGCTCTTGAAACGGACCCGTTTTTCCATGCCGTGATTGTGCTTTACCAGGATCAAAAAAGCCCTCCCCCGCTGGGCGGGGGAGGGTTGGGTGGGGGTGTCGTCAGTGCAGCTGCAAGGCTGACAAGGGGTCAACCCTTGTTAGCTTTTTCGAAACGCTCCAGCTGTTCGTTGCCGCGCTGGACGGCGGTGTCCAGTGCCTCTTTGTCGGATTTCTTGCCGGCCCAGACCTGCTCCAGTTCTTCTTCCATGATGGCGCGGATCTGCACGAAGTTGCCCAGGCGGATGCCGCGCGACTTGTCGGTGGTCTTGCGGATCATCTGGTTGACGGCGGTGTCCGTGCCCGGATTCTGCTTGTAGAAACCGGACTTTTCGGTGAGAGCAAAGGAGGCCAGCGTGATCGGCAGGTAGCCGGTGTTCTGGTGGCTCT
Organism: uncultured Hylemonella sp.; assembly: GCA_963513295.1. Classification (GTDB taxonomy): domain Bacteria; phylum Pseudomonadota; class Gammaproteobacteria; order Burkholderiales; family Burkholderiaceae_C; genus Hylemonella. Next base: position 22,280 of record CAUPQO010000017.1, read on the forward strand.
TGGCCTGGATTTCCACGCTGGTCAGGTAGTTGAAGAAATTGGCCACACCCTTGTACTCGGCCGCTTTCTTGCCCGACATCACCCACAGCGATGCGCCACCAATCACCGTGTTTTGCGGCGTGCCCGCCACATCCGGGTAGTAGGGCAGGGGGGCGATGCCGAAATCGAACTTGGCGTTTTTCTTGATGCTGGCATAGGTGGACGAGCTGGCCGTGGCCATGGCGCATTCACCCGAATAGAAGGGCGCATCGCCCTTGTTGCCGCGGCCGCGGTAGTGGAACAGGCCCTGCTTGGACATGTTGGCCAGGTTCTCGATATGGCGCACATGCAGCGGGCTGTTGAACGCCAGGCGGGCCGAAGGGCCACCAAAACCGTTGTTCTGGGTCGCAAACAGGGTGTTGTGCCAGGTGGAGAAGCTCTCCAGCTGCGTCCAGGTCTGCCAGCTGGTGGTGAAGGGGCAGCTCACGCCCGAGGCCTTGAGCTTGGCGGCGGCCAGCACCAGTTCCGGCCAGGTCTGCGGCGGCTTGTTGGGGTCCAGACCGGCTTTCCTGAACATGTCCTTGTTGTAGTTCAGCACGGTGGTCGAGCTGTTGAGCGGGAAGCTCAGCATCTGGCCATTGGGGGCCGTATAAAAGCCCACCACGGCGGGGATGTAGGCCTTGGGGTCGAATTTGTAGCCGGCGTCGCTCAGCACCTTGCCGACGGGCACGATGGCGCCCTTGGCCGCCATCATGGTGGCCGTGCCCACTTCGAACACCTGCAGGATGTGCGGGGCATTGCCGGCGCGGAAGGCGGCGATGGACGCGGTCATCGATTCGTCATACGTGCCCTTGTAGGTGGGAACCACCTTGAATTCCTTCTGGCTGGCGTTGAAGCCATTGGCCAGGTCGATGACCCAGTCGTTCAGGCCGCCGGTCATGGAGTGCCACCACTGGATTTCGGTCTGGGCCTGGGCGGGGGCGAGCAGCAGGGCCGACAGGGCGGCGACGCTCAGTTTCATCGAAAGTTTCATGCGGGGCTCCTTGTGAACAAGCTCGCCAGCGTAGGCGGGGAATGTGACAAACACATTAAGCCCCGGTTACGGTCATCTCCGGATTCGGGGTTTCCATGATGCGGACAGGGGCCCGATGCGCTTGCCCGCGGCGCTTTGTTGCACTGCGGTAACATCTCGCCTCAGCCGGTTTCCCCGTTCTGGCTGAAATTTCGGATTTCCATGAACGCACCGACTCCGCTAGATCATTTTGTGGATGCAGCCGGCCATGCGCCGCACGGCCACGAGCGCATCCGCGAAATTCCCTACAACTACACCTCCTTCTCCGACCGCGAGATCGTCATCCGCCTGCTGGGGCCCCGTGCCTGGGAGGTGCTGAACCAGTTGCGCGAGGAGCGCCGCACCGGCCGTTCGGCCCGCATGCTCTACGAGGTGCTGGGTGACATCTGGGTGGTGCAGCGCAATCCTTACCTGCAGGACGACCTGCTGGACAACCCGAAGCGCCGCCAGTTGCTGGTGGAAGCCTTGCACCACCGTCTGAGCGAGGTGCAGAAGCGCCGCACCCCGCAGGCGGACCCGCAGCGCGATGCGCTGGTGGGCGAACTGCTGGAGGCCGCCCGCCGCGCGGTGGAGGTCTTCGACGCTTCCTTTCAGGAAATCGCTGCCCTGCGCCGCAAGGCCCAGCGCACGCTCAGCCGCCTGACCGCCAGGGACAACGTCAAGTTCGACGGCCTGTCGCGGGTCTCGCATGTGACCGACGCCACCGACTGGCGGGTCGAATACCCCTTTGTGGTCCTGACCCCCGACAGCGAGGCCGAGATGGCGCGCCTGGTCAAGGGCTGCATCGAGTTGGGACTGACCATCATCCCGCGTGGGGGTGGCACGGGCTATACGGGCGGCGCCATTCCGCTGAGCTGGAAGAGCGCGGTGATCAACACCGAGAAGCTCGAGGCCATGACCGAGGTCGAGATGCTGCAGCTGCCCGGCCTGGACAAGGCCGTGCCCACCATCTGGACCGAGGCCGGTGTGGTGACCCAGCGCGTGGCCGATGCGGCCGAGCGCGCCGGTTTTGTGTTTGCCGTCGACCCGACCTCGGCCGAGGCCTCCTGCGTGGGCGGCAACATCGCCATGAATGCCGGCGGCAAGAAGGCCGTGCTTTGGGGCACGGCGCTGGACAACCTGGCGAGCTGGCGCATGGTCACGCCCGACGCGGGCTGGCTGGAAGTCACGCGCGTGGGCCACAACCTGGGCAAGATCCACGACGCCGACGTGGCAAGTTTCGAGCTCAAATATTTCGAGGCCGACGGCAAGAAGCTGGTCAAGACCGAACGCCTGGACATCCCGGGCCCGAGCTTCCGCAAGGAAGGCCTGGGCAAGGATGTGACCGACAAGTTCCTCTCCGGCCTGCCCGGCGTGCAGAAGGAGGGCTGCGACGGCCTGATCACCAGCGCGCGCTGGGTGGTGCACCGCATGCCGGCACATACGCGCACAGTCTGCCTGGAGTTCTTCGGCCACGCGCGCGACGCGGTGCCCAGCATCGTCGAGATCAAGGACTTCATGTTCGCTGAGCAGAAGCGCAGTGGTGTGCTGCTGGCCGGCCTGGAACACCTGGACGACCGCTACCTCAAGGCCGTGGGCTACGCCACCAAGAGCAAGCGCGGCGGCCTGCCCAAGATGGTGCTGATCGGCGACATCGTGGGCGACGACACCGACGCTGTGGCGCGCGCCACCAGCGAGGTGGTGCGCATCGCCAACTCGCGCAGCGGCGAGGGTTTCATCGCCATCAGCGCCGAGGCGCGCAAGAAGTTCTGGCTGGACCGCAAGCGTACGGCCGCCATCAGCAAGCACACCAACGCCTTCAAGATCAACGAAGACGTGGTGATCCCGCTGCCGCGCATGGCCGAGTACACCGACGGCATCGAGCGCATCAACATCGAGCTGTCGCTGCGCAACAAGATCAAGCTGGCCGACGAGCTGGAGTTTTTCTTCGGCGAGGGCAGCCTCACGCACCTGCTGACCATCGGCAAGCCGGACGATGCCAACGAGGCGCCGTCCGCCGAACTGATGGAAGAGCGCGTGACCCAGGCCCGTGAGCTGGTGCGCACGGTGCGGGCCCAGTGGCAGGACTGGCTGGACCGGGTGGACGAGTTGTTCCCCCAACTGCAGGACCACAGCCTGCGTGCCAGCTGGAAGGCCCAGATCCGAACCCCGCTGCAGGACATCTTCACCGGCCGTGCCTTCGAGCCCATGCTGGCCGAATGCAACGCCATCCAGCAGCGTGTGCTCAAGGGGCGCGTCTGGGTGGCCCTGCACATGCACGCCGGTGATGGCAATGTGCACACCAACATCCCGGTCAACAGCGACGACTACGAGATGCTGCAGGCCGCGCACGGCGCGGTCAAGCGCATCATGGCGCTAGCGCGTTCGCTGGACGGCGTGATCTCGGGCGAACACGGTATCGGCATCACCAAGCTCGAATTCCTGAGCGATGCCGAGCTTCAGCCCTTTGCCGACTACAAGCAGCGCATCGACCCCGAGGGACGCTTCAACCGCGGCAAGCTGCTGCGCGAGAGCGCCCATCCGGCCGATCTGACCAACGCCTACACGCCCAGCTTCGGCCTCATGGGGCATGAGTCGCTGATCATGCAGCAGAGCGATATTGGCGCCATCGCCGACAGCGTCAAGGATTGCCTGCGCTGCGGCAAGTGCAAGCCCGTGTGTTCAACGCACGTGCCGCGCGCCAACCTGCTGTACAGCCCGCGCAACAAGATCCTGGCGACCTCTCTTTTGGTGGAGGCCTTCCTCTATGAGGAGCAGACCCGCCGCGGCGTGAGCATCAAGCACTGGCAGGAGTTCGAGGACGTGGCCGACCATTGCACGGTCTGCCACAAATGCCTCTCGCCCTGCCCGGTCAAGATCGACTTCGGCGACGTGTCCATGAACATGCGCAACCTGCTGCGCAAGATGGGGCAGAAGTCCTTCCGCCCCGGCAATGCGGCGGCCATGTTCTTCCTCAATGCCACCAACCCCGAGACCATCAAGTTCATGCGCACGGCCATGGTCGGCGTCGGTTTCAAGGCCCAGCGCCTGGCCAACCAGCTGCTGCGGGTGGTGGCGAAGAAGCAGACCGCCCGGCCCCCGGCTACGGTGGGCTCCGCGCCCATCAAGGAACAGGTCATCCACTTCATCAACAAGAAGATGCCCGGCGGCCTGCCCAAGAAGACGGCGCGCGCCCTGCTCGACATCGAGGATGCCGACTACGTCCCCATCATCCGCGACCCGCAGACCACCACGGCCGAGACCGAGGCGGTGTTCTATTTCCCGGGCTGCGGTTCGGAGCGCCTGTTCAGCCAGGTGGGCCTGGCCACCCAGGCCATGCTCTGGCATGCCGGTGTGCAGACCGTGCTGCCGCCGGGTTACCTGTGCTGCGGTTACCCCCAGCGCGGCAGCGGCCAGTTCGACAAGGCGGAGAAGATGATCACCGACAACCGGGTGCTCTTCCACCGCGTGGCCAACACGCTGAACTACCTGGACATCAAGACCGTGGTGGTGAGCTGCGGCACCTGCTACGACCAGCTGCAGGGTTACAAGTTCGAGGAGATCTTCCCGGGCTGCCGCATCATCGACATCCACGAGTTCCTGCTCGAAAAAGGCATCAAGCTCAGCGGCGCCCAGGGCGGCTACCTCTACCACGAGCCCTGCCACAACCCCATGAAGCAGGGCGACTCGATGAAGACCGTGCGCACCCTGCTGGCCGGTGATTCGAAGGACAACGTGCTCAAGAGCGATCGTTGCTGCGGCGAGTCCGGCACCCTGGGCGTGACCCGGCCCGATGTGTCTACCCAGGTACGTTTCCGCAAGGAAGAGGAAATCCGCCTGGGCGAGACGGCCTTGCGCGAGGCCGGTCTGGTGGGTGCGAAGGACAACGTCAAGATCCTGACCAGCTGCCCCAGCTGTCTGCAGGGCCTGAACCGCTACGGCAACGATCTGCAGAACGGCCTGCTGGAGGCGGACTACATCGTGGTCGAGATGGCGCGCCAGATCCTGGGCGAGCAGTGGATGCCCCAGTACGTGGCTGCGGCCAACGCCGGTGGCATCGAGCGTGTGCTGGTATGACCCTGCTGGCGGCTCTGCCGCCGGTCTGGGGATAATCGACTGATAACCAACGAGGTGACTCCCATGGCAGGTTTGCAGTCCGGCGCCCCGACGCCGCAGGATCTCACGGTGCATAGCAAGTCGCGTGTGCTGGAAATTGCCTTCTCCGACGGCAAGACCTTTCGCATTCCCTTCGAGCTGATGCGCGTGTATTCGCCTTCTGCCGAGGTGCAGGGCCACGGCCCGGGCCAGGAGGTGCTGCAGACCGGCAAACGCGAGGTGGAACTGGCAGGACTGGAGCCGGTGGGCAATTACGCTGTCCAGCCGACCTTCTCCGACGGCCATGAAAGCGGCATCTTTTCCTGGGACTACCTGTATTTCCTGGGTTCCCAGCAGGACCAGCTCTGGGCCGACTACGAAGCCCGCCTGAAGGCCGCCGGCGTGGACCGCGACGCGCCCATGCCCGAGAAAGCCGGTCACGCCTGCGGCAGCCACTGACCATGAGCCAGACCCATTTCGGATTCGAAACGGTAGCCGAGACCGAGAAAGCCCGCCGCGTGCGGGCTGTGTTCGATTCGGTGGCGTCCAAATACGACGTCATGAACGACCTCATGTCCGCCGGACTGCACCGGGTCTGGAAGGCCTACACCGTCACGGTCGCGAACCTGAAGGAGGGTGACCGGGCGCTGGACATCGCCGGCGGCACCGGCGACCTGGCCCTGGCCTTTGCCAAAAAGGTCGGCAAGACCGGCCAGGTGGTGCACACCGACATCAACGAAGCCATGCTGCGTGTGGGGCGTGATCGCCTGATTGACGCCGGCGTGGTCCTGCCCACCGTGGTCTGCGATGCCGAGAAGCTGCCCTTCCCGGACCGCCATTTCGACCTGGTCAGCGTGGCCTTCGGCCTGCGCAACATGACCCGCAAGGACGTGGCCCTGGCCGAGATGTGCCGGGTGCTCAAGCCCGGCGGCAAGCTGTTGGTGCTGGAATTCTCGAAAGTGGCGCCGCCCCTGGTCAAGGCCTACGACTGGTATTCCTTCAAGATCCTGCCCCAACTCGGCAAGCTGGTGACCGGCGACGCCGACAGCTACCGCTACCTGGCCGAGTCCATCCGCATGCATCCGGGCCAGGAGGAACTCAAGGCCATGATGAAAAAAGCCGGATTCGGGCATGTGGATTTTCACAACATGAGTGGCGGTGTGGTGGCACTTCATGTTGGAATCAGGTGCTGACGTCGCGGATTTGCGTTAATTTCGGAAGCGTTGGTACGTACGGTATTCCTTTGGAGCAAGCAAGCATGAAATTCTGGTCTTTGGCACTCTCCCTGGTTCTGGCACTCGGCGCCATGGACGTCGAGGCCAAGCGCCTCGGCGGCGGTAAATCGATAGGCAAGCAGTCGAGCAATGTGACCCAGCGCGAAGCTGCGCCTGCCGCCCCGGCACAGAATGCAGCGGCTGCCAAACCCGCTACACCGGCTGCTGCGCCTGCTGCCGCACCGAAGAAACCCTGGGGTGCCATGCTGGGCGGCCTGGCTGCCGGTCTGGGCCTGGCCTGGCTGGCCAGCTCCCTGGGTCTGGGTGAGGCCTTCGGCCAGTTCATCCTGATCGCCCTGGTGGTGCTGGTCGCCATGATGGCTTTCGGCTGGTTCATGCGCAGCCGTCGCGCGGCGGCGCCTGCCACGGGCCGCTACGCCTTCCAGGGCGCCGGCGGGATGGCAACGGCCAGCCCGGCCTACCGCCCGGAAAACGTGGGCAACGATGCGTCGGCCCGTCCCTGGGAACGCAGCCAGACGGCGTTTGACAGCTCTGCCGGTGCATCGGGCACGTCCGGCATCGTGATCGGCTCGGGCCTGGCCAGCAACTGGAGTGTTCCCGCCGGTTTCGATGCCGATGGTTTCCTCAAGGCGGCCAAAAGCAACTTCATCCTGTTGCAGGCAGCCTGGGACCAGGCTGACATGACGACCCTGCGTTCCATGATGACCGACGACATGCTGTCCGAGATCAGCGCCCAGCTGACCGAACGCGAGGCCCATACGGGCGGTGCGGTCAACCTGACCGAGGTGCAGATGCTGCAGGCCCAGCTGCTGGGTATCGAGGAACTGGGCGACGGTTACATGGCCAGCGTCGAGTTCTCCGGCATGATCCGCGAGGCGCCGCAAGCCAGTCCCAGCCCCTTCCGTGAGGTCTGGAACATGGTCAAGCCCAGGGATGGCAGCCGCGGCTGGATGGTGGCCGGGGTGCAGGCGCTCCAGTAAAGCCAGCGCTTTTTTCAATCAATAATCGGGGACTATGGCAACACAGTCCCCTTTTTCATTGCTGGAAGATGCTTTCCAGAAGCTCGGCACGACCCTGCAGCCGCCCGCCTGGGCCGTGCAGGAGGTCCAGCGTCGCATCGTGCTGCTGCTCAACCATGTGCTGATGCAGGAGCCCGAGGCCATGAGCCGGCTGGCCCGGCAAAAGGGTCGTGTCGTGCTGTTCCAATGGCTTGAGTTCGCGTTCAAGCTGCAGCTCACGCCCGCCGGTCTGCTGGACCTGGCCGCGGCCGATACCCCGTCCGACCTGACCCTCTCCGTGACCGAGGCGTCCCCGGTGGCGCTGGTGCAGGCGGCCCTGGCGGGTGACAAACCCGCCGTGCGCATCGAGGGTGATGTG
>CAUPQO010000018.1:0-29929 GCA_963513295.1 uncultured Hylemonella sp.
AGGTGGATTCGGGCAGCGTGATGGTCAACGCCAGCACGCGTTTTGCCGACGGTTTCGAATACGGCCTGGGTGCCGAGATCGGCATCAGCACCGACAAGTTCCATGCGCGCGGCCCGGTGGGCCTCGAAGGCCTGACCTCACTCAAGTACGTGGTGCTGGGTGAGGGCGAAGTGCGCAGCTGAGCCGGTACGCAGTATGGTGCAGGCTGAACCTTGAATTCGGCAGCATGACCGCCACATCCTAGAATTGCTCCACCCATCCATTAGCGAGGCTGCATGGTTCCCCATCTCGTCACGGCCCTGACCGGTCCCATCAACGAGCTCGAGCAGCGCATCCTCGACTCCATGCCCGCCATCGAGCGCTGGTTCCGTCTGGAGTGGATGGAGCACACGCCGCCCTTCTACAGCTCGGTGGACATCCGCAACGCCGGCTTCAAGCTCGCGCCGGTGGACACCAACCTCTACCCGGGCGGCTGGAACAACCTCACGCCCGAGATGCTGCCGCTGGCGGTGCAGGCGGCCATGGCGGCGATCGAGAAGATCTGCCCCGAGGCGCGCAACCTGCTGCTGATCCCCGAGAACCACACGCGCAACACCTTCTACCTGAGCAATGTGGCGCAGTTGCGGCGCATCTTCCACATGGCCGGCCTGAACGTGCGCATCGGCTCCATCAGCCCCGAGATCAAGAAAAATACCGTCATCGAAATTCCCGGCGGCGAGACCGTCACGCTGGAGCCGGTCATCCGCAGCAAGACCCGCCTGGGCCTCAAGGACTTCGATCCCTGCACCATCCTGCTCAACAATGACCTTTCGGCCGGCATCCCCGGCATCCTGGAGGACATCCACGAGCAGTACCTGCTGCCGCCGCTGCACGCGGGCTGGTCCGTGCGCCGCAAGAGCAAGCATTTCCAGAGCTACGAAGAAGTCTCCAAGCGTTTCGGCAAGCTGCTGGGCATCGACCCCTGGCTGATCAATCCCATGTTCAACCGTTGCGGCGAGGTCAACTTCGCCGAGAGCGCGGGCAACGAGTGCCTGAGCAGCAACGTCGACGCCCTGCTCACCAAGATCCGGCGCAAGTACAAGGAATACGGCATCAAGGAAAAGCCCTTTGTGGTCGTCAAGGCCGACAACGGCACCTACGGCATGGGCATCATGACCGTGCGCGACCCCAAGGAGCTGGAGGACCTGAACCGCCGTACGCGCAACAAGATGAGCGTCATCAAGGACGGCCAGGCCGTCAGCGAGGTCATCATCCAGGAAGGCGTGCTGACCAACGAGCGCATGCACGACGCCGTGGCCGAACCCGTGGTCTACATGATGGACCGCTACGTGGTGGGCGGTTTCTACCGTGTGCACGCCGAACGCGGCATCGACGAAAACCTCAATGCCCCGGGCGCCAGCTTCGTGCCCCTGGCCTTCGACCAGAGCACCCATCTGCCCCAGCCCGGCGCCAAGCCCGGCGCCAGCGCGCCCAACCGCTTCTACATGTACGGCGTCATCGGCCGCCTGGCCATGCTGGCGGCCAGCTACGAACTGGAAGCCACGAACCCCGAGGCCGAGGTCTACGAATAAGCGGGCACCCTAGGGTGAACACGCCTTAGTTGCTGCGCTGCAACAATCCGGGCTGCCGGCAGGGTGGGCGCCCGGCATCGTTTGGCGTGCCGGGGCGCTCGGAGCACAATAGCGCATCTGCATAGCTTGAACCCCGCCCGTGAAGACGGGGCTTTTTTGTGTCCGCATCCAAATCCTCGCTCGCGGCCCTGACCCTGGGCGCCATCGGTGTTGTCTACGGTGATATCGGCACCAGCGTTCTGTACGCGGTCAAGGAGGTGTTCGGCTCCGGGCACGTGGCCTTCTCGCCGGACAACGTCTACGGCATCCTCTCCATCTTCTTCTGGACGCTGACGGTCATCGTCTCGCTCAAGTACGTCACACTGGTGCTGCGGGCGGACAACAATGGCGAGGGCGGTCTGGTGGCCATGCTGGCGCTGGCCTCGCAGTCGGTCAAGGACAAGCCGGCCCTGCGGCGTGTGCTGCTGCTGGTGGGCATCTTCGGGACCTGCCTGTTCTATGGTGACGGTGTCATCACACCGGCGATTTCGGTGCTGTCCGCGGTGGAGGGCCTGGAAGTGGTGTCGCCGGCCTTCAAGGCGGCCGTCATCCCGCTCACGCTGGTCATCCTGTTCGCGCTGTTTGCCGTGCAAAAGCGCGGCACGGCCGGCATCGGCAAGTTTTTCGGTCCCATCACCCTGGTCTGGTTCACGGTCATCGCCCTGCTGGGCCTGGTCCACATCGCCAGCAATCCGGCCATCCTGTGGGCCTTGAGCCCGCATTACGCGCTTGGTTTCATGTGGCACAACCCCGGCACCACCTTCATCATCCTGGGTGCGGTGGTACTGTGCGTGACCGGTGGCGAAGCGCTGTACGCCGATATGGGCCACTTCGGCAAGAAGCCGATCCGCCTGGCCTGGTTCTCCGTCGTCATGCCCGCGCTCACGCTCAACTACTTCGGCCAGGGTGCCTTGCTGCTCAAGAACCCCGAGGCCGTGAAGAACCCCTTCTACATGATGGCGCCCGACTGGGCCCTGTTGCCGCTGGTGGGCCTGGCCACCATGGCCACCGTGATCGCCTCACAGGCCCTGATCTCGGGCGCCTTCAGCGTGACCAAGCAGGTCATCCAGCTGGGTTACCTGCCGCGCCTGCAGGTGCAGCACACCAGCGTCAGGGACACGGGCCAGATCTACATGCCCTTCGTCAACTGGGGGCTGTTCGTGGCCATCGTGCTGGCAGTGCTGATGTTCCGCTCCTCCAGCAACCTGGCTGCGGCCTACGGCATTGCCGTCACGCTGGACATGCTGATCACGACGATCCTGACCTTCTTCGTGCTGCGCTACGGCTGGAAGTACCCGCTCGCACTGTGCCTGGCGTCCACCGGTTTCTTCTTCGTGGTGGACCTGGCCTTCTTCAGCTCCAACCTCATGAAGCTGCACCACGGTGGCTGGTTCCCGCTGGCCATCGGCGGCGCCGTCTTCATACTGATGACCACCTGGAAGCAGGGCCGGGCCCAGCTCAATGCGGCGCTCAAGCAGGATGCGCTGGACCTGCCGGGTTTCCTGGAGGCCGTGTTCGTCAGTCCGCCGGTGCGCGTCGAGGGCACGGCTGTCTTCCTGACCGCCGAGCCCGGCAGTGTGCCCAATGCCCTGCTGCACAACCTCAAGCACAACAAGGTGCTGCACGAAAACAACCTCTTCGTCACCGTGCGCAACCACGAGGTGCCCTGGATCGGGCTGGACAAGCGCATCGAAATCGAGCCCCTGGGCCACGACTGCTGGCAGGTCATCGTGCACTACGGATTCAAGAACGATCCGGACCTGCCTGTCGCACTGGCGCAGGTCCGCAGCCAGGGCTGCACGCTGGAGCCCATGACGACCAGCTACTTCCTGTCACGCGACATCGTCATCCCCACCATGGGACACGGCATGTTGCCCTGGCGCGAGAAGTTGTTTGCACAGATGCACCACAACGCCAGCGCGGCGGCGGAGTTTCTGAACCTGCCGAACAATGCGGTGGTGGAGCTGGGGTCGAAGATCGAGATCTGATCTTCTTGCTTCTTTGATCCATTGATTCGTTTGCGTGGCATTGCCGGGCGCACATCCCGGTAATGCCACGCAAACAAACCCGGATCTAGAAAAAGAAAAGCCCGCTCGAAAGCGGGCCTCGGCAAGAGAAGGCGAGAAAACGATCAACGACCCTTGCGCACTTCCCCCACCAGATAGTCCACCACCTGCAGCGAGCGATCCATGTTGCGCGTCAGGGTGGCGTCGGTGTAGAAGCGGCCGGCCACGCCCATGGCGGGCACGCCTTCGACCTTGTAGGCGGCGGTCAGCTGGCCGGCGCGGGTGACCTTGGAGGCCACGGTGAAGGAGTTGAACTGTTCCATGAACTTGGCTTTGTCCACGCCCTGGCTGGCGACCCAGTCGGCGATGACTTCGGGGTTCTCCAGGCGCTTGCGCTCGACGTGGATGGCGGCAAAGACCTTGGCGTGCACCTTGTCGACCAGGTTCATGGCTTCCAGGGCGTAATACAGGCGCTGCTGGCCCTGGTAGGCACTGCTGAAGGCGACGGGCACGCGCTTGACCACCACGTCCTTGGGCGCACGCTTGATCCAGGCTTCCAGCGCGGGTTCGAAAGCGTTGCAGTGCGGGCAGTTGTACCAGAAGAACTCGACCACCTCGATCTTGCCGCTGGGCGTGTCGATGGGGGCCGGCTTGTCCAGCGGCAGGTAATCCTTGCCGGCGTCGAAGCGCTGCTGGGCGAAGGCGGGCAGCACGGTGGCACCGGCCAGGGCGGCGCCGCAGGCGCGGGAGAAGTCACGACGTTTCATCATCTGCATAAGCTCCATGTGAATGCCCGGGTGGGACACGCCCGGCTTGGAAAAGTTCAGTACCGGCTCAGCGCTGCACACGCACCAAGGCGGTCTCATGGCCGGCCGCCTCGATCTGGGCCTTGATCTTCTCGGCCTCATCCTTCTTGTCATAGGGGCCGACGCGCACGCGGAAGATCTGGCGGCCTGACTGTTCACGCTCGGTCACCTTGGCTTCCACGCCGGTCAGTGAAAGCTTGGCGCGCTGGGCCTCGGCATCTTCGGGGGTGCGGAAGGCGCCGACCTGGATGAAATAGGCGAAGGGATCGGCGGCACCCGCCTTGGCACGCGCCAGGTCACCCAAGGGGTCGGCCGAGGGTTTGCTGTCGGCCTTGGCCGGTGGCGGCTTGACCGCAGGCGCCGGTGTGGCGGGCTTGGCCGCAGCCTTGGGGGCCGAGGCGGCCGGTGCCGGCGGCTTGGTCTTGTTGTAAAGCGGAGCGTTCGGGTCCCAGTCCTTGTTGCGCTTTTCCTCGGCCGCATCCTGGTCGGGGGTGCGGTTCTGCCCCTGGTTGAGGAAGGGCACCGGGGACTTGGTCACGTAGAGGGCGACGACCAGCGCCACGGCCAGGCCGATGACGACGCCGATGATCAAGCCCAGGATGGTTCCGCCGCGTTGCTGTTTCATGAATTCTCTTGTCTTGCTGATGAACAATGCCGCCGAGGGCTCACATCTTCTCCGGTGCGCTCACGCCCAGCACCGCCAGGCCATTGTGCAGCACCTGCGCCGTGGCGGCCACCAGGGCCAGCCGTGCCCGCTTGAGCGCCTCGTCCTCCACCAGGATGCGCTCGGCATCATAGTAACTGTGGTAGCTGGCGGCCAGCTCGCGCAGGTAGAAGGTCACGTCGTGCGGCGCGAAATCCTGCGCGGCGGCCGTGAGCATCTCGGGGTACCTGGAGAGCTGCAGCATCAGGCCCTGCGCCGCCGGGCTGTCCAGCAGCGACAGGTCGGCGTCCTTGAGCGTGCTGCGGTGGCCGCCTTCCTTCTCGCGCCAGGCGTTGATGACAGAGCAGATGCGCGCATGGGCGTACTGCACGTAGTAGACCGGGTTCTCGTTGTTCTTCTGCACGGCCAGGTCGACGTCGAAGGTGTACTCGGTGTCGGGCTTGCGGCTGAGCAGGAAGAAACGCACCGCATCCTTGCTGGTCCATTCGATCAGGTCGCGCAGCGTCACGTAGCTGCCGGCGCGCTTGGAGATCTTCACTTCCTGTCCGCCGCGCACCACGCGCACCATGGTGTGCAGCACGTAGTCGGGGAAACCCTGGGGGATGCCCAGGCCCACGGCCTGCAGGCCGGCGCGCACGCGCGCGATGGTGCCGTGGTGGTCCGTGCCCTGGATGTTCACGACCTTCTCGTAGCCGCGCTCGAACTTGGTGATGTGGTAAGCCACGTCCGGCACGAAGTAGGTGTAGCTGCCATCGCCCTTGCGCATGACGCGGTCCTTGTCGTCACCGTACTCGGTGGTCTTGAGCCACAGGGCGCCGTCGTGCTCGTAGGTCTTGCCGGCCTCGCGCAGCTTCTGCACGGCGGCGTCGACCTTGCCGCTGGTGTACAGGCTGGACTCGAGATAGTAGTTGTCGAACTTCACCGCGAAGGCCTTGAGGTCCAGGTCCTGTTCGTGGCGCAGGTAGGCCACGGCAAACAGGCGCATGCCGTCCAGGTCGTTCACGTCGCCGCTGGCGGTGATCTCGCGGTCGTCCGACTTGACCGATTTTTTCGCCATGAAGTCGGCCGCGATGTCGGCGATGTAGTCACCGTTGTAGGCGGCTTCCGGCCACTCGGCGTCGCCGGGCTTGAAACCCTTGGCGCGCAGTTGCACGCTGTTGGCCAGGGTGCCGATCTGCACGCCGGCGTCGTTGTAATAGAACTCGCGGTAGACCTCCCAGCCCTGGGTCTGGAAGAGGTTGCAGAGCGCATCGCCCAGGGCGCCCTGGCGGCCGTGGCCCACTTGCAAGGGGCCGGTGGCTTTGGCCGAGACGAACTCGACCATCATGCGCCGGCCATTGGCAAGCTGGTGCCCGTACTGCGCACCCTGCGACAGCACTTCGCGCACCACCTGCTGCTTGGCGGCGGGCTTGAGGCGGATGTTGATGAAGCCGGGGCCGGCGATCTCCACCGCCTCGACCCAGGTCGCGAAGGCCGGCGTGGCCAGCAGGGCGCTGCGCAGGCTCTCGGCCACCTGCCGCGGGGATTGTTTCAGGGGTTTGGCCAGCTGCATGGCCGCCGTGGTGGCCAGGTCGCCGTGCTCGGCCATCTTGGGGGATTCAAAGGCCGCGCGGGCGCCAGCGCCGGGCAGCAGCTGCTCCAGCACGATGCCGAGGGTCTGGAGCAGTTCGTTTTTGACAGTCAACATGGCCCTGATTCTACTGACCGGGGCTGTGTCGCCCGCCGGGGGGCCGTGCAAGCCGGGGTAACCGTTTGTCAGCAGATTTGCCGGCCCGCCCGTTGTATGCTGGAATCGGCTTGCGATTCAATAACCCAACCCCACCCATTCTGGAGGAGACACCATGAAAAAACTGCTGACCCTGCTCGCCCTCGGCTTGTCCCTGAGCCTTGGCGTTGCACATGCCGATGAAGAGAAGAAAGCGCCGACTGCCCAGCAGAACAAGATGAGCATGTGCAACAAGGAAGCCGGTGACAAGAAGGGCGACGAGCGCAAGAAATTCATGAGCGAGTGTCTCAAGGCCAAGCCGGCCGCCGCGACGGCCAAGGCCACGCCCCAGCAGGAGCGCATGAAGAAGTGCAATGCCGATGCCAGCGGCAAGACCGGCGACGAGCGCAAGAAGTTCATGAGCCAGTGCCTGAGCAACAAATAAGCTGCCAGCGCCTGTCAAAAAGCCCCGCAGAGCGGGGCTTTTTTCTGGTCGCCGTTTTCAGCGGCGTACCTGCCAGAAGCCGGGCTGGCCGTAGTGGTGCTTGAGAAAGTCCACCCACAGCCGCACGCGCAGCGGCAGGTGCTTGCGTTGCGGGAACACCGCATAGATGCCATTGGGTGGCGCGGCGTAGTCTTCCAGCACCGCGACCAGGCGGCCTTCGGCGATTTCCTCTTCCACCTCCCCGGAACTGCGCCAGGCGATGCCGTAGCCGGCCAGGCACCAGTTGTGCAGCACCTGGCCGTCCGAGCAGTCCATGGGACCGCTGGGGCGCAGGTGCATGACTTCCCGGATATCCTCCTGGTCGGACACCGCACCCGCCAGGGATCCTTCCTTTTGTCGTCCCTGGGCGTTGTGGGACACCGCACCCGCCAGGGTGCTTCCATCTTGCCGCCTTTGGGCGTTACGTGGAACACGAAACGCCCAGCCGCGGGTCTGCGAAGCATCACTGGACAGCACCAGGCAGTCGAAACGTGTCAGATCCTGCGGTTGCGCGGGGGTGCCGTGGCGTTTGAGAAAGTCGGGGGTGGCCACGCACAGGCGCCGGTTGTCGGCCATGCGCACGCTGACCAGTGACGAGTCCGGCATGTCGCCCACGCGCACGGCACAGTCATAACCTTCACCGGCGATGTCCACCACCCGGTCGCTGAGGTTCAGCGAGATCGTCACATAGGCGTGCAGTTCGCGGAACTTCGGGACCAGCGGCGCCACGTGGCGGCGACCGAAACCGGCCGGCGCCGTGATGCGCAGGTGGCCGCTGGCCTTGACACCGCCGGCCGAGACACTGGCTTCGGCATTTGCCACATCAGTGAGCAAGCGCTGGCAATCCTCCAGGAAGGCGCTGCCCTCATGGGTCAGGCTGATGCGGCGGGTGGTGCGCACCAGCAGTTTCACACCCAGGCGCTCCTCCAGCGCGTCCAGCCGCCGGCCCATGATGGCCGGCGCGACACCCTCGGCATGGGCGGCCGCAGTCAGGCTGCCGCGGGTGGCCACCGAGACGAAGGACTCCATTTGTTTGAGCTTGTCCATTGAACAATTATGTCTCTGCGTGCGGCTAATTGAGGAAAAACAAGACGGATTTGTTCATTTTTGAGAAAATCCGGACATCTCTTCCCAGGCGCCCGTGGACACCTCTCCTGCCTCCATCTACCCCGAAAGCCTGCCCAGGCTGCAGGAAGAGGCCATCCAGGCGCGCATGATGCGCGAGCTCTTCGCGCGCACGCGGGAATCGGCGCTGGTCGGTGTCCTGCCGGTTTTCCTGATCGTCTGGTCGCACTGGACAGCCCAGCCGCGTGAACAGTTGCTGCTGTGGGCCGGCTGTGCCCTGCTGGTGCTTGCCTTTCGCATCCTGCTGGCCCATGTCTTCCTGGCGGCCCTGCCGCAGACCCAGATCGTGCATGGGCGGCTGTGGTTCGGCCTGGAGTGGCTGGGCTCGGTCGGCCTGGCGGCGGTCTGGGTCGGCAGCATCACCATGGTGGGCACGGGCCAGGTCGATGTGCTGTTCTTCCTGCGCCTGATCTTCATCGTGGCCCTCGTGGCCTTCCTGTTGAGTGCGCTGGGCATCGAGATGCGGCTCTACGCCAGCTTCATGATCGCCATCGTGGCCGGCACCCTGTGGCAGCTGCACCGGCACTACCCGGGTTTCGTCCAGGAGCTGCCGGTGGTGAACTGGGCTTTCGTGGTCTATGCGGTGATGCTGCTGGTGCGCAGCCGCGGCGAGCACCGGCGCACGCGCGAATGGGTGCGCGCGCGCCTGACCCAGCGCAAGCTGCTGGACCAGCTGCACCAGAACATCCAGCAGGAACTGCAGATGCACGAACTGCTGCGCAGTCGCACCCAGGAGCTGGAGGCCACCAACCGCAAGCTCGGTGAACTGGCCATCCGTGACAGCCTGACGGACGCCTTCCGCCGCGGCCACATCGAGGCCGAGCTGCGCCGCCAGGTCAAGGCCTGGGAGCGCCTGCCCGAGGACTTTTCCATCCTGCTGCTGGACATCGATTTCTTCAAGCGCGTCAACGACACGCATGGCCACGCCGTCGGCGACGAGGTGCTGCGGCGCCTGGCAACGCGGGCCCAGGAAACGCTGCGCGGCAGCGACATCTTCGGCCGCTGGGGCGGGGAGGAGTTCATCGTGCTCTTGCCGGCCACACCCCTGTCGCAGGCCGTGGAGGCCGGCGAGCGCCTGCGCCTGGCCATCGCCGACCTGACGTTCACGGGCGAAGGCGGGCGCCGCTTCTGCATCACGGTCTCGGTCGGCGTGGCCCAGCTGGCGCCCGGTGAAACTGCCGACACCCTGACCGAGCGGGCCGACAAGGCGCTTTACGCCGCCAAGAGTGCCGGGCGCAACCGCGTGCTGGCCTACGAGCCCGGGCAGACCCAGTTCAGCCCGCTCTGAGAGCCTGCTCACGGTTTCGCAGGGCTCGCGTTAAGGACCGGCTAACAGGCCCTTGCGCAAATGCAAATGGCGCCCGGCCGGCGGCAGGCGCATGATCTGCGCCCATGAACACCCCCGCTTCCACCCCCACCCTGGCGCTGGACACCCTGCGCGACTGGATCGGCCGCAGCGAATCCCGCGAGGACCATCTGACCGCCACCCCGGTGGCCGCCCTTTCGGCCACCCTGGACCGGGACGACCCGGCCCCCGCGCCCGGCACCGTGCTGCCGCCGCTGTGGCACTGGCTCTATTTCACGCCGCTGACGCGCCACAGCGAGATCGGCGAGGACGGCCACGCCAAACGCGGCGGCTTCCTGCCACCGGTGCCGCTGCCGCGGCGCATGTGGGCCGGCGGCCGGCTGGACTTTTTGCAGCCGCTGCGCGTGGGCGAAAGCGTGACACGCGTGTCAACGATCAAGGACGTGACGGTGAAGGAGGGCCGCAGCGGCGCCCTGGTCTTCGTCTGCGTGCGCCATGAGTTCAGCAACGCCCAGGGCCTGGCACTGAGCGAGGAGCACGACATCGTCTACCGCGATGCCCCCCCGCCCGCTTCGGCGGGCGCGCCGCAGCCGGCGCCCACCCCCGCGCCGCGCGACGAGCAGTTCAGCCGCGAGATCGTGCCCGACCCCGTGCTGCTGTTCCGCTACTCGGCGCTGACCTTCAACGGCCACCGCATCCACTACGACCGCAGCTACGTGACGGGCGTGGAGGGTTACCCCGGCCTCATCGTGCACGGCCCGTTGATCGCCACGCTGTTGACGGACCTGCTGCGCCGGAATCTGCCGCAGGCCCAGGTGAAACGCTTCAGCTTCAAGGCCGTGCGCCCCACCTTCGACATCCATCCCTTCACGGTCTGTGGCAAGACCGAGGGCAAGACCGTCACGCTCTGGGGCCGGGACCACGAGGGCTGGCTCACCATGCAGGCCACGGCCGAGATCGAATAAGCAAGTACATGAACATGAACAAGACCGACAGCTACCAGGACATCCGCGATGCCGTGCGCGGCCTCTGCGCCCAGTTCCCTGACGAATACCACCGCAAGATCGACGCGGCGCGCGCCTACCCCGAAGAGTTCGTCGATGCCCTGACCAAAGCCGGCTGGCTGGGCGCGCTGATCCCGCAGGAATACGGCGGCTCGGGCCTGGGCCTGACCGAGGCCTCGGTCATCATGGAAGAGATCAACCGCAGCGGCGGCAACGCCGGTGCCTGCCACGGCCAGATGTACAACATGGGCACCCTGCTGCGCCACGGCTCCAAAGAGCAGAAGGAGCTCTACCTGCCCAAGATCGCCTCGGGTGCATGGCGCCTGCAGTCCATGGGCGTGACCGAGCCCAGCACCGGCACCGACACCACCAAGATCAAGACCACGGCGGTGAAGAAGGGTGACCGCTACGTGGTCAACGGCCAGAAGGTCTGGATCTCGCGTGTGCAGCACTCGGACTTCATGATCCTGCTGGCGCGCACCACGGCCCTGGCCGACGTGAAGAAAAAGAGCGAGGGCATGTCCATCTTCATGGTGGACCTGCGCCAGGCAGAGAAATCAGGGCTCACCGTGCGCCCGATTCCCAACATGGTGAACCATGAAACGAACGAACTGTTTTTCGAGAACCTGGAGATCCCGGCCGAGAACCTGATCGGCCAGGAAGGCCAGGGTTTCAAGTACATCCTCGACGGCCTGAACGCCGAGCGCACCCTGATTGCCGCCGAATGCATCGGCGACGGCTACTGGTTCGTCGACCGCGTCACCAAGTACGTGAAAGACCGTGTGGTCTTCGGTCGCCCCACCGGCCAGAACCAGGGTGTGCAGTTCCCCATTGCCGAGAGCTACATCGAGGTGGAGGCAGCCAACCTGATGCGCTGGAAGGCCTGCGAGCTGTTCGATGCACACCAGCCCTGCGGTGCCGAGGCCAACATGGCCAAGTACCTGGCGGCCAAGGCCTCCTGGGAAGCGGCCAACGTCTGCCTGCAGATGCACGGCGGCTTCGGCTTTGCCTGCGAATACGACATCGAGCGCAAGTTCCGCGAGACCCGCCTGTACCAAGTGGCACCGATCTCGACCAACCTGATCTTCTCCTACGTGGCCGAGCACCTGCTGGGCCTGCCGAGGTCTTTCTGATGAAACCGCTCGAAGGGATTACGGTCGTCACGCTGGAACATGCCATCGCGGCACCCTTCTGCTCGCGCCAGCTGGCCGACCAGGGCGCGCGTGTCATCAAGGTCGAGCGGCCCGAGGTGGGTGACTTCGCGCGGGGTTACGACAGCCGCGTCAAGGGCCTGTCTTCCCACTTCACCTGGACCAACCGCTCCAAGGAAAGCCTGGCGCTCGACCTCAAGCATGGGAAGGCGGCGGACATCATGGACCGGTTGCTGGCGCAGGCCGACGTGCTGGTGCAGAACCTCGCCCCGGGTGCGGCCACTCGCATGGGCCTGACCTTCGCGGCCCTGCACGAGAAATATCCGAAGCTCATCGTCTGCGACATCTCGGGCTACGGCGACAGCGGCCCCTACCGCGACAAGAAGGCCTACGACCTGCTGATCCAGAGCGAGGCCGGTTTCCTCTCGGTGACGGGCTCACCCGACGAGCCCGCCAAGGCCGGCTGCTCCATTGCCGACATCGCCGCCGGCATGTACGCCTATACCAACATCCTCACCGCCCTGATCCAGCGCGGCCGGACCGGCCTGGGCCGGCGCATCGACGTCTCCATGCTGGAGAGCATGGCCGAGTGGATGAGCTTCCCCATGTACTACGCCTATGACGGCGCCGCGCCGCCGCCACGTGCCGGTGCCTCGCACGCCACCATCTATCCCTACGGACCC
This sequence comes from uncultured Hylemonella sp., assembly GCA_963513295.1. Taxonomy (GTDB): domain Bacteria; phylum Pseudomonadota; class Gammaproteobacteria; order Burkholderiales; family Burkholderiaceae_C; genus Hylemonella. Next base: position 12,545 of record CAUPQO010000018.1, read on the forward strand.
TTTGCCGCGGGTGACGGCAAGAGCGTGATGCTGGGCCTGCAGAACGAGCGCGAGTGGGCGGTGTTCTGCGAGCAGGTCCTGCAGCAGCCCGTACTGGCGAAAGACGCGCGTTTCGACGCCAATGCCAAGCGCTCGGCCGCACGCGCCGAAGTCAAGGCCTTGATCGAGACCGCCTTCGGAAAATTGACGGCGGCCCAGGTGATAGCCCGACTGGAAGACGCCGGCATCGCCAACGCCCAGGTCAACACCATGGCCGACCTCTGGGCGCATCCGCAGTTGCGGGCGCGCTCGCGCTGGACCGAGGTGAGTTCGCCCGTGGGCCCTGTGCCCGCGCTGCTGCCACCCGGTGCACCGGACGAAGCCCATGTGCGCATGGACCCCATCCCCGCCGTGGGCCAGCACAGCGAGGCCATCCTGCGCGAACTGGGCCTGAGCGCCGGTGAGATCGAACAACTCAAGAACGACAAGGCGATCTGATCATGAGCGCCCCACCCTCTACGCAAGCCCTGGCCGAATTCGCCGCGAACCTGAAGTTCGACGCCATCCCCACGCCGGTCATTCGCCGCACCGAAGACCTGCTGCTCGACTGGTTCGGCTCCTGCCTCGCCGGCAAGGACGCGCGCGCCGTCGAGATCCTGGCCAGCTTCGTCGAGAGCATGGGCCCGGTGGACGGCCCCAGCGAGATCCTGATCCACCGTCGCAGCAGCAGCCCGCTGCTGGCCGCCATGGCCAATGCCGCAGCCTCGCACGTGGCCGAGCAGGACGATGTGCACAACGGTTCGGTCTTCCATCCGGCCACGGTCGTCTTCCCGCCGGCGCTGGCGGTGGCGCAGGCCCTGGGCCGCAGTGGCAAAGAGCTGCTCACGGCCTGCGTGGCCGGCTACGAGGTGGGCATCCGCGTCGGCGAATTTCTCGGCCGTTCGCACTACAAGGTCTTCCACACCACGGGCACGGCCGGCACGCTGGCCGCTGCCGCCGCGGTGGGCCATCTGCTGAAGCTGAGCCCCGAGCAGATGCTGCACGCCTTCGGCTCGGCCGGCACCCAGTCGGCCGGCCTGTGGGAGTTTTTGCGCGACGCGGCGGACTCCAAGCAGCTGCACACCGCGCATGCCGCTGGCGCCGGCCTGACTGCTGCCTACCTGGCCCAGCAAGGTTTTACCGGCGCGCGTCGTATCCTCGAAGGCCCGCAGGGCCTGGCCGCCGGCATGTCGAGCGACGCCGATGTGAGCAAACTCACCGACGGCCTGGGCGCGCGCTGGGCCACGGCCGAGACCTCCTTCAAGTTCCACGCTTCCTGCCGCCACACGCACCCGGCGGCCGATGCCTTGCAGCAGGTCTTGCGCGAACACCAGCTCAAGGCTGCTGACGTGAAACGCGTCACGGCGCTGGTGCACCAGGGCGCCATCGATGTGCTGGGCCCGGTGACCGACCCGCAGACCGTGCACCAGAGCAAGTTCAGCATGGGCACGGTGCTGGGCCTGGTGGCCGTGCTGGGCCGCGCCGGCCTCTCCGAGTTCGACGCCAGTTTCAAGGCCGGTGAGGTGACGGCCTTCCATGACAAGGTCGTCATGGAACTCGACCCCGAGGTGGACGGCGCCTACCCCGCGCGCTGGATCGGCAAGGTGCGCGTGGAGACCGCGGACGGCCGCGTGTTGCACGGCCGCGTGGATGAGCCCAAGGGCGACCCGGGCAACACCCTGAGCCGCCCCGAACTGGAGGACAAGGCCCTGCGTCTGGCCCTGTACCACGGGGGAGCCTCCGAGGCCGAGATGCGAACAGCCATGGCCGGCCTGTGGGCTATCGCGGCCGTCCCTAAAGTGGGGCGTTTGTTGCCCTGAGGACTTGTATGGGATATCCACATCCTGGTACTGCGACCGGGAAGTAGAGGAACAGAATGAAAGTGATGAATTCGTGCGCAGGGCAAGGCGCAAACCGCAGTCATAGACGTAGCTATGGCGAGGATTTGCAACGCCGCCATGCGTGCGAAGGCGCGCTTTCATGTTTCGATACTTCCGGGTCGCAGTACTAGGGATGACCCGGCTTGCCGCCCCATGGCATCTGAATCACCATAGGGACACAAGAAGAAATAGGGATTTTTTCACTCATCCAAGCAACAAGGACGACCCATGAACCTGAACCGCAGAATCTTCACCGCCGCCGCCGTGGCCTCCACCCTGGCCCTGGGCAGCACCGCCGCCCTGGCCCAGGCCTATCCGGCCAAGCCGATCGCCCTGGTCGTCCCCTTCGCTGCCGGCGGCCCCACCGACATCGTGGCCCGCACCCTGGCTGCCACCATGACCAAGTCGCTCGGCCAGACCGTGCTGGTGGAAAACAAGGCGGGTGCCGGTGGCACCATTGCCGGCGGCTACGTGATGAAGGCCCCGGCGGACGGTTACACCTTCCTGATCCACCACAACGGCATGGCCACCGCCCCGGCCCTGTACCGCAAGCTGGCCTACAACCCCGTGAGCGATTTCGAGCACGTGGGCAATGTGGTGGACGTGCCCATGACCATGCTGGCGCGCAAGGACATGGCGGCCAAGAACCTGGCCGAGCTGATGGCTTATGTCAAGGCCAACGCCGCTTCGATCAACCTGGCCAATGCCGGCCTGGGCGCCGTCTCGCACCTGTGCGGCACCCTGTTCCAGCAGGCCCTGGGCGTGACGCTGACCACCGTGCCTTTCCAGGGCACCGGCCCGGCACTCAATGCGCTGCTGGGCGGCCAGGTCGACCTGCTGTGTGACCAGACCACCAACACCGTGCCGCACATCAAGGCCGGCACTGTCAAGCTCTACGGCGTGACCAGCAAGCAGCGCATCAAGGCCCTGCCCGATGCGCCCACCATGCACGAAGGCGGCCTGAAGGACTTCGAGGTCATCGTCTGGCACGGTGTCTACGCGCCCAAGGGCACACCCGCTGCCGTGGTGCAGAAGTTCGGCGACGCCATGCGTATCGCCCTCAAGGACCCGGCCTTCGTGGACCGCATGGCCCAGCTGGGCGGCGAAATCCCGCCGGCCGGCCGCCAGACCAGCGAGGGCCAGCGTGCCTGGCTGACCGCCGAAGTGCAGAAGTGGGGCACGGCCATCCGTGCGGCCGGCCAGTTCGCCGACTGAGCGGCACCTCACGCCATGCAAAACGCCGGGTTCGCCCGGCGTTTTTTCATAGAGTCCGGACAGGTGGGTGGGAAAAAACATGAGTCACGGCATCATCGTCAAGCCCAGGGTGGCTCCCTACGTCGCCGGCATCGAGGCGCTCAGCAAGCTGTCGGCCTCGGTCGTCAGCGATGTCACGGGTCGGATGGTCGGCACGGTCGGCCTGCATCCGGTGAACCGCTCGCCGGTCAGCGTGTGCGGCAATGCCGTGACCGTCCAGGTTCGCGCCGGTGACAACCTGCTGATCTGGAAAGCGCTGGACATGCTGTTACCCGGTGATGTGCTGGTGGTCGACGGCGAAGGCGATGTGAGCCGCGCCCTGGTCGGCGAGATCATGATGAAGTACGCACGCAGCAAGGGCGCGCTGGCCTTCGTGATGGACGCTGCCGTGCGCGATGTCAACGCCTTCGAGGAACATCGTTTTCCCTGCTGGGCGCGCGGCGTCAACCTGCGCGGCCCCTACAAGGACGGGCCCGGCGCCACCAACGTGCCGGTCACGGTGGGCGGCATGGTGGTCCACCCGGGTGACATCATCGTGGGCGATTCCGACGGCCTGGTGGCCATCGCACCGGCCGATGCGCTGGAGATCAGCCGCAAGGCGCACGAGAAGGCCGTCGCCGAGGCGAGGATGATGGACGAGATCGAGCGCGGCACCCTCTCCACTGCCTGGGTGGACGTGGCGCTCAAGCAGAAGGGCGTGTGAGATGAGGGCGTCGTTGGAGTAGCATCGTACGCAGACGCCCTGTCCATCAGCCCCTCAGACCATGACCGATCTTGTTGTCCGCCGCCTGCTCGTCGACATGGACGCCCCCATGGCGCGCCACTGGTGTGACGGCGACCCCTTGCGTACCGCCTTCTTCAACGCCCTGTCCATGAGCTTCCCCGTGGGGGAGCAGTTCTTCATCGATGCCGTGCGCCAGGGCTACCAGGCCTTGCCTGGCGATCTGCAGGCGCAGTTCAAGGCGGAGGTGCAGGGCTTCGTGGGGCAGGAAGCCACGCACCGGCGGCTGCACGAGCTGTACAACCAGCAATTGGAAAAGCAGGGCCTGGAGAACCGCTGGGGCCCGCGCGCGCAGTTGCGCCTCAAGCTGCTGCAAGACCTGGATCCGCGCCATCCCCTGGCCATCACCGCCGCCAACGAACACTTCACCGCCATCTTTGCCGACTGGCTGCTCAAGCACCCCGAGGTGCTCGGCAGCGTTGACCGCCGCCTGGCCACCCTGTGGCTGTGGCACAGCGCCGAGGAGGCCGAGCACCGTTGCACGGCCTTCGCCCTCTACCAGGCCCTGGGCGGGAACGAAGCCTGGCGCCGCAAGTGGTTCCGCCGCACGACGGTGTTCTTCATCGGCGATCTGCTGCGCCAGACCGTGCTCAATCTGCGGCGCGATAAAACGCTCTGGCGCTGGCGCACCTGGACCAGCGCAGCAAGTTTTCTCTTCGGCCAACAGGGCCTGGTGCGCTGCACCTTCGGGCCCTGGCGTGATTACCTGCGTGCGGATTTCCACCCGGCGCAGCATGAGGCCCTGGCATCACGCGAATGGCTGGCGGCCAATCGCAAGGCCTACACACCGGTCGGGGGTTGAGGCGGCCCTCAGAAGGAGGAGTGGAGTTCGCGCTCGGCCCGGTGCTCGGTCATCATGAAGTGGATGATGGAGATCGCCAGCCCCAGGCCCAGGGCGGCGATGCCGACCAGCAAGGCCGTGAGGTTCGGCGCGGCCATGCCCAGCAGCGTGGACAGAACGAAGACGGCCAGTAGCGAGATCTTGAAGCGGAGCAGCATGATGTGTGGTGCAGGAGATGGGGAATCGCGCCAGGGCAAAGACAGCTTTTGCCGCTGGACGAAGCGCCTATTCTCAGGACACCGCACCTCGCCGGCAATGCGGATCCGGTATCAACCGTAACGAGGCGTTCGACCGCGTGTCGGCGGTCGGGCCTATGCCTGCCTCGCATCCTCCACCAGCAAATCCACCAGTTCGCGTGCATACGCGGGCAGCGCGTCCAGGCTGCGCACCACGATCTGCATCGCGCGTTCGGCCCAGGGGTCGGCCAGGGGCACGATGGCAATCGCCATGGTCTGGGCGTGGCGGTGCGCGGCCGAGCCCGGCAGGATGGCCACGCCCACCGCCGCCTCCACCATACGGCAGGCGGCCTCGAAGTTGCTGACCTGGATGCGCTGCTGCATGGGCCGGCCCAGGCCTTCGCAGATCTGCTGCAAGAAGGCGCGGATGGCGCTGCTCTCGGCCAGGCCGATGTGGTCGAAGTCCAGCGTGTCGGCAAAGCTCACGGCGGGTGCGCCGGCGAGCTTGTGGCCGGTCGGCACCACCAGCACCAGGCGGTCACGCCGGTAGGGCAGCACCTGCAGGTTCTCGGTGCGCACCAGGCCGGCCACGATGCCGATGTCGGTCTGGCCCTCGGACACCGCACGCACGATGTCGTGGCTCAGGCGCTCCTGCAGGTCCACGTTCACGTCGGGGTGGGCCAGCAGGTAAGAGCGCAGCACCGGCGGCAGGAATTCGCCCAGGGCCGTGGTATTGGCGTGCACCCGCAGGTGGCCGCGGATGCCGCGCGCGTACTCCTGCAGGTCGGTGCGCAGGTGTTCCAGCTGGCCCAGCACCAGGCGCGCGTGGTGCACAAAGGCCTGGCCCGGCGGTGTCAGCGTCACGCCCTGGGAACTGCGGTGCAGCAGCTTGACGCCCAGGCTTTCCTCGATGGCCTTGATGCGGGTGCTGGCGGCCGGGGCCGACATATGGGCCGCCTCGGCGCCCTTGGTCAGGCTGTCGGCTTCGGCAATGCGCACCATCAGGCGCAGGTCGACCAGGTCGAAGGGGATGGACATGAATGGCAGACAGTAAGCAGCAGATGCTGCAGAAAAGCCGGCGAATCGCTCCGCTAGCCGGAAACTGCCCAAATTATGCCTGCCAGCACGTCAAAGTCGATTCGATACTTTTTGTTCGCAATTTATGCATATTTTCTGTATTAATGGTTTCGAAAGTATCAAATAAAGTGGGGGCATGGAAAAACCCCGCGCCCCAGCCATATCGCAGCCGAAAGCCGTGCTCTTCGATGCCTATGGCACCCTGTTCGACGTCTACAGCGTCGGCCTGGTGGCGGAGCAGCTCTTCCCCGGCCAGGGCCAGGCCCTGGGCCAGCTCTGGCGCGAGAAGCAGATCGAAGACACGCGCCTGGTCACCACCAGCAACCCCGGCGCGCATTACCAGCCTTTCTGGCAGCTCACGCAGGCCGGCCTGCGCTACGCCTGCAAGCGCCTCAAGCTCACCCTCACCCCCGAGGCCGAGCTGCAGCTGATGAACCAGTACCGCCACCTGAGCGCCTTCCCCGAGAACCGCGACGTGCTGCAGGCCCTGAAGGCGCGCGGCATCACCACCGGCATCCTTTCCAACGGCGACCCCGAGATGCTGGGCATCGCCGTGCGCAGCGCGGGCCTCGAAGGCCTGCTGGACCACGTGATCAGCGTGGACGCCGTGCGCAAGTACAAGACCCACCCCGAGGCGTATGCCCTGGGCGAGCAGGCGACCGGCCTGCGCGCCGCGCAGATCGTCTTCGTCAGCAGCAACAGCTGGGACGCACTGGCCGCCACCTGGTACGGCTACCGGACCCTGTGGGTCAACCGCTATGCGCTGCCTTTCGAGGAACTGGGCACGCAGCCCAGCCGCACCGGCAGCACGCTCAACGACGTGCTCGGCTTCTTTCCTGCCGAATGACGCCCCGCCCGCACACGATTTTTATGTTCCAGGAGTCAAGACCATGACACAACGCACCCCCACCCACCGGCTGCAAGTCGCCACCCAGCTGTACCGCTTCATCGAAGACAAGGTGCTGCCCGGCACCGGCATCAGCAGCGCCGTTTTCTGGAAGGGCTTCGACGCCATCGCCCACGAACTGGGCCCCAAGAATGCCGCCCTGCTGGCCGAGCGCGACCGCCTGCAGCTGGAGATGGACGCCTGGCACAAGGCCCACCCCGGCCCCATCCAGGACATGAAGGCCTACCGCGCCTTCCTGGAGCAGACCGGTTACCTGGTGCCCGTGCCGGCCGAAGTGCACAGCGACACGACCAACGTGGACGCCGAACTCGCCGTGCAGGCCGGCCCGCAGCTGGTGGTGCCCATCCTGAATGCACGTTATGCGCTCAACGCCGCCAACGCCCGCTGGGGTTCGCTGTACGACGCGCTCTACGGCACCGATGCCCTGCCCGAAGACGGCGGCGCCACCAAGGCCGGCCCGGACGGCAAGAGCTACAACCCGGTGCGTGGCACCAGGGTCATCGAATACGCGCGCCACGTACTGGATCGCGTGGCCCCGCTGAAGAAGGGCTCGCACGTCGACGCCACCGCCTACACGGTGGAAGGCGGAAAGCTGAAGGTCGCGCTGAAGGACGGCAGCAAGTTCTGCCTGGCCGACGCGCACAAATTCGTCGGCTACCAGGGCAGCGCGGTGGCGCCCTCGGCCGTGCTGCTGCGCAACAACGGCATCCACATCGAGATCCAGTTCGACCGCAGCACTCCCATCGGCCGCAGCGATGCCGCCGGCGTCAGCGACCTGCTGGTCGAAGCCGCGCTCTCCACCATCCTGGACCTGGAAGACTCGGTGGCCGTGGTCGACGCCGACGACAAGGTGCTGGCCTATGACAACTGGCTGGGCATCCTCAAGGGCACGCTGACCGAAGAGGTTAGCAAGGGCGGCAAGACCTTCGTGCGCCGCCTCAACGCCGACCGCATCTACAAGGGCGCCAACGGCGAAGAGATCCGGCTGCACGGCCGCTCGCTGCTGTTCGTGCGCAACGTCGGCCACCTGATGACCAACCCGGCCATCCTCTACGGCGACGGCAGCGAGATCCATGAAGGCATCATGGACGCCGTCATCACCACCACCATCGCCCTGCACGACCTCAAGGGCCTGACGCAAAACGGCGTGCGCAACTCGCGCACCGGCTCCATCTACATCGTCAAGCCCAAGATGCACGGCCCGGCCGAAGTGGGCTTCGCCTCCGAGCTGTTCGCCCGCGTCGAGCAGCTGCTGGGCCTGGCCGAGAACACGGTCAAGCTGGGCATCATGGACGAAGAGCGCCGCACCAGCGTGAACCTCAAGGCCTGCATCGCCGCCGCCAAGAGCCGCGTGGCCTTCATCAACACCGGCTTCCTGGACCGCACCGGCGACGAGATGCACACCGCCATGTACGCCGGCCCCATGATCCGCAAGGCCGCCATGAAAGGCACCGAGTGGATCGCCGCCTACGAGCAGAGCAATGTGCTCGAAGGCCTGGCCTGCGGCCTCAAGGGCCGCGCCCAGATCGGCAAGGGCATGTGGGCCATGCCCGACCTGATGGCCGCCATGCTCAAGCAGAAGATCGTGCACCCCCAGGCCGGCGCCAACACCGCCTGGGTGCCCTCGCCCACCGCCGCTACGCTGCACGCCCTGCACTACCACCAGGTCAATGTGGCCGACATCCAGGACGAGCTGGAGCAGCAGGCCACCGCGAAGAACTTCAAGGCGCTGGAAGACAAGCTGCTCACCGGCCTGCTGACCATCCCCGTCGCTGCCAAGCCCAACTGGAGCGCCGAGGAGATCAAGGAAGAGATCGAGAACAATTGCCAGGGCATTCTGGGCTACGTGGTGCGCTGGATCGACCAGGGCGTGGGCTGCTCCAAGGTGCCCGACATCCACAACGTCGGCCTCATGGAAGACCGTGCCACGCTGCGCATCAGCAGCCAGCACATCGCCAACTGGCTGCTGCACGGCATCGTGACGGAAGCCCAGGTGCACGCCGCCTTCGAGCGCATGGCCGCCGTGGTGGACCAGCAGAACGCCGGCGACCCCTTCTACAAGAAGATGGCCGGCAACTTCGAGACGTCGATGGCCTACAAGGCCGCGACCGACCTGGTGTTCAAGGGCCTGGAGCAACCAAGTTGCTAAACATAGCCGATTCTGAATGCCAGGAGTCTCAATTTCAAGTCTTCGGATTAATCGTAAATGGACCATAGAGTACGGACGGCGACTTAGGGCGCCTTTGTTATTTCGGCATGTCCCTCGGTTCACGCTTGTTACGCAAAGCCAGCACAATCTCCGCATGGACGGCCTGTTGCCTTTGATCGACTTCGTTGCGAAGCACCCACGCCTGCTGGTCATCACCGGCGCCGGCTGCAGCACCGCCGCCGGCATCCCCGACTACCGCGACGAAAACGGCGCCTGGAAACGCCAGGAGCCCATGCGTTACCAGCTCTTCGTGGACAGCGCGCTGGCGCGCCAGCGTTACTGGGCCCGCAGCATGCTGGGCTGGCGCACCATGGCCCATGCCCAACCCACGGCCGCACACCACGCGCTGGCGCAGCTGGAGCGCGCGGGTCGCATCAATCTTCTGGTGACACAGAACGTGGACGGCCTGCACCAGGCGGCGGGCAGTCAGGCCGTGGTGGACCTGCATGGCCGCATCGACACCGTCTGTTGCCTGGGTTGCGGTACGCGTTCATCGCGTCGTGACTTGCAGGAGAAACTGATGGCGCGTAACCCGGACTGGCTGGGACTCGACGCGCGCAGCTTGCCCGATGGCGATGCGGATCTGGACGGCCTGGACTTCGCGGTCTTCAACGTGCCCGATTGCCCGGATTGTGGTGGTTTGCTCAAGCCTGATGTGGTGTTCTTTGGGGATAGCGTGCCGCGGGATCGTGTGGCTGCGGTTCGGGAGGCATTGGTACAGGCCGACGCCGTGCTCGTGGCGGGCTCGTCGTTGATGGTGTATTCGGGTTACCGCTTCGTGGAGGAGGCGGTGGCGGCGGGCAAGCCGGTGGCGGCTGTGAACCTCGGTCGCACTAGGGCGGATCCGGTGTTGGCGCTCAAGGTCGAGGCCGAGGTGGGGGAGGCTATCGAGGCACTAGCAGCCGAGATGGTTGCGCGGGCACCGGCTCAGTTGGTTCGGTCTTAGTTCGACAGTTCAATGTTGGAGTTAGGTGGGGTGTTCATTTGCGAAGGACTTTCTCCAGACTCTCCCGAAGTTTTTTCACTTCTTCTGCAATTGGATCATGCTCGGCGCTGCTGTGAAGCAGAGGACGGAGGTCAATTGTGTTCCGTTCGTTGTATCGCTTGCCCCCGAATGAATATTCGGCGGTTATGGTGAATAGCTTCGGACACACTGATTCGCTAATTCCTGTAGCGAAGATCGTGTGTCCAACACCAAGAATGAATGGGATTCGAGCTCCCGGAGACAACGATTCGATTGGCTGCGTGAACACCGGCAGCTTGGCAATGTTGTCTCGGCCACTCTCGCCGTTAAAGAAGAAGTCCTTGTCCATCTGGAGTCGAAGGTCGAGCGCAGGTGATCTTCCAGTGTTCTGAATTTCGAGCAGCATGAGAGTAGTGCCCGTGCGAACCGTGGCGATTGCGACAACATAGGGTCGCAACTGCGCTTCTGTTTGAGCCTCCATCGCCTGCACAACGCCCTTGTTCGCGCGAAGGATCTCGAATGTCGCCCACGCGTAGAAGGCGGTGATTAGGACGAGTGCGAGGGTGAGCCAGTCGGTAGTAGACATCAAGCCACCTAACGAGATCTAGACCGCAAAGGTGCGGGATAACATGAACGGACGGGCATCCTGGCGCCCCCTTGTAGCAAGCTACATGCCTGTTTTGTTTCAAGAATTCGCGTCAATATAGCGCAGGGCCGCGCACTTCACAAACCGCGCCCCCCGTAAAGGTACGAACGGTGCGCACATGGCCCGCGAGCCTGCAGACCGCCCAGCGCCATACTCCACATCGGCTCCCCGCATCGGAGCTCCCCGGCAATAAGGAACAACCGTGCAATCTGCCAGTGACCAGTGGTTCGACGAAGCCTACTACCAGCGCTACTACTTCGACAAGAAGACCAGTGGGGTCGACCCCGCGCATATGGCGCGGCTGGGCGCCTTCGTGTGCAGCTACCTCAAGTACCTGCGCGTGCCGGTGCGGCGGGTGCTGGACGTGGGCTGCGGCATCGGCCTGTGGCGGGAGGCGCTGGCGCTGCACTTCCCCGGCGTCGCCTACCACGGCGTGGAAATCAGTGACTACCTCTGTGCGCGCTACGGTTGGGAGCGTGGGTCAGTGGTGGACTACCGCAGCGCCGAGCCCTTTGATCTGGTGATCTGCCAGGGCGTGCTGCCCTACTTGAGCGAGGCCGACCTGAAACGGGCGCTGCACAACCTGGGCACGCTGAGCCGGGGCGCGCTGTATGTGGAAGCCGTGACACGCGAGGACTACGAGCGTGACACCATCGACGAGGCCCTGACCGACCCGCGCCTGTTCCGTCACCCCGGCCAGCTGTACCGGCGCGGCCTGTCGCCAGGGTTCACCGAGCTAGGCGGCGGCGTCTGGCTGAGCCACCAGGCCGAGGTGCCGCTGTTCGAACTCGAGTGCGCGGGCGGCGGTTGACTACTCCCACCACCGCCATCAGCAGGGGTCACTCTCCGCCGCCAAACAGGTCTTGAAACTTCTGCGCCGCATCGTCGGAGCCTGAAGCCTTGCCCATCGGTATCCCCTTCGGATACTCCTCCGCTATCCGGTCCTCCCAATACGTCGTCGGGTTCGGCGCGCTGCACAAGCGGCGAAACACTTCCTGCGGCACCTGCTGGTAGGCCAGCACGGTCTTGCTGTCCCAGTGCAGGTCCAGTTGCTGGGTTTTTTCGTCGTAGTCCGCGCGGCGGAAGCGGCCGATGGTGAAGGTCTTGCTCTGCATGGTGGCGGGCGGTGATCGTCGGGTTCAGGGAATCTGCCGCATGGCCGCGGCCAGCTCCACCTGGCCGCGCGAATCCAGGGTGTCGGCCGCGCTCAGGCGGTCGCGCGGCTCGCGGTTCTGGCTGAGCTTGGACTTGCCCACCATCGTGTCGATGGCAATCTCGATGCCCACGATGTTGCGCAGCATGCTGTCGATGTACTCGGGGGCGGAGTCGCCCATGCGCCAGGGCGTGGGCTCGCTGGCCTCGTGCCGCTGCGTCAGGCGCGCCACGATGCCGCGCACCGACTTCTCGTCGTCCTGCACGGTGATCGTGCCGTGCACATGCACCACCTGGTAGTTCCAGGTGGGCACCTGCCGGTGGGCCTCGTGCTTGCTCGGGTACCAGTTCGGCGACACATAGGCCTCGGCACCGCGAAAGACCACCATGGCCGGGGCGCCTGTGGGGCAGCGTTGCCACAGGGGGTTGGCGCGGGCCACATGGGCGCGCAGCACGCCGTGCGCGCCTTCGTCGGGAACCAGCATGAATGGGATGTGGTCGGCATCGAGGCCGTCCGTACCGTGGGTCACCAGCATGCCCAGCGGGTGTTCGCGGACGATGCGGTGCAGTTCCTCGGGGCGGGGCTCGGCAAAGTGGGCGGGGTTATACATCGTGTCGGTGCAGTGTCGGGTGGAGGATGCTGAAATGATGGCCTGAAACAGGCACAATGAAAAGAGCCAGTTTTTGAAAATTCATATGGTCCACTCAAAAGTCGTCGGGCACAGGCGCCAGGGTGCCAGTGGTGCTGGCCGCAGGATCTACGAGCTGTTGCGCGCCCAGATCGAGGAGGGGTCGCTGCCGCTCGGGGCCAAGGTTCCGTCGACGCGCGCGCTGGCTGCTGAACTGGCCGTCTCACGCACCACCGTCACGCAGGCCTACGAGCAGCTGGTCGCGGAGGGTTTTCTCGAGACGGCACCAGGACGTGTGGCGCGGGTCGCCAGCGTGCCTGCCGTGCCGACGGACGCCGGCCGCGAGCGACCCGAGGGCCGTGCGCCGGGGCCGCCACCGCTGTCGGAGTTCGGTCGCCGCGTGGCGCAAGTCGATCTGCCTGCATTTCCACAAGGCGAGCCGCCTCGCTTCGACTTCCTCTACGGCTCGGTGGCATCCTGCGACTTTCCCGCCACCGCGTGGCGCCGGGCCTACCTCGACGCACTCCTGCACAGGCAGGCGAACCAGTACTACATCCCGCCCGAGGGAGACCCCGGGCTGCGGCAGGCGCTCCAGGGCTACCTGCGGCGCGCGCGGGGCCTGCGCTGCGATGCCGAGCAGATCGTCATCGTGCACGGCTCGCAGCAGGCCATCGACCTTTGCGCACGGCTGCTGCTGAACGAAAGCGATGCCTTCGTCTTCGAAGACCCGGGCTATCTCATAGCCAGGCGCTGCTTCGAAGCCACCGGCGCGCGCCTGGTGGCCATTCCCGTCGATGTGCACGGCATGGACACGAGTCGCCTGCCGGAGGATGAGCGGATGCGCCTGGCGTATGTGACGCCCTCGCATCAGTTCCCCCTGGGCGGAGTCCTGCCCATCGGCCGCCGCCTGGAACTGCTGCGCTGGGCCCGGCGCCATGACGCATGGATCGTCGAGGATGACTATGACGGCGAGTTCCGTTACGGGCAGAGACCCATCGATGCCCTCCAGTCCATCGACGAGGAAGGCCGGGTCATCTACGTCGGCACGTTCTCCAAGGCGCTCTCGCCCCAGATCCGGCTCGGCTACCTGGTCCTGCCGCATCGCCTCGTCCACGCCTTTCGGCAGGCCAAACGCCTGTCCGACCGCCATGCCCCGCTGCTGGAGCAGAGGGTGCTGGCCTCATTGATCGAAAGCGGCCTGTACGAGCGCCATGTGCGTCGCATGCGGCGCGAGCACGAACGTCGACGCGCCGCATTGCTGGAAGGCGTCGCCCGGCATCTGCCGCCTGGCGCACAGGTCAGTGGCAGCGCGGCCGGCTTGCATGTGGCGCTCTGGCTGCCAGACCTCCAACCCCGTGACGAGCAGGCGCTCGCGGCACAGGCACGCAGCCGGGGTATCGGCGTGTACCCGGTTTCGCCGCTGTTCGCCGATCCGCAGCGCCATTTGTATCCGCGGCCGGCGGGATGGATTCTTGGATACGCCAGCCTGTCGCCTGATGAGATCCGGCAGGGCATTCTTGCCCTCGCTTCGGTGATCCAACGATACCGCGGCGGTACCAGCAAGGTCCCGTCGGGTTGAGCCGGGTGCTGCGGGACATGGCCTCAGGCGCTCTTCCCTAACAGGTCGCGGGTCTTCTGCGCCGCATCGTCGGACCCAGCACCCTTGCCGACGGGTACCGCCTTCGGGTACTCCTCCGCAATCCGGTCCTCCCAATAGGTCGTCGGGTTCGGTGCGCTGCACAAGCGGCGAAACACTTCCTGCGGCACCTGCTTGTAGGCCTGCACGGCCTTGCTGTCCCAGTGCAGGTCCAGTTGCTGGGTTTTTTCGTCGTAGTCCGCGCGGCGGAAGCGGCCGATGGTGAAGGTCTTGCTTTGCATGGCCCATTGTCCCGGGCGCCAAGGTCAGGCGCAAGTGGACTTCCGCCGCCGCCCCTGGCCGCACTGCGACCTTTATTTGCCGGCGGGCTTGCCGGCGCCGGCCGTGCTGGCGGTGGTCGTCGTACTGACGGGCGCTGCCGGAATCGGCGCGGCGGCCGCGGTCACTCGCGCTTGGTTGGTCCGCGCCAGCCGGGGCAGATTGCCGCCGCTGGCCTCGCCCAGGCTGTAGCTGAGGGTGGCCGCGCTGCCCTGGCCGTTGATGCGCATGGGGATGTTGATGCCCGAGAGCTCGGCCAGTTCACCGGCGCTGGCCCGCTTGAGGCCGGGCGCCACGGTGGTGTCCAACCAAGCGTCGATCTGCAGGGTGTCCAGGGCCAGGTCGACTTCGCCCTTGCTGGTGAAGAGGGGTGACTTCAGCAGCAGGTCTTCGCTGCGGGCCTTGCCCTGTTCCACGCTCAGGCTGGCCTTGAGTTCGTTGTAGGCCGTGTTTTCCGTCAGGCGCACGCTGTCGCGGCGCTCGGCGCCGCTGAGGCCCAGCTGCTCCTTGCCGGCCAGCAGGGCTTCGCCCAGTTGCACACCGGCCAGGGTGCCGCGGGTGAGCGCCAGGCTGGCCGTGCCCGTGAGCGACTGGCGCAGCGCCGACAGGCTGGCACCCTGTGCGTTCAGGTCGAACAGCAGGTTGCCCTTGCCGCTGAGCCGGGCCTCGCTGCCCGTCAGGTCGGCCAGCAGGGCGTCGAGCTGCACGCCCGTGAGTTTCTGGCGCACGGCCAGTTTCGGTGCCTCGCCGGCGCTCAGGCTCAGGCCGCCTGACAGGCTGCCGCCATAAAGTTGTGCCGTGAGCGGCTCCACGCTGAGCGTGCCCGAGGCGGCGCGCAGTTCGGCGGCAAAGGCGCCGGTCTGCAGGCGCGCCACGCGCAGTGAGTCGCTGCGCAGCTTGCCGCGCAGGTTCAGTGTGTTGAGTGCGTCGAAATCTTTCGCCTGCGTGCTCTCCTGCAGGCGGCGTGTCCAGTCGCTCACCAGGTAACGGTCCAGGTCCAGCGCGCTGGCTGCGAGGTCGAAGGTCCAGGCCGGGGCCTTGAAGTCCTGCAGCTGCACGCGGCCGCTGAGCTGGCTGTCGTCCACACCGGCCTTCACGTCCAGCGTCACCTCCTGCGTGGCCAGCGCGGCCGACAGCTTGCCGCTGGCCGTGGCCTGCAGGCGCGCGGCCAGCAGGGGGTGGCTGGCGCTCCAGCTGGTGTTGAGGGCCTCCAGCTGCAACAAACGTTTCTCGCTGTCGTAGAGCAGGGGGCTGTTGCCGCGCCCCTGCAGCGTGCCGCCGGCGTGCTTGAGTTCGAGGGTGGCCTGCACGTCGACGCCCTTCCAGGTCTTGGCGCCGGCTTCGATGGCGGGTGCCTGCAGCGTGGCGGCCAGGATGGACTGTTCGCGTGTGACGCGGCCTTCCAGCGCCAGCGTGCTGGCCTGCCAGAGCTCGCGCGTCAGCTGCACCCGCGCGGCGGCCAGCTTGCCTTCGAGCTGGTCTTGCGCCAGGCGGCCGCGCGCCGTGGCACTGAAGGGTTCCAGCAGCAGCTTGTGCTGGCCCGGCCAGGCCGTGAGCCGGCCGCGCCAGTCCAGCAGCAGCTCGTTGAAGCCAATGGCATCGCCCTGCGCCTGGCCTTCCATCTGGGACAGCTCGTAGCGGTGGGTGGCGTGGTCGTAGAGCAGCTGCGCGTTCAGGCGCAGCTGCAGGTCCAGTTGCGGCTGCACCGACTGCAGGCGCAGGCTGGCCTGTACCTGGCCGGCCGTGGCGTCGGCCAGCCGGCCGGTTTCCAGGTTGAGCCCGTGCACGAAAAAAGCCTGGCCCGAAGCCTCGTCCTGGAGGTTGAACGAGGAGTCGAGCACACGCACTTTTTCCACCGCGAACTGCAGCTCGCCCATCCAGTCGGCCGGCACCAGCAGGTCGTCGAAATTGCTGCTGCCGTCGGGGTGGCGCAGCAGGTTGGCGTGCACGCCGTCGAGCACGACACGTTCCACCTGCACCTGTTTGCGCAGCAGCGGCCACCAGGCGACATAGAGCCGCGCGTTTTCCACCGAGGCGAACTTGCGGCTGCTGTTGCGCTGGCTCAGGCTGAGCTTGCCGGTCTCCAGGCCCAGCTGGGGGAACCAGGTGACGTGGATGTCGCCGTCCAGCACCAGATCGCGCTGCTTGTGCGTCTTGACGTAGTCGACGATCTGCGCCTTGAAGTCGTTGGCGTCGAGCAGGTAGAGCGTCAGGCCGACGATGGCGCCGAGCAGCGCCAGCACCAGCAGCAGGCTGCCCAGGGCGTGGCGCCAGTATTCCTTGGCGTAGCCCTCGGCAAACGGTGGCTTGAAGGGCAGCACATAACCCAGGGCCGTGCCGACCACCCCGTACCAGCCCAGGAAGGCGAGCTTGAGCGAACCCGGCTGCGCGGGGACGGGCGCCGGAGCGGCTTTCTTGCTGGGCTTGCTCATGGGACGGGGCGTGGGGGCGGTACGATCATTCTTGATGAAGCCGCTGTTGCCGTCTGTAAGTTGGGGTAACGACGGCGAGCCCTTGTGTGCCCCACGCCCGTGCGCCGGGGCCTGCTCAGGCGAGCGCGAGCAGCAGCAGGCCCACGGCTGCCGGCAGGGCCTGCACGAAGAGGATCTTGCGGCTGGCGGTGGCCGCGCCGTACAGGCCGGCGATCAACACACAGAGCAGGAAGAAGACCTGGATGTGCGTGCCCGCCGCGCCCAGGCTCAGGCCCCAGAGCAGGCCCGCGGCGAGGAAGCCGTTGTACAGGCCCTGGTTGGCGGCCAGCACCTTGGAGGCCTGGGCCTTCTCCAGCGTCTGGCCGAAAGCCTTCAGGCCGGCCGGCTTGTCCCAGAGGAACATCTCCAGCACGAGGAACCAGATGTGCAGCAGGGCGACTAGGACGATGACGATGGCGGCAAGGACGGACATGGCGTTTCCTTTGGATGGGGTGCGCAAGTATG
>CAUPQO010000019.1:0-28538 GCA_963513295.1 uncultured Hylemonella sp.
AGCCGGTGCTGGACCTTGCCTTCGGCAGCGACAAGATGGTCGTCCTCCACATAGACCGCGCGTTTGCCCTGGGCCAGGTGGGTGGCCATGACCGGGTTGTGCCGATCGAGGGCGAAGTAGGTCACCAGGCCGCTGCGGCATTGGCTGGCCATGGCCGCGACGATGGGGTCGGTGGCGTTCAGCACGGCGGTGCCCTGGTCGGAGATGTTCTGCACGACGACGCGCTTGAGCACCGCCAGGTCTTCCACCGTGGTGATGAAGTTCAGGCCCAGGTGGTCGCCACTGCCCACGTTGGTGACCACGGCCACGTCGCAGCGGTCGAAGGCCAGGCCCTCGCGCAGCATGCCGCCGCGGGCGGTCTCCAGCACGGCCGCGTCCACATCGGGGTGCTGCAGCACGCTGCGTGCGCTCTTGGGGCCGCTGCAGTCGCCCGTGTCGATGCGTTCGCCATCGATGTAGACGCCGTCGGTGCTGGTCATGCCCACGCGCAGATTGTTCTGCGTCAGCAGGTGGGCGATCAGGCGTACGGTGGTGGTCTTGCCGTTGGTGCCGGTGACGGCCACCAGCGGGATACGGCCGTTTTCCCCTTCGGGGAACATGGTGGAGATGATGGCCTCGCCGACCGGCCGGCCCTTGCCGTAGGACGGGGAGAGGTGCATGCGCAGGCCCGGTGCGGCGTTGACTTCCACTACACCGCCGCCGGTTTCTTCCAGCGGCTGCAGGATGCTGTCGCAGACCATGTCGAAACCGCAGATGTCCAGCCCCACCATCGTGGCGGCGATGATGGCGCGGTGCGCCACTTCCGGGTGCACGTCGTCGGTCACGTCGGTGGCGGTGCCGCCGGTGGACAGGTTGGCGTTGTGGCGCAGCGCGACGCGCCGGCCGCGTGCCGGCACCGAATCGGCGCTCAGGCCCTGGCCGGCCAGGCAGGCCTGGGCGATGTCATCGAAGCGGATCCTGGTCAGCGAGGTCGAGTGGCCCGTGCCGCGGCGGGGGTCCTGGTTGACCTGCTCGACCAACTGGCGCACGGTGTGCTCGCCATCCCCCACCACCGTGGGCGGATCGCGGCGGGCCGCGGCGACCAGCTTGTTGCCCACCACCAGCAGGCGGAAATCGTTGCCGGGCAGGAAGCGCTCGACCAGGATCTCGCTGTCGTATTCAGCCGCGGCGGCATAGGCCTTGAGCAGCTGTTCGTGGGTGGTGATATTGACCGTGACGCCCTTGCCCTGGTTGCCGCTCTTGGGCTTGATCACCACGGGCAGGCCGATTTCGCCCGCAGCGGCCCAGGCGGCCTCGGCCGAGGTGATCTCGCGCCCCAGCGGCACCGGCACGCCCGCGCTGGCGAGCAGTTTCTTGGTGAGCTCCTTGTCCTGCGCGATCGATTCGGAGATCGCACTGGTCACGTCCATCTCCGCCGCCTGGATGCGGCGCTGTTTGCTGCCCCAGCCGAACTGGATCATGCTGCCCGAGGTCATGCGGCGGTAGGGGATGCCGCGCGCGGTCGCGGCGTCGGCAATGGAGCCGGTGCTGGGGCCCAGGCGCACGTCCTCGTCGAGCTCGCGCAGCTGGCCCAGCGCAGCGGCCAGGTCAAAGGGCGTGTCCTCCAGGGCGGCACGGCACAGCTGCTGCGCCAGGTCCAGCGCCAGGCGGCCGACGGCCTCTTCGGAGTATTCGACCACCACCTGGTAGACGCCGGGCTCCACCGTGGGCGTGGTGCGGCTGAAGGTGACCGGGCAGCCGGCCTGGGCCTGCAGGCACAAGGCAGCGACTTCCAGCACATGGGCCAGAGGCACGGTGTCATCGTGGCCGGTCGGGGCCAGCGGCAGGATCTGCGGAAAGCGCGAGCGCAGGCGCATGCCGAAGTTCTGGCGCGGACTCAGCTCGCACTCGGCCGGCGTGCAGTGGACGACGGCCTCGATGGCGGTGTGGTGGCTCCAGAGGTTGGGGCCACGCAGGGCGCGGATACGTTTGACTTCCATGTCAGTGATCGCTGGTGAGGTTGGCCTTGAAGGTGCGCAGGCCGGCGCCGATCAGTTCGGGTTTGACATCCAGTGCCCAGGCGGCGGCCACGGCGGCCATCACCATGTCGGGCTTGGCGGCCTTGTTGGGGCTGAGTGTGTCCAGCGGGATTTCGCTGATCTCGTCCAGGCCCCGGGCCAGCACGATGTGCCGTTCGCGCAGGAACACGGTGCGCTCGCCCTGCTGGCGGTGCTGGGCAATCGCCGGCAACTGGGCATCCGGCCCGTAGAAGATGACCTGGCCATCGCACAGCGCAGCCATCCCGACCACACGCGGATCGGCCGCATTGAGCACGGCCGTGCCGGTGGGCAGGATCACGTCGACCTGGGTGCGCACCACGTTGTAGAGCTTCTCGGCGTCGTCGATGTAGAACTCGGCCAGTTCCTCCTGGCCGTCCAGGTCGGTCACCACGCCCACGGTACAGCGGTCGTAGGCCAGGCCTTCGCTGAGGATGGCGCGGTGGCTGTGCTCGAACACAGCGGCTTCCAGCGAGCGGTTGATCAGCAGGCGCTGGCCGCTGGCCCAGTCCGAGCCGTCGCGGGTCTCGACCTGGCGGGGACCGAGGAAGAAGCCGTCACGGCAGGCCAGGCCGACCTGGGTGCCATTGATGTGCAGCAGCCAGTTCACCAGGCGGGCGACACGGGTGGTGTTGCGGCTGCCGGTGATGCCGACGATGGGAATGCGGCCCTGCCCTTCGCCGGGGAAGAGATGGGCCACGATCGCCTGGCCGACATTGCGCGGCTGGCCTTCGGCCGGTTTCAGGTGCATCAGCAGGCCGGGGCCGGCGTTGACCTCGATGATGGCGCCGCCCTGCTCGGCCAGGGGCCTGGAGATGTCGGGGGTGACCAGATCGATGCCGGCGATGTCCAGGCCGACCACGCGCGCGGCCAGGGCCGCCGCGGCCGCCACCTTGGGGTGCACCTGGTCGGTCACGTCGTAGGCCAGGTCGCCGTGGCGGCGGATCAGTACGAGTTGGCCGGCAGCCGGCACGGAGCTACCGCTGTAGCCTTGGCGCGCCAGTTCGAGCTGGGCGATCGGCTCCTTGTCCAGGATCAGCGGCTCCAGCGGGAATTCCTCGGCCTCGCCGCAGCGCGGGTCGCTGTTGATCTGGCGCTCGATCAGCTGCAGGACGGTGGCCTGGCCGTCGCCGGTGACGGTCTGCTTCTTGCCACGGGTGGCCGCCACGACCTGCTTGCCCACCACCAGCAGGCGATGGGCTTCGCCCTCGATGAACTTTTCCACCAGCACGCCGCTGCCTTCGGTGTCGGCGGCATGCCAGGCCTGTTCCACCTCCTCGCGGGTGCGCAGGTCGGTGAAGACACCGCGGCCGTGGTTGGCGTCGGTGGGCTTGACCGTGACCGGCACGCCGATGTCCTGTGCGACGTCCCAGGCCTTTTCGGGGCTATCGACCTCTTCGCCCTCGGGCACGGGCACGCCGCAGGACTGCAGCAACTCCTTGGTCAGCTGCTTGTCGCTGGCGATGCTCTCGGCAATCGCGCTGGTCTGGTCGGTTTCCGCGGTCCAGATGCGGTGCTGCTGCGCGCCATAACCCAGCTGCACCAGATTGCCATCGTTCAGGCGGATGTGGGGGATACGGCGGTCGGTGGCGGCCTCGACGATATGGGCGGTGCTCGGACCCAGGCAGAGACGGTCGCAGAGCTCGCTCAGGCGGGTCACGGTGGCCGCGACGTCATACGGCCGGTCTTCGATGGCAGCCAGCAGCAGATCGTGCCCGGCCTGCAGCGCGGCACGGCCGACTTCTTCCTGGCGGGTACGGAAGGCCATCTTGTAGATGCCGTGTACCGAGGTCATGCGCGTCTTGCCAAAGCCCGTGGGCATGCCGGCCAGGTTCTGCAACTCCAGGCAGATGTGCTCCAGGATGTGGCCGGCCCAGGTGCCGTCACGGAGTCGCTCCAGGAAACCGCCGACCTCGCCCACGCCGCAGCGGTGATGGGCCAGCCCGGGCAGCAGCCCGGTCAAACGCTCGTAAAATCCTGGGATGGCATTGGACGGCCGGTCTTCCAGCTCTCCCAGGTCCAGCCAGGCTTCGATGACCGGACGGTAGGTCCAGATATTGGGGCCGCGCAGATGGCTGACCCGCAGAATTTGAAGGTTTTTTTGAGTCATGAAGCTAGACAGGGCGAACTCTCTGTCCCTGCGATGGTTGCGCGCTGGTTTGGCCAGATCGTGCTGAGGCTGCGGTAGGTCTCCAAATTGCTGTGCATAAAACGGGGACAATCGACATCAGTAAATCCCACTCCAGGTTCCGGACTCCATGACTCGTGTGACCCCGTCAGCAACCCTATTATCTTTCAGCGACGTTCCGGCGGAATGGCTGGCTGAAATACGCCCGCAACTGCGTCCTGAAGAGAACGTTCTGGCGCTGCTGGAGGTTGACCTGGACACCCGGCTGCAGTTCGGCCGCGGCCTGCTGATCGCCACCGGACAGCGGCTGCTGGCACGCGAACCGGGCCAGACGGCCTGGGTCAGCTGGGACTACCAGCCCGGGCTCCGGCTCGGCCAGCACGACCACGCCGGCGTCGGGCACCTGGAGTTGCTCGATGGCCAGGGGCGGCTGGCGCACTGGTGCTACACCCTGGGGCAGAACCTGCAGGCCGTGCGCCTGGCCGAGCAGGTGGGCCGCCAGTTGCGCAGCCTGAGCACGGGCCAGCCCGTGCCGGCGCCGGTCGACCACGAATGCCCGACCTGCAAGGCGCCGCTGGACCCCGGGCAGGACGAATGCCCGATCTGCGCCAAGGTCATCCATACCCCACCCTCGACCTGGACCCTGCTGCGTCTGTGGCGCTTTGCCCGGCCCTACAAAGGCCAGCTGCTGCTGGGCTTCATCCTCACCCTGCTGGGTACGGCGGCCAGCCTGGTGCCGCCCTACCTGACCATGCCGCTGATGGACGAGGTGCTGATCCCCTTCCAGAACGGGCAGCAGATCGATCCGAAGCTGGTGGGCTGGTACCTGGGCGGCCTGTTCCTGTCGGCTTTCGTGGCCTGGGGCCTGACCTGGGCCAAGACCTATATCCTGGCCCTGGTGTCCGAGCGCATCGGCGCCGACCTGCGCACCACCACCTACGACCACCTGCTGCGCCTCTCGCTCGAATACTTCGGCGGCAAGCGCACCGGTGACCTGATGGCGCGCATCGGCAGCGAGACCGACCGCATCTGCGTCTTCCTCTCCCTGCACCTGCTGGACTTCTTCACCGACCTCATCATGCTGCTGATGACGGCGGCCATCCTGTTCTCCATCAATCCCTGGCTGGCCCTAGCCACCCTGGTGCCGCTGCCCGTCATCATGTGGATGATCCACGCGGTGCGGCACCGCCTCAAGACCGGTTTCGAGAAGATCGACCGCACCTGGTCCGAGGTCACCAGCGTGCTGGCCGACACCATCCCCGGCATCCGCGTGGTCAAGGCCTTTGCCCAGGAAAAGCGCGAATCGGCCCGTTTCCACGAGGCCAACCGCCTCAACCTGCAGGTCAATGACCGCATCAACAAGATCTGGGCGTTGTTTGCCCCCAGCATTTCCTTCCTGACCGAGGTCGGCCTGCTGGTGGTCTGGGGCTTCGGGGTCTGGCTGGTGGCGCACGAGCAGACCACGGTGGGCGTGCTCACGGCCTTCATCGCCTACATCAGTCGTTTCTACGGCCGGCTCGACGCCATGAGCCGCATCGTGTCTTGGACGGAGAGTTCGGCCTCGGCCACCAAGCGCATCTTCGACATCCTGGACCATGTTTCCAGCGTGCCCGAACCCGCGCAACCGGTGCACCTGCAGCAGGTGCAGGGCCGCATCGAGGTGCGCGACGTGGGCTTCCGCTACGGCAACCGCGAAGTCAACCGCGGCATCAACATCACCATCGAACCCGGCCAGATGGTCGGTCTGGTGGGCCACAGCGGCTCGGGCAAGAGCACCCTGGTCAACCTGATCTGCCGTTTCTACGACGTGACCGAGGGCTCGATCCGCATCGACGGCGTCGACATCCGCTCGCTGCCCGTGGCCGAGTACCGGCGCAACATCGGTCTGGTGCTGCAGGAGCCCTTCCTCTTCTTCGGCACCATTGCCGAGAACATCGCCTACGGCAAACCCGATGCCACGCGCGAGCAGATCATGGCCGCCGCCCGTGCCGCGCACGCGCACGAATTCATCCTGCGTCTGCCCCAGGGCTACGACTCCATCGTCGGCGAGCGCGGCCAGGGCCTGTCGGGCGGCGAGCGCCAGCGCATCTCGATCGCGCGCGCCCTGCTAATCGACCCGCGCATCCTGATCCTGGACGAGGCCACGGCCTCGGTGGACTCCGAGACCGAGAAGGAAATCCAGAAGGCGCTGGACAACCTGGTGCAGGGCCGCACGACCATCGCCATCGCGCACCGCCTGTCCACGCTGCAGCGGGCCGACCGCCTGGTGGTGCTGGACCGCGGCCAGGTGGTGGAGGAAGGCACCCACGACGAGCTGATGGCGCGCCAGGGCGCCTATTACAACCTCTACCAGGCCCAGGCGCGCAACGTGGACACCGACATGGATGACGCCGAGGCGGAAGTGAACCCGGAACGCAAGGACGACGCCAAATGAACTCGCGCCCCATCCTGAACCTGACGCAGACGGCAGCGACCCTGACGCGCAATGCCTATGGCAAGCTGGCACTGACCGGGGCTGATGGCCAGATCCGCGCTGGCGTGGTGCCGGTGCGCGCCTTTCCCATCCAGGCCCCGGAACGCGACATCTCCCTGCTGGATGCGGACGGCCATGAGGTGGCCTGGATCGATGAGCTGACCCGTGTGCCTGAGCCGGCCCAGGGCCTGATCCGCGCGGCCCTGGCCGAGCGCGAGTTCATGCCCGAGATCCGCGCCATCCTGGGTGTCAGCAGCTTTTCCACACCCAGCACCTGGCGGGTGCGCACCGATCGCGGCGACACGTCCTTCGTTCTCAAGGGCGACGAGGATATCCGCCGCCTGGCGGGCAACACCCTGCTGGTGACCGACTCGCACGGCATCCAGTTCCTGATCCGCGACATGACGGCGCTGGACCGCGAGAGCCGGCGCCTGCTCGATCGTTTCAAGTAAGCCGGCGCCGCCCGGTCTTTGCACATGACCCCTGTTTTTGACTATTCCGATCCCGCCCTGCGCGAACTCGCGCAGGCCGACGTGGCCCGTGCCCTGCAGGAAGACGTGGGCAGTGGTGACCTGACCGCCGACCTGATTGCCCCGGCACGTCAGGCGCATGCGCGCATCCTCGCTCGCGAGAGTGCCGTGATTTGCGGCAGCGCCTGGGCCGAGGCCACGCTGCAGCAGGTGGTGCCGCAAGCGCAGGTTCGCTGGCAGGTGCGCGACGGCCAGCGTTGCGCGGCCGATCAGGTGGTGCTGGAAATCAGCGGCCCGGCACGCGGCCTGCTCACGGCCGAGCGCACGGTGCTCAATTTCCTCCAGTTGCTCAGTGCCGTGGCCACCAAGACAGCTGAGTATGTGGCTGCCGTGAACAGCGTGCCTGGCAACCGCGCGCAGATCGTGGACACGCGCAAGACCCTGCCCGGCCTGCGCCTGGCGCAGAAGTACGCGGTGGTTTGCGGTGGCGGCGCCAACCACCGTATCGGCCTCTATGACGCGGTGCTGATCAAGGAAAACCACATCGCTGCCGCCGGCGGCGTGACGGCCGTGCTGCAGCGCGCTGCGGCAGTCGCCCCCAAGGCCAAATTTGTCGAGATCGAGGTCGAGACCCTGGCCCAGCTGCAAGAAGCCCTACAGGCCGGTGCCACCATGGTGCTGCTGGACAATATGAGCCTGGACATGCTGCGCGAGGCGGTGCGCCTGAATGCCGGGCGCGCCGTCCTGGAGGTGTCGGGCGGGGTGAGCATGGGCACGGTGCGCGACATCGCCGCCACGGGCGTGGACCGCATCTCGATCGGGGCCCTGACCAAGGATGTCAAGGCGGTCGACTTTTCCATGCGCTTTACGGAGTTGTGATGAATACGACCAGCAAGGTCATCGACGTCGAATACGAGCAGCCAGAGTCCGCGCAGGGCGACGGCGCGGTCTGCTCCACGCATCACGCCTGGGCGCGCGTGCCCACCGAGCCCGGCCCGGCCGAACGTGCGGCCCTGAAGGACAGGATCCGCCGCCTGCTGAAAGAGAAGAACGCGGTCATGGTTTCGCACTACTACGTGCACCCGGACCTGCAGGACCTGGCCGAGGAGACCGGCGGAATTGTCAGCGACTCACTGGAGATGGCGCGCTTCGGCCGTGACCATGCGGCCCAGACCCTGGTGGTCTCGGGGGTGCGCTTCATGGGCGAAACCTCCAAGATCCTCTCGCCGCACAAGCGCGTGCTCATGCCCGACCTGGACGCGACCTGCTCGCTGGACCTGGGCTGCCCGATCGACGAATTCAGCGCGTTTTGCGACGCGCACCCGGACCGCACCGTGGTGGTCTACGCCAATACCAGTGCGGCCGTGAAGGCGCGCGCCGACTGGCTGGTGACGTCCAGTTGCGCACTGGACATCGTGCGTGCGCTGAAAGAGCAGGGGCACAAGATCCTGTGGGCGCCGGACCGCCACCTGGGCGGCTACATCGAGCGTGAAACCGGTGCCGACATGCTGATGTGGAACGGCTCCTGCATCGTGCAAGACGAGTTCAAGGCCTTCGAACTGGAAGAGCTGAAGAAAGAGCATCCGAAAGCCAAGGTGCTGGTGCACCCGGAGTCACCCGCCGCCGTGGTGGCACTGGCCGACGCGGTGGGCTCCACCTCGGGCATCCTCAAGGCCGCGCAGGAGATGGATGCACCGGAGTTCATCGTGGCCACCGACAAGGGCATGATGCACAAGCTGCGCACGCTCAACCCGGGCAAGATCTTCATCGAGGCGCCCACCGCCGGCAACAGCGCTACCTGCAAGAGCTGCGCGCACTGTCCCTGGATGGCCATGAACAGCCTGGCCGGCGTGGCCCAGGTGCTGGAGAGCGGAGCCAACGAGATCCACGTGGACCCGGCGCTGATCCCTCGCGCCCGTGTGCCGATCGACCGCATGCTGGCCTTCACTGCGGCGCTCAAGGCCGGCCGGCCGGTGGCGGGCCTGGTGCCTAATATCGGCGCGGCCTGAGCGCGACGGCATAATCGCCGCGAGAAGGAGTTCACCCATGTCTCGCAACGTACTTGCCGTCTACCCCGGTACCTTCGATCCCATGACCCTGGGCCACAGCGATGTGGTGCGTCGGGCCGCGCAGCTGTTTGACCGTGTCATCGTGGGGGTTGCCGTGGCCCATCACAAGAAGACCATGTTCACGCTGGAGGAGCGCATGAGCATGGTGCGCGAGGTCATGCACGACCAGCCCAATGTGGTGGTCGAGAGTTTCTCGGGCCTGCTGCGAGACTTTGTCGTGGGGCGCGGTGCCAAGGTCGTCATCCGCGGCCTGCGTGCGGTGACCGATTTCGACTACGAGTTCCAGCTGGCCGGCATGAACCGCAGCCTCATGCCCGAAGTCGAGACGGTTTTCCTCACCCCCAGCACGAGCTACCAGTTCATCTCCAGCACCCTGGTGCGCGAGATCGCCACCCTGGGCGGTGAGGCCGAGAAGTTCGTCGATCCTGTGGTGGCGCAGCGCCTGGCGGAAAAGGTGCGCAGCTTCGGGCGCGAATAAGCCGGGCCTGGCCCCCGGCCGGTGGCGGCGGCACGTAAGGCCTGCGGGTCGAAGGGGATGGCATGAACGAGCGCATCAGCGAACTGCTGGCCCAGATATCGGCCCTGGAGGATGAGCTGCGCAGCGCCGTGCAGGCGCGCGAGCAGCAGGTGGCCTACAGGATCCATGGCAAGCGCGTCGAATTCGAGCAGTCCGTCCGGCAGGCGCATCAGCGCCTGCGCACGAGTCTGCTGTTCTGGATCTTCAGGAACCGGCCGCTCAACCTGCTCACGGGGCCCATCATCTACGGCATGATCTTGCCGCTGTTGCTGCTGGATGCTTGTGTCACGCTGTATCAGGCGATCTGTTTTCCGGTGTATCGGGTCGAGAAGGTCCGTCGGGCCGAGTACTTCGTCTATGACCGCCAGCAACTGGCCTACCTGAACCTCATCGAGCGCTGGCACTGCACTTACTGCTCCTACGCCAACGGCCTGCTGGCCTATGCCACCGAGATCGTGGCGCGCACCGAGCAGTACTTCTGCCCGATCAAGCACGCGCGCAAGGTTGCTGGGCTGCATGCACGTCATACGCGTTTCCTGGAGTATGGGGACGCCGCGGACTACCCGGCGCGGCTGGAGGCCTTCCGTCAGTCCCTGGATGGACAGGCAGCCAGGCCGCCGACCAAACCCGAGTGAGCGTCGCTTGCCGACGGCCTGGTTCTCCCGGGTGTTTCAAGGTGCAACCGCCACATCGTTGCCACACACGCGTCGCATAATTGACGCATGACCGAACTCATCCTGATCCGTCACGGCGAGACCGACTGGAACCGCGAACTGCGTTTCCAGGGTCAGCTCGATGTGCCGCTCAACGCCACCGGCCTGGAGCAGGCCCAGCGGGTGGCCGCTCGCCTGGCCCAGGAATCCATGCAGCAGCTGGTCAGCAGCGATCTGCAGCGCGCCCTGCAGACCGCCCAGGCCGTGGCCGGGCGTTGTATGCAGCCGCTGGATCCGGTCCTGGATGCTGCGCTGCGCGAGCAGCATTTCGGCGTGGTGGAGGGCTTGCGTGTGCCGGACGTCCAGCGGCAGCACCCGCAGGCCTGGGATCAGTGGGTGCGTTTCGAGGCCGACTTTGCCTTCGAGGGCGGTGAGAGCACGCGTGCCTTCCATTCCCGTGTGCTGGCGGCCCTGCGCGCCCTGGCACGACGCCATCCGGAGCAGACCCTGGCGGTGGTGACGCATGGTGGGGTGCTGGACATGGTCTACCGCAGTGCCCTGGGCCTGGCGCTCTCCGGTCCACGGGTCAGCGACATTCCCAACGCCGGCATCAATCGCGTGCGCCTGCTGGGCGAAGCGGTCGAGATCATCGACTGGGCCGATACGCGGCATCTGGCGGATCTGCCCCCTCAGCCGGTCTACGACCAGCAGCGCCTGGCACGTGAGCGCGCTGCGCCCGCGCGGCTTGTGGCCCCGGAGGCTGATCCGGCCTGATCGCATCGGGGTTATGGGGCTGCGGGGATAATCGGGTCACCATGGCCCTGCTGATCACCGACGAATGCATCAATTGCGATGTCTGCGAGCCCGAGTGCCCGAACCAGGCGATCTATCTCGGGCCGGAGATCTATGAAATCGACCCGACACGCTGTACCGAGTGTGTGGGCCATTTCGACCAGCCCCAGTGTGTCCAGGTCTGCCCGGTGGCCTGCATCCCGGTGAACCCGGATCACGTGGAAGACCGCGAGACCTTGTGGCAGAAATACCGGCGCCTGCAGGCCGAGGCACAGGGCGCAGCGGCGCTCACCAAGCCCCCCGCCACCTGAGCCGGCTGGCCTATTTGGCCGTGGCCGGCGCGCGATAGGCCGGCAGCTTGTCCTTGGCCGGCGCCTTGCTTTGGGCCGTGGCGGATTTCTGCTTGTCCTTTTCCGCAGCCCGTTCGGTCTTGTCGGCCTGCTGCGCTGCGCGAAGGGCGGCGGCCTCTTCCTTTTGCCGGGTGTTTTCCAGCGTATTGGCACTGCGTTGTTCGCGTTTCACGCTGGCCTCATGGGCCTTGCGCTGCTCGGGGCTGCGGCTGTCGGTGGCGTCAATGGCATTGCCGCCGGGGCAGGGCTGCTGGCTGTAGCTGTTGCCGCAGCGGTAGACCGTCTGCGCCTGGGCCGTTGCGGCCAGGACCAGAGGGAGCAGCAGGAGGGCGATGCGGTGTGACGGCAACTTCATGCGGGGTCTCCTTGGGTGGGCTGGGGTACCGGCCGGGGGGGCTTGGGCCGGGGGGGCTTGCTGGTGTGGATCAGCATGGTGGCTTTTTCCATTTCGCCGGCCAACAGGTCCGGCAGCGCCTTGACCGAGCGTGTGATACAGTCCTCGATGGCTGTGCGGTGTTCGGGCGATGGTTTTTTGAGCACCCAGTTCACCACTTCGGCTTTCACGCCCGGGTGGCCGACACCGATGCGCAGGCGCCAGTAGTCGTCGGTGCCCAGCCTGGCATGGATGTCGCGCAGGCCGTTGTGGCCGGCGTGGCTGCCGCCGAACTTGAGCTTGACCTGGCCCGGCACGATGTCGAGTTCGTCGTGCGCGACGAGGATTTCCTCGGGCTGGATCTTGAAGAAGCGTGCCAGCGCCGCCACTGACTTGCCCGATTCGTTCATCCAGGTCTGTGGCTCCAGCAGCCAGACGGTCTGGCCCCGGGCGGTGGTGCGCGCCACCAGGCCGTGGTAGCTCCTGTCCATGACCGGGCTGACCTTGAGCTCACGTGCCACGGCCTCGATCCACCAGAAGCCGGCGTTATGCCGGGTGGCCTCGTATTCGGGGCCGGGGTTGCCCAGGCCGACAAACAGTTTGATCATGCGCGGATTATCGTGGGATAGTCAGCCACCCGCGCCGTGAGCGCGGCGCAGACACCAAAAAGAACGGCCCACCGAAGTGGGCCGTTGACTTCAAGCCACAGGGGCTTATTTCTTGGCGGCGGGTGCCTTGGCAGCCGGTGCGGCAGCCTTGGCGGGAGCCTTGCCGCCAGCGGCCGGGGCCGCTGCAGCGTCGGCTGCAGCCGGTGCGGCTTCGGCAGCGTCTGCACCAGCCACCATCACCACCGAGACCACCACCGGGTTGGCCTTGCCGTGGGTCACGGCGGTCACGCCCTTGGGCAGCTTGATGTCGGATAGGTGCAGCGAGGCACCCTTCTTCAGGCCGCTCAGGTCCACGGCGATGAACTCGGGCAGGTCGGACGGCAGGCACAGCACTTCGATTTCGGTCAGCACGTGGTTGGCAATGCAACCATCGGTCTTGACGGCCGGCGAGTTCTCGTCGCCGCTGAAGTGGAACGGCACCTTCATGTGCAGCTTGGTGTTGGCGTCCACGCGCTGGAAGTCGATGTGCAGCACCAGGGGCTTGAAGGGGTGCATCTGCACATCACGCAGCAGAACCTTGTTGCTCTTGCCAGCCACTTCCATTTCGAGGATGGACGAGTGGAAGGCTTCCTTCTTCAGGGCATGCCACAGGGCGTTGTGGTCGAGCTCGACCAGTTGCGGCTCGGCGGCACCGCCATAGACGATACCGGGCGTACGGCCCGTGGTGCGGAGACGGCGGCTCGCACCCGTACCCTGCTTGGCGCGCTCAAAAGCGACGAATTTCATAGTTCACTCCATTTGGAGTCCACCGCGACCAGTGGGACTCCGGTTCAACAAAGGCCCGTCGCATCCAGGACGCGTGCGGGCCCGCTTTTTGTCCGGATCAGAAAAGGTCTTCCTGGTCCGAGAACAAACTCATGACCGACTCGCCCTTGGCGATGCGGTGGATGGTTTCCGCAATCAGCGGCGCCACGTTCATCTGGCGTATCTTGGGGCAGCTGGCGGCAGCGGGGCTCAGCGGGATGGTGTTGGTCACCACCACTTCGTCCAGTGCCGTGCCCTGGGACAGGCGCTCGATGGCCGGGCCCGAGAAGATGGGGTGCGTGCAGTAGGCGTAGACCTTCTTGGCGCCGCGCTCCTTGAGCACCTCGGCCGCCTTCACCAGCGTGCCGGCGGTGTCGATCATGTCGTCCATGATCACGCAGTTGCGCCCGTCGATTTCGCCGATCACGTGCATCACTTCACTGACGTTGGCCTTGGGGCGCCGTTTGTCGATGATCGCCAGGTCGCAATTGAGCTGCTTGGCCAGGGCGCGGGCGCGCACCACGCCGCCCACGTCGGGCGAGACCACGATCAGGTCTTCGTATTTCTTCTGGCGCAGGTCCGACAGCAGGATGGGCGATGCATAGATATTATCGACCGGGATGTCGAAGAAGCCCTGGATCTGGTCGGCATGCAGGTCCATGGTCAACACGCGGGCCACGCCCACGGCCTGCAGCATGTTGGCCACCACCTTGGCGGTGATCGGCACGCGGGTGGAACGCGGACGGCGGTCCTGGCGGGCGTAGCCGAAATAGGGTATGACGGCGCTGATGCGCTCGGCCGAGGCGCGCTTGAGTGCGTCGACCATGATCAGCAGCTCCATCAGCGAATCGTTGGTCGGCGCGCAGGTGGACTGCACGACGAAGACGTCGCGGGCGCGCACGTTCTGGTTGATCTCGACCGTGACCTCGCCGTCGGAGAAACGGCCGACAGTGGCGGCACCCAGCGAAATGCCGAGGTGCTTGGCAATGTCACCGGCCAATGCCGGATTGGCATTGCCCGTGAAGATCATGAAATCCGGGGATGGAGCGACCTGCATGAACGATCCGGCGATGAGCGATTAATGACGCAGAAAAAATTTGGCAGGGGAGAAAGGATTCGAACCTTTGCATGCTGGAATCAAAATCCAGTGCCTTAACCAACTTGGCGACTCCCCTACACAGGTCAACAGCTGAGAACAGCTGTCCACCGACTAACTCTCGCTGGTCGCCCAACCGACAAGCGGGTGGGTTTCCAAGCTGCAGCACAACCGGGCCTGCAAGGTGTCCGGCGCCTTCGGAACACACATGTCGGGCGGTGCCCACGCAAACACGGCACTTCCTGAGCCTGTCATCCGTCCGTCGAGCCCGAGGCTGGTGAGCCAATCAAGGGCCGACGTGACACCCGGGCAGAGCCGCTGGGCGACAGGTTGCAGGTCGTTGCGGGCTTCCTTCAGAAAAGCCTGCGGGTCTGCAGCAAAGCCTGAAATTGTAGCAGGAATACTGTCGCGCTTCAACGCCGGGTCCGAAAAAATCGCACGGGTTTCCAATCCTGTCTGGGGCTTGACCACCAGCACGTGACGGCGCGGTAGCGCCAGCGGGGTGATGGACTCACCAATGCCCTCGACCCAGGCGTTGTGCCCGCGCAGAAAAAAAGGGACGTCGGCGCCCAGCTGCAGTCCGATGGCACAAAGTTGCTCCAGCGTGAGCTTGAGCTGCCACAGCCGGTTGAGCGCCAGCAGGGTGGAGGCGGCGTCCGAGGAACCGCCGCCCAAACCGGCCTGGGCCGGCAGGCGTTTCTCGATGGCGATGTGTGCGCCCTGGGTGCTGCCGCTGGCCGCCTGAAGGGCGCGCGCGGCGCGCAGGATCAGGTCATCCGCTGGCAGCCGTGCCAGCAGGTCCTCGCGGCTGAGCTGGCCATCGGGGCGTTTCTCGAAATGCAGGGTATCGGCCCAGTCGATCAGCATGAAGACCGACTGCAGCAGGTGGTAGCCGTCGGCGCGCCGGCCCGTGATGTGCAGGAAGAGGTTGAGCTTGGCCGGGGCCGGGATGTCGTAGAGCGACTGCATGCCCGGGATTATCGACTCAGGGCTCGATGATGAGCCGCAGTTCGGCGGCCGGTGCGGGCTGGCTACGGCGGGCGACCAGGCGGCCGGTCTGCAGTTGCGACAGGTCGGCCAACCAGCCGTCGGCAGCGGCCGGGCGCCCCTGCAGCCATTCGAACAGGGCCGCGATGGGGATGGCGGTGCCGGTGGCTTCGGTGGCCAGGGCGTCGAGCGAGTCGAAGGCGCGGGTCTGCCCGTTGTTGCGCAGCAGGGCCTGTTGCGGGCTCCAGCGCAGCTGCGCCAGCGTGGTGCCCAAAGGCGAGGACAGTGTCAGTTCCCCCGCGCCTGGCTGGCCGCTGAGTTCGAAGCTGGCAAAAAAAGACGTCGGTTCCGGGGTGTTCTCGACCCGCAGGGCCAGGCGGCCACGCCAGAAGGTCTGGGGCTGGTCGTCGACAGCCACTGGCCGCACGAGGGGCTGGGCACAGCCGGCCAGCACGGTGGCCAGGGTACAGGCCAGGAGGAAGCGCCGCCGGGGTGTCACGGTTTGACGCGCAGACGTTTGAGCGTTTCGACCAGGGTCTCGTTCTCTGCATTGAGCTGCAAACCCTCCCGCCAGACGCTCAGGGCCTGCTCACGCTGGCCCATGCTCCAGAGCACTTCGCCCAGGTGCGCGGCGATCTCGGCGTCGGGGCGGGCGCGGTAGGCCTTCTGCAGCACGCGCAGGGCTTCTGCCTTGTTGCCGGCGCGAAACTCGACCCAGCCCAGGCTGTCCGTGATGAAGGGGTCATCGGGGGCGAATTCGAGGGCCTTGAGGATGAGCTGGCGTGCCTCGCCCAGGCGCACACTGCGATCGGCGAAGGAATAGCCCAGGGCGTTGTAGGCGTGGTGGTACTGCGGTTTCTCGGCAATGATCCGTCGCAGCAGGCGCTCCATTTCCTCGGGGCGCCCCAGTTTCTCGGCCAGCGTGGCTTGGTCGTAGACCAGGTCGTAGTCTTTCGGGTCGTTCTGGGTGGCCTGTGCCAGCAGTTCGTAGGCCTGCGCATAGAGCCTGTTGTCGCGCAGCAGCTGGACTTCGCTGGAGAGCTTGACGCGCGCGTCCGCGGGCGAGCGTTCGGGCAGATTGCGGATTAGTTCGCGTGCTTCGTCGATCCGGCCCTGGCGCGCCAGGATGCCGGCGCGACGGCTTTGCGTGCGCACCAGGTCTTCGGGGCTGCTGATCTTGCCCAGCCAGCTCTCCGCCTGTTTGTAGTCCTGGCGCTTTTCGGCGATCTGGGCCAGGGCCAGATAGGCCTGGGCCAGGGCGCGGTTGGTTTCCTCCACCCCGTTCCCGTTGCGACGCGCTGGCATCAGTTCCAGGAACTGCTTGAGCGAGCGCTCTGCGTGGTCGAGCCGGTTGTCCTGCAGCTCCAGCGTGCCGCGGATCAGCCAGGCTTCGGCGTAGTCGGGCTTTTCGCTGGTGACGGCCTGCACCTGGCTGCCGGCTTCGGCGTACCGCTGGGCGTCGAGCAGCGCGCGTGCATAGGCCAGGCGTACTTCCACCAGGGGCCGGCCTTCCAGGTATTTGCGCACGATGGCTTCGGCTCCGGCTTGCTGGGGCGACATCAGGGCCAGGGCCAGCAGCACCGGGCCTTCGGCACGTGCATCCTGGGCCTGGCCACGCCGTGCAGCCTCCAGCGCGCCTGCGCTGTCGCCGCTTTCCAGGCGCATGCGCCCCACGGCGCTCCAGGCCGCGGCACCTGTGTCGTTGCTGCTGCCAAGGTGCTCGGCCAGGGCCTGTTCCAGCTTCTCGGCGGCGAGCTTCTTGTCGCTGCTGCGGGCAAAGTAACGTGGCAGCAGGGTGATGGTGAGGGCACGGTCCCTGGGCTCGGCCAGCGTGATTTCGCGCTTGAGCGGCTCCACCGTTTCGTCCAGCCGGTTCAGGCCGATCAGGATCTGCAGCACATAGCGGTTGGCGTCGCGCGAGTTGGGCTGGGCCTGCTTCCAGGCGCGTGCGGCCTCCAGCGCCGAGTCCCCGGCACGGGCCTGCAAGGCGATGTCGATGGCGCGCTGGTACAGCCGCACATCGTTGGTCTTGCGTGCAGCATCGAGGATCAGGGAATAACCGACGCCGGCTTCACCGCGTTGCGTGCTGAACTCGCCCACCAGCAGTTGATAAAAGAGTTCACCATCCAGTGCCGAACTGGGCGGCGGGGTGGTGGGGGCCGGGTCCGGCTGTTGCGCATGGACCGTCAGGGCGGCCGTCAACAGCAGGGGGAGCAGACGTAAGCGTGGGAACATCGAACCATAATAATCCAAGCCAGCCATTCCCCCGCCTGACCGCTGCCATGCCTGAATTGCCCGAAGTCGAAGCCACGCGTCTGAGTTTTGCCGATCGCATCAGCGGGGCCAGCATCCTCTCGGCCTGGTGCGGCAAGCCCCTGCGCTGGCCGCTGGGTCTGCCCGTGGCCCGGCTCGCAGGGCGCCACGTGTTGGGGGTGCGCCGGCGCGGCAAGTACCTGTTGCTCGATCTGGACGCCGGTCTGCTGCTGCTGCACCTGGGCATGTCGGGCAGCCTGAGTTTTGGTACCAGCCTGCCGCCGCGAGGTGTGCACGACCATTTCGAGCTGGCCACCAGCCGCGGAACCCTGCGCCTGAACGACCCGCGCCGCTTCGGTGCCGTGGTCTGGGCGCCGGACCAGGATGCGCCCCAGGCGCGCAAGCTGCTGGGGGGGCTGGGCGTGGAGCCCTTGTCGGATGACTTCGATGCCGCGCCTTTCCATGCCGCCCTCAAGACACGCAAGGCCGCGATCAAGCAGGTGCTGCTGGCCGGTGACGTGGTCGTGGGCGTGGGCAATATCTATGCGTCCGAGGCCCTGTTCCTGGCCGGCATCCGCCCGACGCTGAGCGCCGCCCGCCTGAGCCGGCCCCGAGCAGAAAAGCTGCACGCGGCCATCCGCCAGGTGCTGGGGCGGGCCCTGGCCGCGGGCGGCACCACCTTGCGGAACTACTCCAATGCCGTGGGTGAGCGCGGCAATTTCCAGTTCGAGGCCATGGTCTATGGCCGCGAGGGCCAGCCCTGCCGGGTCTGTGGCACGCCCATCAAGGCCATACGACAGGGACAACGCGCGACATTTTTCTGTCCGAGCTGTCAGAAAACATGAAAAAACGTCGCTAACTCGGTGTTATATTGGAAAATCTGGCCTGAACACTTTCAAGGCGAGGGGGATACCTTGGCGACGTCTTTCAACGAACAATTCGATCAGCACGGCACGTGGCGGCGTGAGTTCGCCCTGCGCCTGAAGCTGCTGGGCGAATGGATGAAAGACCATGACCTGCTCGACGCTGCTGTCGAGGAGCGCCTGCACCGTCTGGAAATGCAGGTCCGCGCCGACAAGGTCATGGTGGCCTTCGTTGCCGAGTTCTCGCGCGGCAAGTCCGAACTGATCAACGCCATTTTCTTCGCCGGCTATGGCCGGCGCATCATGCCGGCCAGCGCCGGGCGCACCACCATGTGCCCGACCGAGATGGGCTACGACGCCGAGGTCCCGCCCTGCCTGCGCCTGCTGCCCATCGAGACCCGGCTGCAGCCCCAGTCCCTGATGGAATGGCGCATGGTCCCCGAAAAGTGGACCCGCGTCGATCTCGACGTCAACGACCCCCAGCAGCTGGCCATGGCGCTGGAGAAGGTCTCCGAAACCCGCCGCGTGACGCTGGAAGAGGCGCGGGCCCTGGGGTTCTGGAGCAGCCAGTCCCCGAATGACAGCCCGCTCATGGATGCCCAGGGCAAGGTCGAGGTGCCCAAGTGGCGTCACGCCCTCATCAACATCGCCCACCCCCTGCTCAAGCAGGGTCTGGTCATCCTGGACACCCCGGGCCTCAACGCCATCGGTGCCGAACCCGAGTTGACGGTCAGCCTGGTGCCGCAGGCGCACGCCGTGGTCTTCATCCTGGGGGCCGACACCGGTGTCACCAAGTCCGACCTCGAGATCTGGCGCGAACACCTGATCACCGAATCCGCCGCCGGGACCGATACCCGCCTGGTGGTGCTCAACAAGATCGACTCGCTGTGGGACGCGCTGAGCTCGCCGGCCCAGATCCAGATGCAGATCGACCGCCAGCGTGCCACCACGGCCGAAATCCTCGGTCTTTCGCGCGAGCAGGTGTTGCCGGTTTCGGCCCAGAAGGGCCTGGTCGCCAAGGTCACCGAAGACGCCAAGCTGCTGCAGGCGAGCTGCCTGCCCGCCCTGGAAGAGGCGCTGGCCCAGCGCATCATGGGCCAGCGCCAGCGCATCCTGGGCGCAGCCGTGGCCGTCGGCATCTCCGACCTGCAGCTCGAAGTGGGCCGGGTGCTCAACATCCGCCGCCGCGACCTCAACGAGCAGATGCTGGAGCTCAAGGGCCTGCAGGGCAAGAACGCCGCCGTGATCAAGCACATGCGCCTGCGCATTTCGCAGGAGCAGGCCGAGTTCGACCGCGCCGGCGCCAAGATCCATGCCGTGCGTTCGGTGCATCTCAAGCTGCTGCGTGACGTGTTTGCCCTGCTGAGCACCAAGAGCCTGCGCGCCGAGATGAACCAGCTCATGCAGTCGCTGCTGCAGACCGGCCTCAAGCTGGGCGTCAAGAAATCCTACGGCGAAACCTTCGATCGCCTGCGCGAAAACCTGCGCCGGGTCCAGTCGTTGATGGGCGAGATCCAGATCATGCTGGCCACCTCGTTCAAGCAGCTCAATGCCGAACAGGGTTTCTCGCTGCAGCCGCCGGCCGAGCCTTCGCTGCAAGCCTATATCGACAACCTCGACCAGGTCGAGCGCGGCCATCTGCAGTACCTGGGCCTGGGCAATGCCTTCCGCCTCGCCCAGCCCGAGTTCGCCGACCGTCTGGTGCGTGCCCTGGCCACGCGCCTGCGCGGTGTCTACCAGGCCGCCCTGGGTGACGTGGAGTTGTGGAGCAAATCCGCCGCGGCCCAGCTCGATGCCCAGTTGCGCGAGCGGCGTCGCAATTTCAGCCGCCGGCTGGAGGCCATCGACCGCATCCAGCAGGCCGCAGGCGGTCTGGACGAGCGCATCGCCGAAATCAATGAACAGTTCCGCGCGCTGGCCCAGCTCGATTCCAAGCTGCTCGAACTCACGGCCTACCTGATCCGGGCGCAGGACGTCACCAAGCCCAAGGACACGGTAGCGGCCGAACTGCTGGCTTCGTGAGCCGGCCACCGCGCCAGCCCGTTTCCTCGCCTCCTGCCTTGCCGGTGGCCGACTGGTCCCGTCGTGTGCTGCGCTGGCAGGCCCTGCACGGCCGCAAGGACCTGCCCTGGCAGGGCACGCAAGACCCCTACCGCGTCTGGCTCTCCGAGATCATGCTGCAGCAGACCCAGGTGGTCACGGTGCGTGACTACTACGCGCGTTTCCTGCAGCGTTTCCCCGATGTGAGTTCACTGGCCGCCGCCGCCCTGGATGACGTGCTGGCCCTGTGGAGCGGCCTGGGCTACTACAGCCGTGCGCGCAATCTGCATGCCTGTGCCGAGCAGGTGGTGCAAATGCATGGTGGTGAATTCCCTCGCACGGCGGAACTGCTCCAGACCTTGCCGGGCATCGGCCCGTCCACGGCCGCCGCGATCGCTTCCATCTGTTTCGGCGAGCGTGTGGCCATCCTGGACGGCAACGTGAAGCGCGTTCTCACGCGCGCGCTGGGTTTTGGCGCCGACCTGGCCGTGGGGGCCAACGAACGGACCCTCTGGAGCCAAGCCAACGA
This sequence comes from uncultured Hylemonella sp., assembly GCA_963513295.1. Lineage (GTDB taxonomy): Bacteria > Pseudomonadota > Gammaproteobacteria > Burkholderiales > Burkholderiaceae_C > Hylemonella. The sequence goes on from CAUPQO010000019.1 coordinate 21,042, forward strand.
ACTGCTGCCGCAGCGCGACCTGGTGCGCGCCATGCCGCGCTACACCCAGGCCGTGATGGACCTGGGTGCCACCGTGTGCCTGGCGCGCAAACCCCTGTGTGCCGCCTGCCCGGTGGCAGAGATCTGCGTCGCCTTGCGGGAGGGCCGGCCCGAGAGCTACCCGGTCAAGACACGCAAGCTCAAGCGCAGCGCGCAGTCGCTCTGGCTCCTGTGGGCGCAGACGCGCGATGGGGCGGTCTGGCTGCGGCAGCGGCCCACGCCCGGTGTCTGGGCCGGCCTGTACTGCCTGGAACTGTTCGACAGCTACGAAGCTTTGACTGCAGCCGTGCCTGAGACCTATCACGACCGACTGCAGGAGCTACCGGCCTTTACCCATGTGCTGACGCACAAGGATCTGCACCTGCACCCGGTGCGCGTGTTACTGCCGGCGCGCACGAAGCCATCGCAAGAGGGGGGCTGGCAAGCGGCCGATGCCTGGGCGGGCCTGGGGCTGCCCGCGCCGGTGCGCAAGCTGCTGCAGCAGGGTTGAGCCCGGCGCGGCTCAGCCGCCGATTTCGCGGTGGCGGCGCAGCGTGGCCCAGCGCGTGGCAAAACGCCGCGCCAGCTCCTCCACCAGATAGACCGAGCGGTGCTGGCCACCGGTACAGCCGATGGCCACCGTCACGTAGCTGCGGTGGTTCTGCGACATGGCGTCGAGCCAGTGCATGAGAAAAGCCTCGATGTGTTCCAGCATGCGTCCGGCCTCGGGCTGGGCGCGCAGGAAGGATGCCACCGGCTCGTCGCGGCCGGTCAGCGGGCGCAATTCGGGTTCGTAGTGCGGATTGGGCAGCATGCGCACGTCGAACACGTAGTCGGCGTCGACCGGGATGCCACGCTTGTAGGCGAAGGACTCGAACACCAGCGTGAGCTGGCTGCCGGGCAGCTGGATCACTTCCTTGATGTAAGCCTGCAGCTGCGAAGGACGGATCAGGCTGGTGTCGATCACGTGGGCCTGTTCGCGCAGGGCCCCCAGGAGTTCGCGTTCGAGTTCGATGGCTTCCACCAGCACGCGGTTGAGATCGACATCCTCGCGCATGGCCTGCGATAGCGGGTGCTTGCGCCGGGTCTCGGAATAACGACGCACAAGGGTGTCGGTGGAGGCGTCGAGGAACAGCGGCTTGATCGCGATGCCCTGCTGGCGCAGCGTGGTCAGCAGCGCCGGCACCTGCGGCAGCGAAGTGGCGCTGCGCACGTCCATGGCAATCGCGACGCGGCTGGCCTGGTGTTGCTGCTCCAGCGTCACGAAAGGCAGCAGCAGCTCGGGCGGCAGGTTGTCCACGCAGTAATAACCGGCGTCTTCCAGCGCGTTGAGCGCCACCGACTTGCCGGAGCCGGACATGCCGGTGATGAGGACGATTTCCATGGCCGTGGTCTTGCGTCCCTCCGGCTCAGCTGCCGGACTGCAGCATTTCCTTGGCGTGGGCCAGCGTGGTGCTGGACAGGCGTTCGCCCCCCAGCATGCGCGCGATCTCGGCCACACGGGCCTCGCCCTGCACCGGTGTCACCGTGCTCAGCGTGACCTGCCCCTGGCGCTGCTTGGCCACCACCAGATGGTGGTCGGCACAGGCCGCCACCTGCGGCAAATGTGTGACGGCCATGACCTGGCGGTCGCGGCCCAGCTGTTTCATGAGGCGGCCCACGGTCTCGGCCACGGCACCGCCCACGCCGGCATCCACCTCGTCGAAGATCAGGGTCTGGGCCGTGCCCAGCTGGCTGGTGGTGACGGCAATGGCCAGTGCGATGCGCGAGAGTTCACCCCCCGAAGCTACCTTGCCCACCGGGCGAGGCGTGCTGCCGGCGTGCCCGGCCACCAGGAAGTTCACCTCTTCCAGGCCGCTTTGCATGGGGTGTTCGGCTTTCTGCAGCGTCACTTCGAAACGCCCGCCCTGCATGCCCAGGCCCTGCATGGCCTGGGTGATGGCCTGGGCCAGCTTGGGCGCGGCCACGGCGCGGGCCTTGGAGACGGCCTGCGCCTGCTTCATATAGGCGGCCTGGGCCTGCTGTTCAGCGCCTTCCAGCGCGGCCAGGTCGGCGGCGGCATCGAGTTTGGCCAGTTCTTCCCGCCAGCCGGCCAGCGTGGCGGCCAGTTCTTCCGGCGGACGCTTGTAACGACGGGCCAGCGACATCCAGGAGGTCATCCGAGCGTCCAGCTCGGCCAGGCGCTCCGGGTCCAGGTCGGTGCGGCGCAGGTAGGCGCGCAGGCTGTGTACGCTGTCCTCCACCTGCGCCAGGCTGGAGTTCAACACCTCCGCCAGCGATTTGAATTCAGGCTCCAAATGCTCCTGATTTTGTAGCAACTGGCGGGCGCTGCCCAGGGCGTGGGAGGCGCCGCCGTCCTCGCCCTCGAGCGCGTCCAGCGCGCCCTGGGCGGCATCGAGCAGGGCCTGGGCATGGGCCAGGCGGCTGTGGTCGGTATTGAGAGTTTCCCATTCGCCGGCCTGGGGCGCGAGTTTCTCGACCTCGCCGATCTGCCAGCCCAGGCGCTCGCGCTCGCGCTGCAGGCTGTCCTGGGCCTTGCGGGCTTCGTCGAGTGTGGTCTGGGTTTCCCGCCAGTGCAGCCAGCTCCGGGTGAGGGCGCTGGTGTCGAGCTGGGCATAGGCGTCGAGCAGGCCGCGCACGGCCTCGGTGCGCGTCAGGCTCTGCCAGGCATGCTGGCCATGGATGTCGAAGAGGCGCTCGCCCAGTTCGCGCAGCTGGGTCGCAGTGGCCGGGCTGCCGTTGATCCAGGCGCGGCTCTTGCCCTGCGTGTCCACGGTGCGACGCAGCAGCAGGGTGAAACCGGGGTCGAACCCCGGGTCGAAACCGGCCTCCTGCAGCCAGCCCAGCAGGGCGGTGCATTCGCCGAACTCGGCGCTCACGTCCGTGCGGCCGGCGCCTTCGCGGATCAGTCCGGTGTCGGAGCGGGCACCGGTGACGAGCTGCAAGGCATCGATCAGGATGGACTTGCCGGCGCCGGTCTCGCCGGTCAGCACGCTGAAACCGCTCTCGAGTTCGAGCTCGAGCTCGCTGATGATGACGAAGTCCCGCAGGACGATGCGTTTGAGACTCACAAGCCGGCCACTCCCTCATTCCAGTGCAGCTTCTGCCGCAGGGTGTCGAAATAACTCCAGCCGCGCGGGTGCAGGAAACGCACGCTGTGCTCCGAGCGGCGCACGATGATACGGTCGCCGTGGTGCAGCGCAGACAGGGACTGCATATCGAAGTTGGCAATGGCTTCGCGATCCGAAGCGATCTCGATGGCCACCTCGGACTGGCTGGACAGCACGATGGGGCGGTTGGACAGGGTATGCGGCGCGATCGGCGCCAGCACCCAGCCTGCGATCGCCGGGTGCAGGATAGGGCCCCCGGCTGACAGCGAGTAGGCCGTGGAGCCGGTCGGGGTAGCGATGATGAGGCCATCGGCGCGCTGGTTGGCCACGAAGTGGCCGTCCACCTCGACGCGCAGTTCCACCATGCCCGAGGAGTTGCCGCGGTGTACCACCACGTCATTCATGGCCAGGGTATCGAACACGCAGTTGCCCTGGCGCAGCACGCGGGCGTGCATGAGCTGGCGCTGCTCTTCCTCGTACTCGCCGTGCAGCATGGGCGGCAGCACGGTCTCGAAGCTGCCGAAGGGGATGTCGGTCATGAAACCCAGGCGGCCGTGGTTGATGCCGATCAGCGGCACGCCGGAACTGGCCAGCTTGCGGCTGATGCCCAGCATGGTGCCGTCGCCGCCCACCACCAGGCCCAGATCGCACTGCTGGGCTATGGCGGCCAGATCCAGAACCGGGTAGCCATCCAGGCCGGCATTGGTCGCGGTCTGCTCTTCCACCACCACGGCGCAACCCTGCGTTTGCAGGAAGGCGGCAATGTCGGCCAGCGCCGGGCGCGCGCGGCTGCCCTGGCTACCGCCGGCGACGGTCTGGTACTTGCCAATCAGGGCCACCTGGCGGAATCTGGAGTTCATTCGCAAATTACATCATTAAAATGATCCCATGCTCGATGACCGCGCCAAGTTGTTGCTCAAAACGCTGGTGGAACGCTACATTGCCGAAGGGCAACCCGTCGGCTCGCGTACGCTCTCGCGTGCCTCCGGTCTGGAGCTGTCCCCGGCGACCATCCGCAACGTGATGTCCGACCTGGAGGAGCTGGGCCTGATCGCCAGCCCGCACACCTCGGCCGGGCGCGTGCCCACGGCGCGTGGTTATCGCCTTTTCGTCGACACCATGCTCACCGCCCAGCGCGAGCAGATCACCGCACCCAGCCTGGTGCCGGACCAGCCGCAGAAGGTCATCTCCAGCGCCGCCAACCTGCTGTCCTCGCTCTCGCAGTTCGTCGGCGTGGTCATGTCGCCGCGTCGCTCCTCGGTGTTTCGCCACATCGAGTTCCTGCGCCTGGGCGAGCGCCGTATCCTGGTCATCCTGGTTTCGCCCGAGGGCGACGTGCAGAACCGCGTCATCTTCACCGAGACCGATTATTCGCCTTCGCAGCTGGTCGAGGCCTCCAACTACCTCAACGCCCACTACATGGGCCTGACGCTGGAGCAGGTGCGCGAGCGCCTGCAGGGCGAGGTGGACACACTGCGCGGGGAGATCGCCAAGCTGATGCAGGCCGCGGTGACCGTGGGCACCGAGGCCATGACGCAGCCGCAGGACGAGGTGGTGATCTCCGGTGAGCGCAACCTGCTGGCCGTCTCCGATTTTTCCAGCGACATGAGCCACCTGCGCCGGGCTTTCGACCTGTTCGAGCAGAAGGCGCAGTTGATGCGCTTGTTGGACATCGCCGGCCAAGCCGAGGGGGTGCGCATCTTCATCGGCGGCGAAAGCCAGGTGGTGCCCTTCGAGGAGCTCTCCGTGGTCAGCGCCCCCTACGAGGTGGATGGCCAGGTGGTGGGCACGCTGGGCGTGATCGGCCCCACGCGCATGCCCTACGAGCGCATGATCCAGATCGTGGACATCACATCCAAGCTGCTGGGCAATGCCCTGAGCCACCACAAGTAGGCCTCGAACCCATCCGGGGTGCGAACAGGCTCTTACAATCACCCCTTCGGTCGGGGCGTTAGCTCAGTTGGTTAGAGCAGGGGACTCATAATCCCTTGGTCGCTGGTTCGAGTCCAGCACGCCCTACCAAGCCATTAAAAGCTTTTATGCTATAAAAAAAATAGCTATCGCAGTTCAATCGCCGCCCATGTAGCCATTATGTAGCCGTGACGCATCTCGGGTGGTGCCGTACAAAGCCGCGAACACCTCAGAACACCACGACTTGAATCGCGCAGTGAAGATGTCAAATCCCTCCCGGGGAAACTGCGTGCCGGAGATTTCGTCGAGAAATTGCCTCTTTAATTCGTCTAGAGGCAAGGCGGAGGTAGCTCCGACGCGCGATAAGATCTCGATAGACGCCATCGACTTCGTCCCGTTTCGGTCTAGCGTCAATTCCGCCAAAATCGTTCGGGCTAGAGGAAGCGCTGCCCACTCAACTAACAGGCCCTGACCAACGCGCAGATAAAGCCAGAAGCGTGGGTGATGATTCTGCAGGACATCGAGCAGCGACTCATTTGCACCAGTAGAGTTGCCCTCGAGGGTTCTAAAGACGAGCTCGTCCAGAGGTGACGGCTTCGTCTGGAGAGAGCGTAGAAAGGGAAGCTCGCTCGGCCAAGCGAGCGCGAGATGCCCTGTTACTCCCCCCCTAAAGCTGACATTCTTTGGCAAGGCGGACCGGATCTGGTCCCAAACATCCTGGCGCCCACCGAAATGACGAGCCAGAAGTTTTGCCGCAGTGACAGAGGCGGCATAGCCGTCTGACTTTCTTGCAATCGGGCCGAGCAGCTTCTGAAGAAGGAGGTCACCTGAGTTCAACCGGGCTGCTGCAAGTTCAAGGAATGAAGAGCCGTCCCATTCAGGCACTGGACCTCGAAGTTTTTCGTCAACAACAGCCACGAAGTGCGGGTCGCTTGCGAGTGCATCGAGCATGCCTGGATGCCTGATTAATTCATCCACGCTTCCCAACTGGAGAGTCTGACCAGACTGCAGCGCGGCGGCTTCTAAGCTGCTCAAGTGGCTGAGTAAGGTTTGAATTGCCACCGGATCTGAATGCACTGTGCTCAGCATGCTCCCCAGTCCGCGCTCTTTCTGCGTGACCGCAGCCACAGCAAGATCGAATCTTCCAAGTTCTGCCATGGCTGCTACTGCGCTAAGCCGGCGGGACTCGTAATACGTGCCAACGGCTTGTAGCTCCTCGTTTAGCTGAGCTACAAGTGCAGTGTGTTTTGGATCGCTGCGATTCTTGCTTGCCACAGCACGTGCGCAGAGCATGGTTGTCCTGACCGGCCCGCTCACCTCTGCCATATGCTCGGGTATGCTGCTACTCAGTACGTCATCGGGCGCTACCCGGTCGCGGAATACTGAAACAATAGCCTGCCGCACTCCAAGCACCGTTGGCGAAGCGGCTGCCAATACATTGGGGCGCCATTCAGGGGAATGCTCTGCAACTGCGACCAATTCACCAATTGGCGGCCCATCAATTTGTGCCAGACTCCGCTCAAAGACCGATTGGGCAAAGCTCGTCCTCGGAGTCGCCGCGGCGAGTTTCGCTTCCAGCGCTACACGCTTGTAGTACCAGATCTTGTCGTCTTTCAGACGTTGCTCGCACAGCGCAATAACTTCCTCATCCGGGAATTTGTCCAGAAGTTCCCAGATCGTGTCGGTAGCAACGTCGCGGCGGGCGCTCTTCGCTCGCGTGATGAGCCAGTCGCGAATTTGCTTCGGTTCAGAATGAAATTGCGAAATCCATTTTGCTAACGGAGCCGAGACCTTTGGATCCGAGTCGGCTACCCAAGCCTCAAGTGACCTCGCCGCCACTGGATCATCAAACCATCCGTCGATCAGCGTTTTCCCGATCCAATAGCGATCCATTCCGTCGTCGACCTTGGCGTAAGCATTGAGAAGGGCATCTCTCGCTGCATCAGTGCCCACCACAATGAATGCCGGCGTAGCGGCCGGGTGCCACAAAATCCCTTTCTCCTCCTGCATTTGCTTAGTGATGGCGGCCCACAACACCGGCGCCACTTCTGAATTTCCTTTGAAGCCTTTGATGAGCGCGGGCCACAATGCGTCCCGGTCGAAGCCTAGGCCCAATCGCTCGGAGAACTCGGCCGCAACTAACTTGGCGACTTCCGAATCTCCTGGGTGCGACTCGGCCAATATTGCTAGTACCTCTTCCTGGTCACTACGTTGATCGTCGTCGTTGTACTTCTCGTTCAACAGGGAGCGCAACTCGGCCGTCCCTTTCCACCCAGAAAGAAGGCATTCACGGAGCGATTCACGCAACCCATAGTCAAGACCGGCTTCCCAAGCCCAAAATAGCCTTTCGAGATCTTGCTCCGTATGGGATTTCTCCGCGATACGCACATGGACAGTCTCCAGCAGAAGCTCTGGCGATCTTGGCTCTACGTTCAACTGTGCTGCGCCGATTGCATCG
>CAUPQO010000020.1:0-26537 GCA_963513295.1 uncultured Hylemonella sp.
CCTTGGTCACGGCCTTGGTGGTGTTGCCCACGGCGTCCAGCGGGTCGGTGATGTCGCGCACGCTGGAGGGCAGCTCGGCCATCTCGGCAATGCCGCCGGCGTTGTCGGTGATCGGACCGTAGGCGTCCAGGGCCACCACGATGCCGGCCATGCTCAGCATGGAGGTGGCGGCAATGGCGATGCCGTAGAGACCGGCCAACTGGAAGGAGACCCAGATGGCGATGCACACGAAGATCACTGGCCATGCGGTGGAGCGCATCGACACGCCCAGGCCGGCGATGATGTTGGTGCCGTGACCGGTGGTCGAGGCCTGTGCGATGTGCTGCACGGGGGCGTACTGCGTTCCGGTGTAGTACTCGGTGATCCAGACCAGGGCGGCGGTCAGCACCAAGCCGACGGCGCAGGCGCCGAACAGGCGCAGCTGGCTGCCGGAGGCAGTGATGGCATTGTCCGGCATCAGCCACATCGTCACGAAGAAGAAGGCGATCAGCGACAGCACACCCGCCACGGCCAGGCCCTTGTAGAGGGCGGGCATCACGTTTTTCATGCCCGGCGTAGCCTTGACGAAGAAGCAGCCGATGATGGAGGCGATGATGGACACCGCACCCAGGGCCAGCGGGTAGATCACCGCACTGGTGCCGGCGCCGGTGACCAGCAGGGCTCCCAGCACCATGGTGGCGATCAGCGTGACGGCGTAGGTTTCGAACAGGTCGGCGGCCATGCCGGCGCAGTCGCCCACGTTGTCGCCCACGTTGTCGGCGATCACGGCCGGGTTGCGCGGATCATCCTCCGGGATGCCGGCCTCGACCTTGCCCACCAGGTCGGCGCCGACGTCGGCACCCTTGGTGAAGATGCCGCCGCCCAGGCGCGCGAAGATGGAAATCAGCGAGGAGCCGAAGGCAAAACCGATCAGCGGGTTGAGCAGCTTGGCCAGGTTGCTGCCGGCGTTCAGGTTGCCGTTGCCGACCAGGAACCAGTAGAAGGCGGTCACGCCCAGCAGGCCCAGGCCCACCACCAGCATGCCGGTGATGGCGCCGCCGCGGAAGGCGACGTCCAGTGCCGGGCCGATGCCACGGGTGGCCGCTTGCGCGGTGCGCACATTGGCGCGTACCGAGACGTTCATGCCTATGAAGCCGCAGGCGCCGGAGAGCACGGCGCCGATGATGAAGCCGACGGCGGTCTGGGTGTCGAGGAAGAGGCCGATCAGGATGGCCAGCACGACGCCGACGATGCCGATGGTCTTGTACTGGCGGGCCAGGTAGGCGGCGGCACCCGTCTGGATGGCCGCCGCGATCTCCTGCATGCGGGCGTTGCCGGCGTCCTGCGAGAGGATCCAGCTGCGGGCCCAGATGCCATAGGCCACGGCGACCAGTCCGCATACGAGCGCCAGTATCAGCGCTGAATTGCCTGTCATATCAAACTCCTGTGTTGTTGTATCGCGTAGGGGTGGCAACGCAGGGGGCGGTGCCACCGATGCGTTGCTTCCTCGCCGCGACAGCCCACTGGTCTGACAGGACGATTGGCCAACGGGCGGACTGTAACGTGAAAACAGCCTGTTTCAGGAAGGCGTCAGGGCGGAGCAAGTAAAATCAGGGTTAATACCGATCACTTTCTGTCTCAACTTAGCAAGAAGCAACCATGTCCCTCGACAACGTCACCCCCGGCAAGAATGTCCCCGAAGCCTTCAACGTGATCATCGAGATCCCGATGAACGCCGACCCCATCAAGTACGAGGTGGACAAGGAAACCGGCGCCATCTTCGTCGACCGTTTCATGAGCACGGCCATGCACTACCCGACCAATTACGGCTACGTGCCCAAGACCATCTCGGGCGACGGCGATCCGGTGGACGTGCTGGTCATCACACCTGTGCCGCTGATTCCCGGTGTGGTCGTGCCCTGCCGCGCCATCGGCATCCTGAAAATGCAGGACGAGGCCGGCGAGGATGGCAAGGTGCTGGCCGTGCCGATCGACAAGATCCTGTCGATCTACACCCAGTGGCAAAAACCCGAAGACCTGAATCCGATGCGCCTGAATACCATCCAGCATTTCTTCGAGCACTACAAGGATCTGGAGCCGGGCAAGTGGGTCAAGGTGCTGGGCTGGGAAGGTCCGGAGTCGGCCAAGAAGGAAATCCTGGACGGCATTGCCAATTACAACAGCAAGCTCTCCAAAGGCTGACCGTCTTCACGGACAACAACGCCGGCAGGCCCATGGCCTGCCGGCTTTTTTTCATGCGTGCGCGAGAGAATCGCAGGGTTTTTCCGGTTCAATTTGAGCTACACCGCATGAACCCCCACGTGTATCATGCCCTGAAGGTGTATCCGGCGTATCACGCCAGGCAGGAGCAAAGATCATGCAGACCAGCAGCGATGCCCGTTCCGGCGGCGCAACCCCCACAGCGGCTTCCGGCCAGTACCTGACCTTGCGCCTGGGCCAGGAAGAATACGCCATCGATATCCTGCGCGTGCAGGAGATCCGCTCCTACGAAGAGCCAACCCGCATGGTCAATGCGCCGGCCTTCATCAAGGGGGTGGTCAACCTGCGCGGCGTCATCGTGCCCATCGTCGACCTGCGCATGAAACTCGACCTGGACAAGGTCGAGTACAACGAATTCACCGTGGTCATCATCCTCAACGTGCGAGGCACCGTGATCGGTGCGGTCGTGGATTCGGTGTCCGATGTGGTGACGCTGGGCGCTGATGTGATCAAGCCGGCGCCGCAGTTCGAGACCACGCTCGACACCCGATTCATCACCGGGCTGGCCAATGTGGGCGAACGCATGCTGATCGTCATGAACATGGAAGCCCTGATGAGCAATTCCGAAATGGGCATGCTGGCCACGGCCATCAGCTGAGTGGCAGGACAAGCCCGCGTTGACGGGCATGACGCTTGAGGGCCCGATGAAGAGGCAGGGGGCGTGACAATTACAGGAGACACGCATGGAATTCTGGCTTCGACTTCGTATTGGCAGCCGGCTAGCCCTGGCTTTTGCCGCAGTGCTGGTCATCACAACGACCGTCTCGGCACTGGGGGTCTGGCGCCTCGGTACCTTGAAAGACACCAGCCACCAGATTGCCACGGTCGAGCTGCAGCGCAGCCTGCTGGCCCAGCGCTGGGCCTCGCAGATTGCGATCAACTGGGTACGGGCCTCGGCGGCGCTCAAGACGAGTGATACGGCCTACATCGATGCCCTGCAGAAGGACATGGCCGCCACGTCCAAGGCCATCAGTGACGACCAGAAGCAGCTCGAAAGCCTGATGGAAGACGACGCGGGCAAGGCGCTGCTGGCGGTCGTTGCCAAAGATCGCAAGACCTATGTCGATGCGCGTGCAGCACTGATCAAACGGCAAAAGGACGGTGAGAACATACTCGGTGCTGTCGATAGCGAATTGCGTCCGCTGGCGGAGACTTACCTCAAGGCGGTGGATCAGGTTTCCGTCCATGCTCGGCAGATCCTGAGCGAGACGCAGGCGCAGGCGCAGGTCACCGCAGCCAGAAGCCAGCTGGCCCAGACGGGCGGAACTGTGCTGGCGGTGCTGCTGGGCATAGTCCTGGCCTATCTGGTCACGCGTTCCATCGTCCAGCCGGTCCGCCAGGCGGCGACATCGACACGCCATATTGCCGAAGGTGATCTCACGACGCATATCCCGGCGCGTGGTTCCGATGAGGTGGCCCAGTTGCTGCAATCGCTGGCCGCCATGCAGCACAACCTGGCGCAGATCGTGAGCCGGGTGCGCTCGGGCTCGGAATCGGTGTCCACGGCCAGTGCCGAGATTGCCCAGGGCAACCAGGACCTGAGCGCCCGCACGGAAAGCCAGGCCAGCGCGCTGGAGGAAACGGCCGCTTCGATGGAAGAATTGTCTTCCACGGTGAAGCAGAACGCCGACAACGCCCGCCAGGCCAACCAGCTGGCGCAGAGTGCCAGCACCGTGGCTGTGCAGGGCGGCCAGGTGGTGGCCCAGGTGGTGGACACCATGAAGGGCATCAACGACAGTTCCCGGAAGATCGCCGACATCATCAGCGTCATCGACGGCATCGCCTTCCAGACCAACATCCTGGCGCTCAATGCGGCCGTGGAAGCCGCACGTGCCGGCGAACAGGGTCGCGGTTTTGCCGTGGTGGCGGCCGAAGTGCGCTCTCTGGCGAGCCGCTCTGCCGATGCCGCCAAAGAGATCAAGACCCTGATCACCGACAGCGTGGAGCGCGTGGGCCAGGGCACAGCCCTGGTGGACCAGGCGGGCGCCACCATGAACGAGGTGGTGGCCAGCATCCGCCGGGTGACCGACATCATGGGCGAGATCAGCGCGGCCAGTTCGGAGCAGAGTTCGGGGGTGTCGCAGATCGGCGAGGCCGTCACACAGATGGACCAGGCCACGCAGCAGAACGCCGCCCTGGTGGAGGAGATGGCGGCAGCGGCCAGCAGCTTGAAGAGTCAGGCGCAGGACCTGGTCAACACGGTCGCCGTGTTCAAGGTGGATGCCCAGTCGCAGGAATTCAGGACGGCGGCTCCGGTAACCGCTGCGGTGCGGCCAACGAGCCCAGCCACCCCGCGACCGGTGAAACCGGCGGGACAGCCGGCCCGTGCGCTGGCACCAGCGGCCACCCGCACCCGAGCCCCCGCCTCCCAAGCGCCGGCGCGAGGCGAGCCCCCCAGACTGGAAACCAAGGCCGGGGGCGGTGACGGTGACTGGGAAAGCTTTTAAGTCTGCTGCTTCTAGCTTGCCTGCCGTAGTGGTGCGTGCCGCTCCAGTTCATCCACATACTCACTGATGCCCTGCGCCTCGCGTTCGAGGAAGCGTTCGATGGCTAGGGCGAATTCCGGATGCGAGAGCCAGTGGGCGCTGCTGGTGCGCACGGGGAGCAGGGCCCGGGCCAGCTTGTGTTCCCCTTGCGCGCCACCCTCGAAACGCTGGTAACCGTGGGCCATGCACCATTGCAGAGGGCTGTAATAGCAGGCTTCGAAATGCAGGCAGTCGACCCGCTCCAGCGCACCCCAGTAACGTCCCCAGGCCACTTTTTCCGGACCTTCGTCGCTGATGGCGATGAGGCTGCTGGCGATGGGTGTCCCCTGGCGTTCGGCGATGAAAAGCAGCCAGTGCTGCGGCTGCGTGTCTGCGATCCTGGCAAAGAAGGCTCTGCTCAGGTATGGCGGGTTGCCATGTTCGAGGTAGGTGCGTTCGTAGCAACGGTAGAAGAAGTCCCAATCCCGGGGGCTGATGTCAGCCCCGCGCAGCTCACGCAGCGTGACGCCGGCCGCCAGGACCTTGCGCCGCTCCTGCCGGATCTTCTTGCGTTTTTCCTGGCTCAGCGCGGTGAGGAAATCATCGAAGTCGCGGTACGGTTCAGGCCTTCGGTTCTCCCAGTGGAATTGCACGGTATGGCGCTGCATCAGGCCGGCCTGCTGACAGGCCTGGAGATCCTGCGGATGTCCGAAGAGCAGGTGCATTGAGGACAGCTGCTTGTCACGGCACAGGTCCAGTACCGCTTCCACCAGTGCCGAACGGGAGGCCGCGTCGCGTGCCAACAGGCGGCTGCCTGGTACCGGGGTGAAGGGGACAGCCACCACGGCCTTGGGGTAATAGGCGATGCCGTGGCGCAGGTGGGCATCGGCCCAGGCCCAGTCGAACACATACTCGCCCCGCGAGTGGGATTTGAGGTACAGCGGGCAGGCCGCCTGCAGGTTTCCGGCGGCGTCCCATAGTGTGATGAAGCGCGGTGTCCAGCCGGTGGCCGGGCAGGCACTGCCGCTGCGGTGCAGCGCGGCCAGGTAGTCGTGCCGCATGAAAGGGGTGGGCTGGGCCTGTTGCGCCAGCAACTCATTCCAGGCACCGGCGTCGACCTGCTGCGGTGAGTCGAGCACCCGGATGACATAATTGCTTTTGCTCACGCTGCTTCCCGACTTCCCTTGCTTTCCATGACCTTGCGTATCTGCATTGCCCAGTTCAACTTTGTCGTCGGCGACCTGGCGGGCAATGCACAAAAAATAATTGCGGCGGCCCGTACAGCCCATGCAGCCGGTGCGCGCCTGCTGTTGACGCCCGAACTCTCCATCTGCGGGTATGCGGCGGAGGACCTGTTTTTCCGCCTCTCCTTCATCGCTGCCTGTGATGATGCCGTGAAAACAGTGGCCCGCGAGCTGGCCGGGTTAAAGGACATGACGGTGGTGGTGGGGCACCCGGCTGCCGTCGAGGTGAGCGGACTGCGCACGCGCTCGGTCACCGTGCCGAACCGGGTCAACGCTGCCAGTGTGCTGCGCGAGGGGCAGGTGATCGCCACCTACGCCAAGCGCGAACTGCCCAATTACCAGGTGTTTGACGAACGGCGTTATTTCGTTCCAGGCCGTGACGTTTGCATCTTCGAGGCCGGTGAGGCCGGTGCGCGCGTCAAGGTCGGTCTGCTGATCTGCGAGGACGCCTGGTACGAGACACCGGCCCGCGAGACCCGCGCAGCCGGTGCCGAGCTGCTGGCCGTGATCAACGCCTCGCCTTTCCACGTGGGCAAAGGCGGCGAACGTGAGGCCATGATGCGCCTGCGCGCACGGGATTGTGGCCTGCCGCTGGTCTATGCCCATCTGGTCGGTGGGCAGGACGAGGTGGTGTTCGAAGGGCACTCCTTCGCCCTCCAGGCCGATGGTGTGCTGGCGGCACGGGCGCCGAGTTTTGCCGAGGATGCGTTTGTGGTGAACCTGCAGCGCAGCGCGGCGGGCCTGCAATTGCAGGGTTTGATCGAGCCCGACCGTAGCGCCGACGCCGACCTCTGGGATGCCCTGGTGCTGGGCGTGCGCGACTACGTGGGCAAGAACGGCTTTCCGGGCGCCATCATCGGCCTGTCCGGTGGCATCGACTCCGCCCTGGTGCTGGCCATCGCGGTCGATGCCCTCGGGGCCGACCGGGTGCGCACGGTCATGATGCCTTCTCCCTACACGGCTGACATCAGCTGGATCGACGCGCGTGACATGGCGCAGCGGCTGGGGGTTCAGTACGACGAGATATCCATCGTGCCCGAGTTCGAGGCTTTCAAGGCTTCCCTGGCGCGGGAGTTCCAGGGGCTGCCCGAGGACACAACCGAGGAGAACATCCAGGCCCGCATCCGGGGGACCTTGCTGATGGCCCTGTCCAACAAGAGCGGGCGCATCGTGCTGACCACAGGCAACAAGTCGGAGATGGCCACGGGCTACTGCACGTTGTATGGTGACATGGCCGGTGGTTTTGCCGTCATCAAGGATCTGGCCAAGACGGCGGTGTTCCGGCTGGCGCGCTGGCGCAACGCCCATGATCCGCATGGCAGCGGTGCCAACCCGATCCCCGAGCGCATCATCACGCGCCCCCCCAGCGCCGAGTTGCGTCCCGACCAGAAAGACCAGGACAGCCTGCCCGAAAACGAGGTGCTGGACGCCATCGTCGAGCGCTATATGGAAAACGACCTGGGCCTCGAGGAGATCATCGCCCAGGGGTATGCGCGGGCCGATGTGGAGAAAGTCACGCACCTGATCAGGCTGAATGAATACAAGCGCCGCCAGGCACCGGTGGGCATCCGCGTGACCCACCGCAGTTTTGGCAAGGATTGGCGTTATCCTATTACCAACAAGTTCAGGGCCTGATTTGCGCCGCAAACAGGCTGGTCTTTACCCTAGCCATCGACAGGAAGAACATTCATGAAGCAGATTACCGCCATCATCAAGCCCTTCAAGCTCGAGGAAGTGCGTGAGGCCCTGGCCGAGTGCGGCGTGACCGGCCTGACCGTGACCGAGGTCAAGGGCTTCGGCCGCCAGAAGGGCCATACCGAGCTCTACCGCGGTGCCGAGTACGTGGTGGACTTCCTGCCCAAGGTCAAGGTCGAGGTGGTGGTCAAGACCGATGACGTGGATCGCTGCGTCGACGCCATCGTCAAGGCGGCCCGTACCGGCCAGATCGGTGACGGCAAGATATTCATCACCTCGGTCGAGCGTGTGCTGCGCATCCGCACCGGCGAGCTCGACAACTCGGCGATCTAAATTTCCTCGAGCCGTGGTGCCGGCGCCAGGCCGGCGGCCTGTACCAGGCTGCTGAGCAGGGCCGCAGGCTCGTCGCTGGTCTGGATCAGGCTCATCTGCCAATCGCTGAGGAACTGTTGCTCGACCGTATGCGACAGGAAGGCCAGCAGGCCGTCATAGTAGCCTGCGCAGTTGAGGATGCCGACCGGCTTGTCGTGGTAACCCAGTTGGCGCCAAGTCCAGACCTCGAACAGTTCCTCGAAGGTGCCGATGCCGCCCGGCAAGGCCACAAAAGCATCAGAACGCTCGGCCATCATGCGTTTGCGGTCGTGCATGGTGTCCACGATGTGCAGTTCCGTGCAGTCGTGCAGGGCCCATTCCTTTTCCACCAGGGCCTTCGGGATGATTCCGACGACGCGGCCACCGGCGTCCAGGGTGGCTTGGGCGACCACCCCCATGAGGCCGGCCTTGCCGCCACCGTAGACAAGCTGGCCGCCATGGCGGCCGATCCACTGACCAACGGCGCGGGCGACATCGGCATGGTGCGGGTCCAGACCGGGCCGCGAGCCGCAATAGACACAGAGCGAGAAATTCGGATTCATGCGAGCAGGTACTGGTAAATGGCGGCAGTCCAGATGCCAGTGCAGAGCAGGAGGCTCAGCAGTACGGCGGCGCTGCCCATGTCCTTGGCGCGCTTGGACAGGTCATGCCATTCGGGGCCGATGCGGTCGATGGCAGTCTCGATGCCGGTGTTGAGCAATTCGACGATCATCACCAGCAGCACAGAGCCGGCCAGCAGGGCGGTTTCCACCCAGTGGCGCCCGATCCACAGCGAGAGCGGCAGCAGGATGACGGCGGCCAGGGCCTCCTGCCGACAGGCGGTTTCATGCCAGCCGGCGCGCCGGCCCTCGAAGGAGTAGCCCAGGGCGTGCCACATGCGACTCAGGCCGCGTCGGGCTTTTTGCGGGTTGACGTTGTGCTTGGGTAAATCGGACATGCGCTGATTGTCCACCAGCCGGGCCGATCAGTTCTGCGCCGGGCGGGCATCAACCAGGCGGGTTCCGGCCAGGACGTCATGCCAGAACTGCTGGCCGGGATGGAAGCGGCTCAGAAGTGCCCAGACCAGCACCCAGCCGAGCACGATGACCGCGGACTCGGCGCCTGTAAGACCAAAGGGCGCCAGCGCTGCCAACGGCGGCAGAAACCAGAGCCAGCTCAACACGTAACGCAGGAGTGCGCGACCTTGTGTCAGGGGCAGGCCTTTTCGATCCACCACACGGATATGCCAGGTCTTCATGGCCAGGGTCTGCCCCTTGGCCCAGAACCAGGTGAAGTAGATGCCCAGCACGACAAACAGGAAGGCCTGCTGCATGGGCCGGTTGTCCAGGGCATGGCGGGTTTGAGACAGGGCGCTGAACAGATAGGCGGCGATGAACACCACGCCGAACAGCAGCATGCCCTCATAAAGCCAGCAAGCCATGCGCCGGGCCAAGCCCGGGGTGGCAAGCGCAATCCCTGAACCCGTGTTTTCGGGCGCTGTCCTGCGGTCCGGGTTCACTGCGCTTCGGCGGGCTCGTCTTCGTAAGGCGAGCGTTCGGTTGTATCGGGCACAGGTTCGGAGCGCGGCAGCAGGGTGTGCTGGTGGATCGGCAAAGTGACCTCTGCCATGTGCGGGCGCCCTGCTGCGGCCCGGCGGGGGGCCTGGTTCAGTTTCGGGGTGGTGCCGGGCCTGACCGTGGAGACGCCGGTTGACTGGGGCCGGGCCTGCGTGGCGAGCTTGCGCTTTTCTTCGGCGCTCAAGGCCTGGTAGGCCTCCCACTGGCTGGTTTTCTGCTCAGGACTCAGTTTTTTGATTTCCTGGAAATTCTGGCGGGCCTGGGTGCGCTGCTGCTGGCTGAGGGTCGCCCACTTGCTCATGCGCAGATGCAGCTTGGCCTGCTCCTCGGAACTCAGGGTCGGGTAGTTTTTGGAGAGCGCCAGCCATTTGAGCTTGTGCTGTTCATTCAGCCGGTCCCAGTGCGGGGCCAGGGGTTGCAGGGCCTGGCGCTGGGCCGGGCTCAAGTCCTTCCAAGACGGCTTGCCGTGGGTAGGGGCTGCGGCCACGATGGTGGCGGTACTGCGGGCTCTGTTGTCGAGCCGGTCGATGGAGCGCCCGGTGACGGTCTGCCCGGCCGTCCCCTCGGACGGTGCTGCCTGGGCTGGCAGGCACAGGGCGAGCAGCAGCAAGGCCATCATGCTGGCCGAGTGCCGCAGGCAGAGTGGGAAACGGGGCATCGTTTTCATGATGAGGCCTCAGTTCTGTTGCAACTGATCGATCCGAGCCTTGAGGAACTGGGCAAAGCCGGGGTCGGCGTAGGCGTCAGGCGGCAGGTCGTCGGTGAGGATGGCCGCGTCGATCTCGGCCAGTTCTTCGGCGATCTGGTCGCTTCCCACCATCTGGATGGCCACCAGGCCCGCGATCAGGGCCAGCAAGGGGATGAGGGACACTAGGCGAGGCCAGAGCCCCCGCTCGTCCTCGCCCCCGCCCAGGGCCGCCACACCCCCGCCCAGGGCCAGGCTGGCGGTCTCCCGGGCCTGGATGACACGGTATTTTTCCAGGGCTTGCAGGCGGGCAAAGCGCAGTCGCTCACTGATGTCGTGGGGCAGGGCCGCTGCGGACGCATCCAGGCGGGCCGCCAGTTGGCGACCGTAGCGGTCCTGAACGGACAGATGGCTGTTGATAGACGTCTGTTTCATTGTTGTATTCCCTTGGCCCGCAAGGCTTTGTTAAGAGCCTGGACCGCCCTGGAGCAGTGCGTTTTCACACTGCCTTCGGAACAGCCCATGGCCGCGGCGGTTTCCGCCACGTCCAGTTCCTCCCAATAACGCATGAGGAAGGCTTCCCGTTGACGAGCCGGCAATTCCTGGATTTCCAGTTCGATTTCCCGCAGGATCTGGGCCCGCTGGGTCGAATTTTCCGCACTTTCCACCCGGGCGGCACTGTCCGAACTGTCGAGATTTTCCAACAGATTGAATTCGCCGTCCTCGCCGTCGGTTTCGAAGTCGCTCAGGTTCGAGAACAGGGCATTGCGCGTCTTTTGCCGGCGAAACCAGTCCAGGGTGGTGTTGGAGAGGATGCGCTGGAACAGCATGGGCAGTTCATCGGCCGGCTTGTGGCTGTAGTGCTCCACCAGTTTCATCATGCTGTCCTGCACGATGTCCAGCGCCGACTCGTCGTTGCGCACGTGGTAGACCGAACGCTTGAAAGCGCGTTTTTCCACGCTTTTGAGGAATTCGGACAGTTCTTGTTCGGTGGCCAAGGGCTGGAACCAGGGGGCGCAGGAGAGGCTCTCTGTGAGGGCTAGGTGGTCCTGAAGGACCGCTTTTGGGCTGGATTATGGCATCGAGTCCGCACATTTATGGGGGCAGCCCCCAATTTCAATTGCTGCGGTGCGATAATGCCGGCTGCGAATCAAAAAGCAAACGGGTCACGGTCCGGCGCGGCTATCCATGGCGCCCATGGCCTTGACCTCAAGTCCCGACACGATGCCACAAGCGTTTGTGAAGGGGCACCCAAGGTTTTTCGTTAGAGAAATTCACAAAGGTTCATCATGGAAATTTCCAAGGCTGAAATGACTTCCGCCGCGGCAGCCAGTGCTGTCGGCCAGGCCGAAGAGCTGCGTGGCGCCGAGATCCTGGTCAAGGCCCTGCAGGCCGAGGGCGTGAAGTACGTCTGGGGTTATCCCGGCGGCGCCGTCCTACACATCTACGACGCTTTCTATAAGCAAGACACCATCCAGCACATCCTGGTGCGCCACGAACAGGCTGCCGTGCATGCCGCCGACGGTTATGCCCGCGCGACCGGTGATGTTGGCGTCTCGCTGGTGACCTCCGGTCCCGGCGTGACCAACGCCATCACCGGCATCGCCACGGCCTACATGGACAGCATCCCGATGGTGATCATCACCGGCCAGGTGCCCACCGCTGCCATCGGCCTGGATGCTTTTCAGGAGTGCGACACCGTGGGCATCACCCGCCCCATCGTCAAGCACAACTTCCTGGTCAAGGACGCCAAGGACCTGGCGGAGACCATGAAGAAGGCCGTCCACATTGCCCGCAGCGGCCGCCCCGGCCCGGTGGTGGTGGATATCCCGAAGGACGTCTCCTTCAAGAAGGTTCCCTACGCTGGCTACCCGGAATCGGTGGAGATGCGCTCCTACAACCCGGTGCGCAAAGGCCACGCCGGCCAGATCCGCAAGGCGCTGCAGCTGTTGCTGGCGGCCAAACGGCCCTATATCTACACCGGCGGCGGCGTCTTGCTGGGCAATGCGACGGCCGAGCTGCGCACCCTGGTGGACATGCTGGGCTACCCCTGCACCAACACCCTGATGGGGCTGGGCGCCTACCCGGCCACCGACCCCAAGTTCCTGGGCATGCTGGGCATGCACGGCACGATCGAGGCCAACAACGCTATGCAGAACTGCGATGTGCTGCTGGCCGTGGGTGCGCGTTTCGACGACCGCGTGATCGGCAACCCCAAGCACTTCGCCCAGAACGAGCGCAAGATCATCCATATCGACATCGATCCGTCGAGCATCTCCAAGCGTGTCAAGGTCGACATCCCGATCGTGGGCGACGTCAAGGATGTGCTGACCGAGATGATCGCCATGATCAAGGAAAGCCCGCTCCGGCCCGATGCAAGTGCGCTGGGTTCCTGGTGGGAGGCGATCGATGGCTGGCGCAAGCGCGACTGCCTGAAGTACGACCGCGGCAACCTGGACGTGATCAAGCCGCAGTACGTGATCGAGACCCTCTGGAACATGACCAAGGATGTCGAGGCCTACATCACCTCCGACGTCGGCCAGCACCAGATGTGGGCAGCGCAATACTACAAGTTTAATGAGCCGCGCCGCTGGATCAACTCCGGTGGCCTGGGCACCATGGGCGTGGGCATCCCCTATGCCATGGGCATCAAGCTGGCCAAGCCCGAGAGCGAGGTCTACTGTGTGACCGGCGAGGGCTCA
This sequence comes from uncultured Hylemonella sp., assembly GCA_963513295.1. Lineage (GTDB taxonomy): Bacteria > Pseudomonadota > Gammaproteobacteria > Burkholderiales > Burkholderiaceae_C > Hylemonella. The sequence goes on from CAUPQO010000020.1 coordinate 12,979, forward strand.
GTGCAGATGTGCATCCAGGAACTCTCGACCTGCCTGCAGTACAACACGCCGATCAAGATCCTGTCGCCGAACAATCGGTATCTGGGCATGGTGCGCCAGTGGCAGGAGATCGAATACTCCGGCCGCTACAGCCACAGCTACATGGATGCCTTGCCCAATTTCGTGAAACTGGCCGAGGCCTATGGCCACGTCGGCATGCTGATCGAGAAGCCGCAGGACGTGGAGCCGGCGCTGCGCGAGGCACGCAAGCTCAAGGACCGTACGGTCTTCATGGACTTCCGTACCGACCCCACCGAGAACGTGTTCCCGATGGTCAAGGCCGGCATGGGCATCACCGAGATGCTGCTGGGGGCCGAAGACCTGTAAGCGGGTGCGGCCGCCCAGGCCGCACCACCTCAACCGAAGACGAATCTATTGCCCGCCAAGCCCGGTTGTTACCGCGACCGGGGGAGGGCGGCGAAAAGAGGAATCCACTTATATGAAACACATCATTGCAGTATTGCTGGAGAACGAGCCTGGCGCGCTCTCCCGCGTGGTGGGCCTGTTCTCGGCCCGCGGTTACAACATCGAATCCCTCACCGTCGCGCCGACCGAGGACCCGAGCCTCTCGCGCATGACCATCCAGACCACCGGTTCGGACGACGTGATCGAGCAAATCACCAAGCACCTGAACCGCCTGATCGAGGTGGTCAAGGTGGTCGACCTGACCGAAGGCGCCTACATCGAGCGCGAGCTCATGATGGTCAAGGTGCGTGCGGTGGGCAAGGAGCGCGAGGAGATGAAGCGGATGGCCGACATCTTCCGCGGCCGTATCATCGACGTCACCGACAAGAGCTACACCATCGAGATGACCGGTGATCAGTCCAAGAACGACGCCTTCCTCGAGGCGATCGATCGCGGCGCGATCCTGGAGACAGTGCGTACCGGCAGCAGCGGCATCGGCCGCGGCGAGCGCATTCTGCGCGTCTGATTTTCAAGTTTTACCAAGGAGAAGTGAAGTGAAAGTTTTCTACGACAAGGACTGTGACCTGAGCCTGATCAAGGGCAAGACCGTGGCCATCATCGGTTACGGCAGCCAGGGCCATGCCCACGCCCAGAACCTGAACGACAGCGGCGTGAAGGTTGTGGTTGGCCTGCGCAAGGGCGGTGCCTCGTGGGACAAGGTCGGCAAGGCCGGCCTGACCGTGATGGAAGTCAACGACGCGGTCAAGGCCGCCGACGTGGTCATGATCCTGCTGCCCGACGAGCAGATCGCCGAGGTGTACACCAACAACGTAGCACCCAACATCAAGAAGGGTGCTTCGCTGGCCTTCGCCCACGGCTTCAACGTGCACTACAACCAGGTCGTGCCGCGTGCTGACCTGGACGTGTGGATGGTGGCGCCCAAGGCCCCGGGCCACACCGTGCGCAACACCTATACCCAGGGTGGCGGCGTGCCGCACCTGGTGGCTGTGCACCAGGACAAGAGCGGCAAGGCCCGTGACCTGGCCCTGTCCTACGCCATGGCCAATGGCGGCGGCAAGGCCGGCATCATCGAGACCAATTTCAAGGAAGAGACCGAGACCGACCTGTTCGGCGAGCAGGCCGTTCTGTGCGGTGGTGCCGTCGAGCTGATCAAGATGGGTTACGAGACCCTGGTCGAGGCCGGTTACGCCCCCGAGATGGCCTATTTCGAGTGCTTGCACGAGCTCAAGCTCATCGTGGACCTGATCTACGAAGGCGGGATCGCCAACATGAACTACTCGATCTCGAACAACGCCGAGTACGGCGAGTACGTGACCGGCCCGGAGGTGATCAATGAGCAGTCGCGCGTGGCCATGCGCAATGCCCTCAAGCGCATCCAGAACGGCGACTACGCCAAGATGTTCATCCTGGAAGGCCGTACCAACTACCCGAGCATGACGGCCCGTCGCCGCAACACGGCCGACCACAGCATCGAGAAGGTGGGCAGCCAGCTGCGCGCCATGATGCCCTGGATCGCCAAGAACAAGCTGGTCGACCAGACCCGCAACTGATCGGCCCTGCCGCTTGCCACAAGGCCACTTCGGTGGCCTTGTTTTTTTCCTCGGCAGGCTGGGCCTGCCTTACACTTGTCACCATGGATATTCAAGACTTGTACCCAGAGACCTGCCCGTGCATGGCGGAGGTTTGCGATGCATGATGGTGATGACGCCCGTCCTGATGGAGCGGAAGCCGTGGTGGTGCGCAAGCGCCGCAAAGGTATCTACATCCTGCCCAATCTGTTCACGCTGGCGGCGCTGTTCGGTGGCTTCTATGCCATCGTGATGGCGATGAACGGACGTTTCGACCTGGCAGCCATCGGCGTTTTCTGCGCCATGGTGCTCGACAGCCTGGACGGGCGGGTGGCCCGCATGACCAATACCCAGAGCGCGTTTGGCGAGCAGATGGACTCGCTTTCGGACATGGTGTCCTTCGGTGCCGCTCCTGCACTGATTTCCTATGAATGGGCCTTGAAGGGGCTGGGACGCTGGGGCTGGGTGGCGGCCTTCGTCTACTGCGCTTGTGCCGCCTTGCGGCTGGCGCGTTTCAATGTCAATACCGGCGTAGTGGACAAGCGCTATTTCCAGGGGCTGCCATCGCCTGCCGCCGCGGCGCTGGTGACGGGTTTCATCTGGATCATGTCGGACTTCGGCGTGGATGGTGCGCGTGTGGCTTGGTTCATGTTTGCACTGGCCTTGTATGCCGGGCTGACCATGGTCACCAACGTGCCGTTCTACAGCTTCAAGGACCTGAGTATGAAAAAGAGTGTGCCGTTTGCCGTGGTCATCCTGATCGTGCTGGGTTTTGCCGTCGTGACCATCGACCCGGCGGCGGTGCTGTTCGGGGTGTTCGTTCTTTACGGCATCAGTGGCTACATGGTCTATGCCTGGCGCAAGGTCAAGGGGCAGCCGGTCAGCGTGATCAGTACGTCCAAGGATGAGCCCGAAGAGCGTGGTCTGCACCACTAAGGCGCACATAGGGATCATCTATGGACGTCTGCCTCATTTGTGATACATTGATGTCATGAATTTCTTTGCGCTACCCCTACTGCTTGGATGCCAACACGGGCGGAATCGGTAGCGCGCGCACATTCCCAGCAAAGGCCCGTATGCAGACGCAGCGGGCCTTTTGTGTTTTACGGTTGTTGTTTCTGAATTGCAGGCGAACAGGAGTTTGAGATGGCTGACAAACTGATCATTTTCGATACCACCTTGCGTGACGGCGAGCAGTCGCCTGGCGCTTCCATGACCAAGGACGAGAAGCTGCGCATTGCCCGTCAGCTGGAGCGTCTGAAGGTCGACGTGATCGAAGCCGGCTTCGCCGCCAGTTCCAACGGGGATTTCGAGGCGGTGCAGGGCATTGCCAACGCCATCAAGGATTCCACGATCTGCTCGCTTTCCCGGGCCAATGATCGTGACATCTCGCGTGCCGCTGAAGCGCTGAAGGGCGCCAACCGGGCTCGCATCCACACCTTCATCGCCACCTCGGCCATGCACATGGAGAAAAAGCTGCGCATGACCCCGGAGCAGGTGCTGGAGCAGGCCAAGCTGTCCGTGCGTTATGCGCGCAATCTGGTGGAAGACATCGAATTCAGTCCCGAGGATGGCTATCGCAGCGATGTGGACTTCCTGTGCCGCGTGCTGGAGGCGGTCATCAAGGAGGGGGCTACCACCCTCAACATTCCCGACACCGTGGGCTACGCCGTCCCCGAGTTGTATGGCAACTTCATCAAGACCTTGCGTGAGCGCATCCCCAACTCGGACAAGGCGATCTGGTCGGTGCATTGCCACAACGATCTGGGCATGGCGGTGGCCAATTCCCTGGCCGGCGTGAAGATCGGCGGTGCGCGTCAGGTCGAGTGCACCATCAATGGCCTGGGCGAGCGTGCTGGTAACTGCAGCCTGGAAGAGATCGTCATGGCGGTGAAGACACGCCGCGATTACTTCAACCTGGACGTCGGCATCGACACCACGCAGATCGTGCCGGCCAGCCGCATGGTCAGCCAGACCACGGGTTTCGTGGTGCAGCCGAACAAGGCCGTGGTCGGCGCCAATGCCTTTGCCCACGCCTCCGGCATCCATCAGGACGGCGTGCTCAAGGCGCGTGACACCTACGAGATCATGCGTGCCGAGGACGTGGGCTGGAGCGCCAACAAGATCGTGCTGGGCAAGCTTTCAGGTCGCAACGCCTTCAAGCAGCGCCTGCAGGACCTGGGCGTGGCGCTGGAGAGCGAAGGCGAGCTCAACACCGCCTTTGCCCGCTTCAAGGAACTGGCCGACCGCAAGAGTGAGATCTTCGACGAGGACATCCTGGCCCTGGTCAGCGACGAGAGCGTCACCAGCGAGAAGGAGCAGTACGGTTTTGTCTCGCTTGCGCAGCACAGCGAAACCGGCGAGCGCCCGCACGCTGCCATCGTCTTCACGGTGGAAGGCAAGGAGGTGCATGGCGAGTCGGATGGCAATGGTCCGGTGGACGCCTCGCTCAAGGCCATCGAGTCGCATGTCAAGAGCGGCGCCGAGATGGTGCTGTATTCGGTCAACGCCATCAGTGGCTCGACCGAAAGCCAGGGGGAGGTGACCGTGCGCCTGCAGAACAGCGGCCGTGTGGTCAATGGGGTTGGCTCGGATCCCGACATCGTGGTTGCTTCGGCCAAGGCTTATCTCAGTGCACTCAACAAGTTGCAGAGCAAAGCTGATCGGGTGGCGGCCCAGGGCTAGGGTTATTACGTATATATGTAAGAGTTTGTTGAGAAAAGCCACACAAGTGGTTGATGCAGCTTGATATTTTCTGTATAACCTTGCTTCAGAGGGTGCCATGGGCTGATGGCACCGTTTTCTTCTTCGCAAGGTTGGACTGGTGCGTCACTTACATCGTTTTATCTGGGTTGGGACCACGTCGTTGTTCGTGATGCTGGCCGGGGCATCCGGGCTGGCGTCCGCCGCTGGCAATGGCGCGCAGGACGCGGCCAAACCCGCGGTGGTGAAGGCCGCTTATCAGGCCAAGCAGCAAACCAAGCGCAAGGCCTATGCCAAACGCCCGGTGGCCCGCGTCGTGCGACCGGCCCGGCTGTCCGACGGCATGCGCGCCGGCCTGCATGGCGCCCCCGATCCCCTGTCCCTGCGCTCCAGCGTGGCGTATGTCATTGATCAGGAGACCCAGGAGGTCTTGCTGAGCAAGAATGAAGAGGCTGTGCTGCCTATTGCCTCCCTCACCAAGATCATGACGGCCTTGCTGATCAGCGAGGCCGAATTGTCCCTGGACGAAATGATCACGATCACCCAGGCCGATGTCGACACGGAGAAGTGGAGCGCTTCGCGCTTGCGCGTGGGTTCGACGCTGAGCCGTGGCGAGTTGATGCATCTGGCCCTGATGGCCAGCGAGAACCGTGCGGCGCATGCCCTGGGAAGAACTTATCCGGGTGGCCTGCAGGTTTTTGTCGAAATGATGAATGCCAAGGCCCAGCTGCTGGGCATGCAGGACACCAGCTTCGTCGAGCCCACAGGCCTGTCCAGCAAGAACCGCTCGAGTGCCAAGGATCTGGCCGTGCTGGTCAATGTGGCATCGGACGACAGCTTGTTGCGTGAATATTCCACTTCGCCGGCCCATCAGGTCGCCGTGGGCCGCCGCAAGCTCATGTTCAGCAATACCAACCGCCTGGTCAAGAACCCGACCTGGGAGATCGGCCTGCAGAAGACGGGTTACATCTCGGAGGCCGGTCAGTGCCTGGTCATGCAGGCCAGGGTGGCAGGCCGCAACCTGATCATGGTGTTCCTGGATTCCGCCGGCAAACTCAGCCGCCTGGGTGACGCTGAGCGCGTGCGGCGCTGGGTGGAGTCGATTCCGGTCAAGTCCCTGGACGTTGTGCCGGTCACTGACAACGAGACCGATACGGATCAGCCGCGTTTCCTTTGACAGCGCCTGGGCCTTGGCCGATCGGAAAAGGGGCGCTGTGGCGCCCCTTAGCGTTTCTCAACCCCGGCCTGATAACCCAGCATGCGCGAGATCTCGCTGGCCACGGTCTGCAGCTTGGGCAGCCACTCCTTGTCCAGCCGGCCCGTCGGTGCCGAGATAGACAAGCCGGCCACCAGCTTGCCCTGGTCGTCATGGATGCCGGCCGCCATGCAGTGCACCCCCAGTTCCAGTTCCTCGTCGTCGTGCGCCGTGCCGTACTGGCGCACCTTGCCCAGTTCGCGTTCGAGGACGGGCAATTGCGTGATGCTGTTCTTGGTGTGGCCGGTCAGGCCGGTGCGCGTGGCATAGGCGCGCACGCGCTGCGGGTCGTCGGCGGCCAGGAACAGCTTGCCCACCGAAGTCAGATGCAGGGGCGCCCGCCCGCCGATGGCGCGCACCACCTGCATGCCGGAGCGCTCGCTGTAGGCGCGTTCGATATACACGATTTCATCGCCCTGGCGCATGCTCAGGTTGACGGGCTGCTGGATCAAGCGGTGCAGTTCGCGCATGGGTGCGATGGCAGCGTCACGCACATTGAGCCGCGCCTTGACCAGATTGCCCAATTCGAGCAGGCGCATGCCCAGGCGATAGGTGCCGGGCTGCGGTCGGTCGACGTAACGGCCGGTGGCCAGGTCGTTGAGGATGCGGTGGGCGGTGGAAGGATGCAGCCCGGTCTTCTCACTGATTTCCTTCAGTGAAATCGCTTCTTCACGTGAGGCCAGCACGTCCATCAGGGTGAACATGCGTTCGATCACCTGCACGGTGGGCGTGACGACGGCATCCGGGTCTTTTTTCTTCATCGGGTACGCTCCTGCAAACAAGCCCGATTTTACCTCGTGAAATTACTCTCTGGCCGGCGACATTTCGCCATCGGGACCGACCGCCAGCCACTGGCCTTGTACCAGCCGTTCGTGCGGACCGAAGCGCGCCTTGTAATTCATTTTCGGGCTGTCCTCGATCCAGTAGCCGAGGTAGACATGCGGCAGATCGAGCAGGCGCGCCTGCTCGATCTGCCAGAGCACACTGTAGGTGCCGTAGCTGGCATCACGCCCTGGCTCGTAGAAGGTGTAGACCGCCGAGAGGCCGTCATCCAGCACGTCCAGCACGGAAACCACCCGCAGCGGGCCGGGCGAGCCGTCTTCCAGTGTTTCGCGAAACTCGACCAGGCGCGAATTGACCCGGCTTTGGAGCAGGAACTGGGTGTACTGGTCGATGCTGTCCTGGTCCATGCCGCCGCCGGCGTGCCGGCCGTTCTGGTAGCGCAGGTACAGCTGGTAGTGCTCGGGCACAAAACACAGTCGGGAGACGCGGGCCTGCAGGTTCTGATGCTGTTTCCAGGCCCGTTTCTGGCTGCGCGTGGGCCGAAAGTCCTGTACCCGCACCCGCAGCGGGATGCAGGCCTGGCAGCCATCACAGTGCGGCCGGTAGGTGAACATGCCACTGCGGCGAAAGCCCTGGGACACCAGTTCCGAGTAGGTGGAGTTGTTGATCAGATGACTGGGCGTGGCCACCTGGGAGCGCGCCTGGCGACCGCTCAGGTAGCTGCACGGGTAGGGGGCCGTGGCATAGAACTGCAGACTCTGGAGGGGCAGGTCCTTGAGGTGCGTCACGTCGACTCCGCTGGGGCCATCATCAGTTCACGCCAGTATAGGGGGTCGAAGTGCCAGCGGGGCCCGGCTTGCGCCTGACTGGCCATGATGTGGCGCAAAAAATCCACACGCGGGATTTCATGGGCACCCAGCGAGGCCAGGTGCTGCGTGTTCTGCTGGCAGTCGATCATGGTGATGCCGTGCTGGCGGCTGAAAGCCACCAGGGCGGCCAGTGCGATCTTCGAGGCATCGGTGGCCCTCGTGAACATGGATTCGCCGAACACCGCCCGCCCCAGCGCCACGCAGTAGAGCCCGCCCACGAGCCGGCCGGCGACCCAGGTCTCCACGCTGTGGGCCAGGCCGGCGCGGTGCAAGTCGGTGTAGGCCTGCACCATGGGCGGCACGATCCAGGTGCCGTCCTGGCCTTCGCGCGGACTGCCGGCGCAGGCGGTGATCACCTGCTCGAAGGACGAATCGAAGCGGACCTCGCAGCCAGGGGTCGAGATGAACTTCTGCAGGGTCTTGCGCAGCGAGCGATGCAGCCGGAACCGGGGCACCTCCAGCACCATGCGCGGCTCCGGGCTCCACCAGAGGATGGGTTGTCCCGTGCTGAACCAGGGGAAGATGCCATGCGCATAGGCACGGCGCAGGCTGTCGACATCCAGGCTGCCACCGGCAGCCAGCAGGCCTGGGGCCTCGGAGCCGGGTCCCCAGGCCTGGCTGACGGGTGGAAATGCTTCGCCCGGCTCGAGCCAGGGCAGGGGAAGGGGGCGTGTGCGCATGGAGAAACTTTATCGCATGGATGCAAGCCAGCGGGGAATGGCCGGGACGTGCCGGTAGAATACGCAGCTTGTCGGGGCGTAGCGCAGCCTGGTAGCGCATCTGCTTTGGGAGCAGAGGGTCGTACGTTCGAATCGTATCGCCCCGACCATCTTTCTGTCTGATCTCGATGAGATCCATCCTCACCAACTCCGCGATTCTTTTCCTGCTGCTGTCGAGCCCGATGGCCGTGGCTTGGACCTTGCAGGGCCAGGTGGTCGCCATCGTCAATGGTGACACCATCCGCGTGCGCGATGAGCGCAAGGTCCAGCACACCGTGCGGCTGGCCGGTATCGATGCACCGGAGAAGTTCCAGAAGCATGCCCAGCGCTCGGAGGATGCCTTGCGCGAGTTCGTGTTTCAGAAATACGTGACGGTGGAGGTGCCGCGCCAAGGTGGCTCACCGCGTCTGGGCAAGGTGGTGGCTGCAGGGCGGGATATCAGCCTGGATCTGCTTGCTGATGGCGCTGCCTGGTACGACCCATCCCGCGCGCAGGACCTGGCGGAGCAGGATCGCCACGCCTATGCTGCCGCGGCGGCCGATGCCCGTCAGCGGCGTGCCGGACTCTGGCGTGACAGCAAGCCCATCCCGCCCTGGGAATACCGGGCGGGCCGCCGCAAATAGACCGGTCTGTGCCCGGTCCGCGTCCGGTGCGCTGTTCCGGACTCTTTCCGAATCAGATGGCCAGGGTTTCGACACGTGCCTGCGCGTGCAGCCAGCGCTGTACCGCGGCCTGCAGCTGGTCGGCCCGGCCCGTGCTCAGCCAGCGCAGCGTGGGGTGACCGCTATCGGCGATGTGCGGCAGCACCCGGCGTGTCTGCCGTGCGACCGGAGGGCCGCTGGCAAGCAGTTCCACCTGCGGACCCAGCAGGGACTGGAAGGTGTCGGTCACCAAGGGGTAATGGGTGCAGCCCAGCACCACGGTGTCGATCTCGCCTTCAACCCCGCCACAGGAACCCAGCGCCTGGACGTCACGATGGCCCAGGGCCGCAAGGCGAACGCTGTCCTGATGCTCGATGGCGTCGGCCAGGCCGTCGCATGCTTGCAGCACGAAGTCGGCCTGGCCCTGCAGGGCGGCCAGCAAGGCCTGGAACTTGGCGCTTTCCAGGGTTCCGCGCGTGGCCAGCACCCCCACGCGGTGTGTGCTGCTGGCCTGCGCGGCGGGTTTGAGCGCCGGCTCGACACCCACGATGGGCAATCCGGGGTGCTGCTGGCGCAGCAGTGTGATGGCTGCCGCCGTGGCCGTATTACAGGCCACTACCAGCGCCTGGATGTCGTGGGCCTGGATCAGATGCCTCGTGAGCGCCTGCGAGCGCTCGATCACGTGGCCGGGCTCACGCTCCCCGTAGGGGGCGTGGCCGCTGTCGGCCGCGTAGACGAAGGACTGGTGCGGCAACTCGGCGCGCAAGGCCTGCAGGACGCTCAGGCCCCCGATGCCGCTGTCGAAGACGCCGACCGGTCGTGTCACGCGGTGGTGAGCGAGATGCCCTTGAACTCGCCGCTGGCGATACGTCTGCTCCACTCGGCCGGGCCGGTGACGTGGGCATTGGTGCCGCCGGCGTCCACCGCCACGGTGACCGGCATGTCCACCACGTCGAATTCGTAGATGGCTTCCATGCCCAGGTCGGCAAAACCCACCACCTTGGCGGTCTTGATGGCCTTGCTGACCAGGTAGGCGGCGCCGCCCACGGCCATGAGGTAGGCGCTCTTGTGCTTGCGTATGACCTCGACGGCCTCGGGGCCGCGCTCAGCCTTGCCGATCATGGCGATCAGGCCGGTCTGGCCCAGCATGGTCTCGGTGAACTTGTCCATGCGGGTGGCGGTGGTGGGGCCGGCGGGGCCTACGGCCTCGCCCTTGACCGGGTCGACCGGGCCCACGTAGTAGATGACACGGTTGTTGAAGTCCACCGGCAACTTCTCTCCTTTGGCCAGCATGTCGGCAATGCGCTTGTGCGCGGCGTCGCGGCCGGTGAGCATCTTGCCGTTGAGCAGCAGGGTGTCACCCGGTTTCCAGCTCGCCACCTCTTCCTTGCTGAGCTTGTCCAGGTTCACGCGTTTGCTCTTCTGGGTGTCGGGTGTCCAGTTCACATTGGGCCAGAGGTCCAGGCTGGGCGGATCCAGGTAGACCGGACCTGAGCCGTCCATGACGAAGTGCGCATGTCGCGTGGCAGCGCAGTTGGGGATCATGGCCACGGGCTTGCTGGCCGCGTGCGTGGGGTACATCTTGATCTTGATGTCGAGCACGGTGGTCAGGCCGCCCAGGCCTTGGGCGCCGATGCCCAGCGCGTTGACCTTGTCGTACAGCTCCAGGCGCAACTCCTCCACCTGCGTGAGTTTCTCGCCCTTGGCCGCCTTGGCCTGCAGCTCGTACATGTCCAGGTCGTCCATCAGGCTTTCCTTGGCCATGAGCACGGCCTTTTCGGCGGTGCCGCCGATGCCGATCCCCAGCATGCCCGGCGGGCACCAGCCGGCGCCCATGGTGGGCACGGTCTTGAGCACCCAGTCGACCAGGTTGTCGCTGGGGTTCATCATGACCATCTTGCTCTTGTTCTCGCTGCCGCCTCCCTTGGCGGCCACGGTCACCTCGACCTTGTCGCCGGCCACGATCTCGGTGAAGAGGACCGCGGGGGTGTTGTCGCCGGTGTTCTTGCGGGTGAACTGCGGGTCGGCCAGCACGCTGGCGCGCAGCGTGTTGTCCGGGTGGTTGTAGGCGCGGCGCACGCCTTCGTTGATGGCGTCTTCCAGGCTGCCGGTGAAGCCGTCCCAGCGCACGTCCATGCCGACCTTGAGGAAGACGTTGACGATGCCGGTGTCCTGGCAGATCGGGCGGTGGCCCACCGCGCTCATCTTGCTGTTGGTCAGGATCTGCGCGATGGCGTCCTTGGCCGCGGGGCTCTGCTCGCGCGCATAGGCGCGGGCAAGGTGGGCGATGTAGTCGGCCGGGTGGTAGTAGCTGATGTACTGCAGGGCGGCGGCGACGGATTCGATCAGGTCGGCTTGCTTGATGTGCGTGGTCATGGCAATGCGTAAGCTGGGTGGTGAGGGGTCAGTGGTGTTCTGCAGCCGGGGCCGACATCAGCCTGTCGGTGTAGGCGATGGCGATGGCCGACAGCAGGAAGGTGATGTGGATGACCGTCTGGGCAATCAGCACCCGGTCGGTGTAGTTGTCGGCGTTGATGAAGGTCTTGAGAAGGTGGATGGAGCTGATGCCGATGATGGCGGTGACCAGCTTGACCTTGAGCACCGAGGCGTTGACGTGGCTCAGCCATTCGGGCTGGTCGCGGTGGCCTTCGAGGTCCATGCGGCTGACGAAGGTCTCGTAGCCGCCGACGATGACCATGATCAGCAGGTTGGAGATCATGACCACGTCGATCAGTGCCAGCACCACCAGCATGATGACCGTTTCGTTCAGGGTGGTGATCGGTGCCGTCGTCTTGTAGCCGATGCTGGTGACCAGGGCCTGCAGGGCGGTCTGGCTGCCAAAGGCAGCCTCGATCAGGTGCAGCAGTTCGACCAGGAAGTGAAAGACGTAAACGCCCTGCGCGGCGATCAGGCCCAGGTACAGGGGCAACTGCAGCCAGCGGCTGGAAAAAATCAGGGCGGGCAGGGGGCGCAGGGGGGAGGCTTTGGACGGTTCGGGGCTGGACATGGTCTGAAAATCCGGGTTTCTATCTAGACCGCGGATTTTAGGCCGCATTTCAAAGCGCCCCGGGATTCGGTACATTGGCCCTTTGTGTCCAGTCAGTGACTTGTAAGCGCCAGCCCTGACATTGCGGGGCGATCCAAAAAACCATCTGAGGAAACATGCCATGAGTTCACCAACGTCTGCCATCGAATCCGTCCTGGTCGAGAACCGTGTCTTTCCCCCGTCGGACGCGGTCGTGAAGGCGGCGCGCATCTCCGGCATGGCGCAGTACCAGGCCATGTGCGACACCTTCGACAAGGATTTCGAGGGCACCTGGGCCCGGCTGGCACGCGAGAACCTGGTCTGGACCAAACCCTTCACCCGTACGCTGGATGAGTCGAAAAAGCCTTTCTACAAGTGGTTCGACGACGGCGAACTCAACGCCTCGGCCAACTGCCTGGACAAACACATGGGCACGTCTGCCGAGAACAAGACCGCCATCATCTTCGAGGCCGACGACGGCGCGGTGACCAAGGTGACGTACAAGGAGCTGCTGGCCAAGGTCAGCCAGTTCGCCAACGCGCTCAAGGCCCAGGGCATCAAAAAGGGCGACCGCGTCCTGATCTACATGCCCATGACGATCGAGGGTGTGGTGGCCATGCAGGCCTGTGCCCGCATCGGCGCCACCCACTCGGTGGTCTTTGGCGGCTTCTCGGCCAAGTCGCTGCAGGAACGCATCATCGACGCCGGCGCCGTGGCCGTGATCACCGCCAACTACCAGATGCGCGGCGGCAAGGAGCTGCCGCTGAAGGCCATCGTGGACGAGGGCCTGGCCATGGGCGGCTGCGAGTCCATCAAGACCGTGCTGGTCTACCAGCGCACGGCCACGGCCTGCAACATGGTCGCCGGGCGTGACAAGACCTTTGCCGAAGCGCTGGCCGGGCAGAGCACCGTGTGCGCACCGACGGTCGTGGGCGCCGAGCATCCGCTCTTCATCCTCTACACCTCGGGTTCCACCGGCAAGCCCAAGGGCGTGCAGCACGCCACCGGTGGTTACCTGCTGTGGGCGCGGCTGACCATGGACTGGACCTTCGACCTCCAGCCCAGTGACGTTTTCTGGTGCACGGCCGACATCGGCTGGATCACCGGCCACACCTACGTCGCCTACGGCCCGCTGGCCGCAGGTGCGACGCAGATCGTTTTCGAAGGCGTGCCGACCTACCCGAACGCCGGGCGCTTCTGGCAGATGATCGAGAAGCACAAGTGCACGATCTTCTACACGGCCCCCACGGCCATCCGCTCGCTGATCAAGGCGGCCGAGGGCGACGAGAAGGTGCATCCGGCCCGCTCCAACCTCAGCAGCCTGCGCATCCTGGGCTCGGTGGGCGAGCCCATCAACCCGGAAGCCTGGATGTGGTACCACAAGCACGTGGGCGGTGAGCGTTGCCCCATCGTCGACACTGTCTGGCAGACCGAAACCGGCGGCCACATGATGTCGCCCAGGCCCGGTGCCACGCCCCTGGGGCCCGGTAGCTGCACGCTGCCGCTGCCCGGCATCATGGCCGCCATCGTC
>CAUPQO010000021.1:0-26236 GCA_963513295.1 uncultured Hylemonella sp.
CCCGGCCGGCATCCTGGAGCCGCGCCTGCAGCGCAATGTGCGCGCCACCTGCCAGGCCACCGGCAAACAGGCGACGCTGGCCATCAGGGGCAGCGAGGCCCTGATCGACGGCGACATGCTCAACCGCCTGGCCGAACCGCTGCTGCACCTGCTGCGCAATGCCGTTGACCACGGCCTTGAACTGCCCGAGGAGCGCCGGGCTGCCGGCAAGGATCCCGTCGGTCGCATCCAGCTGGCCTATTCGCGCCAGGGCCAGCAGGTGGTGCTCCAGTGCAGCGATGACGGGCGCGGTCTGGATCTGGCCGCCATCCGCCGGCGCGGCGTGGAGCGCGGGCTCATCAACCCGGACCAGGTACTGGCCGACGATGAGCTGGCTCGCCTGATCCTGCTGCCCGGCTTCTCGACACGCGATGCCGTGAACGAGCTGTCAGGCCGCGGCGTGGGCCTGGATGTGGTGCGGGACTGGATCAGCGCCATGAATGGCACCATCCACATCAGCACGCGGGCAGGGCAGGGCTGTACTTTCGAGTTACGCTTTGCCGCCTCGCTGTCGACCATGCAATCACTGGTGGTGGAAGCCAGCAGCCAGCGCTTCGCCTTGCCTTCGCTGCATATCGAACAGGCGATCCCGCGCGGGATCGGAAGGTTCGAACGAGCCGGCGACAGGCTGGTCTATCACCACGGCAAGCGGGTGCTGGGTGGGCGGCTGCTGTCCGAACTCGCTGGTCTGGCCGTCGACAGCGAGAAGCCGCTGGATGACTACGATGTCGTGATCATCCGGGTGGACAACAAGATCCATGCACTTGGCGTTGACCGCCTGATCGATTCGCGTGACCTGCTGGTCAAGAACCCCGGCCGGTTTGCGCGCCACATCCGCGGTGTGGCCGGACTGTCGATCCTGGGCGATGGCAGCGTGGCCGTGAACCTGGACACGAGCCAGCTATTCGCCAGCGAGCAACTCCAGCGTCAGATGAAGAGCCTGCGCTCGTCCAGTGCCGCGGCCCCGGCGCAGAAAGACTCACCGGGTGTTCTGATCGTCGACGACGCCCTGTCGGTCCGGACATCCCTGATGCAATTGGTCCAGGATGCCGGGTTCCGGGTGCAGGCGGCGCGCGATGGCATCGACGCCATCGACACCCTGGGCTCCTTCAGCGCCGACATCGTGCTGACCGACCTGGAAATGCCCAACATGAACGGCATCGAACTGACCAGCCACATCCGCAACCGTGACGACCTCAAGTCCGTGCCGGTGATCATGATCACCTCCCGCTCCCAGGAAAAGCATCGCCGGCTGGCCGAGCAGGCCGGGGTCAGTGGCTATATCACGAAGCCCTACAACGAGGGGGATCTGTTGCAGACCATACGCGAGGCGCTGGCGGCATGAAGGAAGCGGAGCGCCAGCATATGAATGTTCCGAGCCGTACGGGCCAGGCCCGGACCATGAAGATGCGGGGCGACTTTGTGCTGTTGCGCGCGGATTCGCTGCGCCTGCTGATACCGCAGCGCGACGTTTCGTCGACCGAATATATCGATCAGGCACCTGTGGCTACAGCCGAGCCGGGGATCTTCGTGTTTGGGGACGGACAAGGTACAGAACAGGCGGTGCTGGCATTGTCGGAACAGATGGCCAGGCTGGACCGGTTCCCGCCGGATCGATTTGTCCTGACCCGTTTCACCGGCCCCCGCCAGGGGACCGCGCTGGCCTGGACGGAAGTCCGCGTCCTCATTGATGCGGAACTCGAGTTCCACGCCCTGCCTGCCGTCATGCAAGGAGGAGGGGGCTTGATCGACGCCTATGTCGAGATCGACAGGGAGCTGGCTTTCTGCACCACGGCACAGCGCATGCTGCCCGGGATGCAGACACAGCCGGACTGAACCATGGACATGCAACTGCCTGTTCTGCCTGACGACGGATTCCATGGTGAAGTGGCAGCGGAGCGCGAAGCATCGGCCCAGGCCTGTGTGCTCGAGTACGCCGCAAACACCTTCATCGCCTTGCCAGTCCATGCCGGCGTCGAACTGGTCGAGTTGCCACGGCTGGTTCCGGT
Organism: uncultured Hylemonella sp.; assembly: GCA_963513295.1. Classification (GTDB taxonomy): domain Bacteria; phylum Pseudomonadota; class Gammaproteobacteria; order Burkholderiales; family Burkholderiaceae_C; genus Hylemonella. The sequence goes on from CAUPQO010000021.1 coordinate 2,049, forward strand.
CCCCGGCGTGTCGAGCTTTTGCAGAGGCCTGGTGGCCTGGCAGGGCAGGCAACTGCCACTGATCGACCTTCAGGCCTACCTGGGGGGCAACGATTCGCCGGCATCGCCATCCTTCAGCCATGTGCTCGTGGTGGCCTATCAGGTGGCGTCCGGCGACGCGATCGAATACGGGGCGTTCTGTGCCCCTTTCCTCATCCGCATGGTCGAAGTGGTCGACAGGGACCAGTGCCCTCTGCCGGCTGAGCAGGCGTGCTGGACCCGTATCGCCATTTCGTGCTTTCTCTACCAGGGACGTGCGGTCCCGGTGCTTGAACCTTCCCGCATCTTCGCGTTTCCGCTTTCACCCACCATTCCTTGAAGGAAGTCGCATGCTGTCGCAAAACTTTCTGGATACACCCAAGCGCATCCCCAAGCCCCGGGATTTCGGCCTCACGGCCCTGATCGACAACGGCGTCCCGACTCGGTACTTCACGGATGTGGTGGAAAGCGATGCAGCCCTCATCGATGTCGTCAAGTTCGGCTGGTGCACGGCCATGGTTACCAGCGAGCTGGAAAAGAAGATCCAGTGCCTCATCGACAACGACGTGATGTTCTATTTCGGCGGCACGCTGTTTGAAAAGGCGCTGGCCCAGAAGAAGCTGGACGCGTTCTACCGCTTTCTCAAGCATTTCAACTGCCAGATCGTCGAGATATCCAATGGCACCTTGCCGCTTCCCAGCCAGGAGAAGGGCAAGCACATCGCCGATTTCGCCGAGGAGTTCTATGTCCTGAGCGAGGTCGGCAAGAAGGACATCGACGAGGCCGACAACATGCCGATCTCCCAGTGGATTGCCGAAATCCACGCCGACCTGGCCGCCGGTGCGAAACGGGTCATCCTGGAAGCGCGGGAATCCGGCAAGAGCGGCATCTGCGACGCCCAGGGCCGCCTGCGCTCCGACCTGGTGGAGAGCATCAGCAATGCCCAGTTCAACTCTTCCGATGCCATCTGGGAAGCGCCGACCAAGGCCTTGCAGACCAAACTGATCGCTGCGCTCGGCCCCAATGTCAATCTGGGCAATATTGCCTTCGGCGACGTGATCGGTCTGGAAACCTTGCGTCTGGGCATCCGGTCCGACACCTTTTCCCTCTACGACGGTCCGGACGGGCGTTTCGTCGAACCCGAGCCCAAACCGAGCCGCTTCAGTACGGGCGTGGAGCGGCGCCGCAAGCTTGAAGGCACGGGCAGGAACGAGTGGCCCCAGCCGTCCGCCTTGATCCCCGGCATGGTGAGGCTCAAATAACACCGGCCATCGCCTTGACAGGAAGAGCTGATGCACCGGATCTGGCGGCATGAACGACCCGGCACCTGAAATCCGGATCCTGCAGGGGAGCGATCAGCCCTATCCAGACGCCGACATCAATATCGTCATTGATGTCATTCGCGCGTTCACCGTGGCGCACGTCGCTTTTCTGCGTGGCGCACGGGAAATCCTGCTGGTCCATACGGTGGAGGAGGCCTTGGCCCTCAAAGCGCGCGATCCCGCCTTGCTGCTGGCGGGGGAGATCAAGGGGCTGGCCATCCCAGGTTTCGACCTCGACAACTCGCCGTACCGGGTGGCCCGGTCCGAACTGACGGGGCGCACCCTGGTGCAAAAGACCACCAATGGCGTCAAAGCCACGCTGGCCGCCTTGGCTGCCCGCCACGTTTTCGTCACCGGCTACTCCAATGCCATGAATACCGCCGGGCACGTACGCCATCTCTTGGCCAGGGATGCGCTGCAGACCGTCAATGTGATCGCCTCACACGCCCAGGATGACGACGATCTGGCCTGTGCCGAGTTCATCCGGGACCGCATCCTGGACCTGCGCCAGCTGGAACCTGACAAGGTGGTGGAGCGCATCCGGCGTTCCCGCCCAGCGGCAAAATTTCTGGCCGTGCCGGCCGGTGAATTCGAGCCCAGGGATCTCGATTTCTGCGCCCGTGTCATGCCATCCCGCTTTGTCATGGAAGTTGACCCCAAGGCTTCGGCGCCGTCCATCGGACGGGTAGTTTCAATTCAAAATTGATCTCATAAGTTACTTGAGAATTAAGCTAAAGTTTATTGATTTTTAATGATTTTATTCAACATTCTCCAGAAGGATCTTGTTTTCGCAACTTCATACGATGTATATTATGTTAATAAATAAAATAGCATGAGAAATTAAGGACTCCTCCGGGGTCTCTCGATTCGAGCCGTACCGCCCGCGCGAACGAAACAAACAGGAAACCGAACCCGCATTGGCCAAAGACAGCACAAGCGATGACGAAAATTCATTTGTTCATTATGTGAAAAAGTAAAGCTGAAACATGACGGTGGCCCGTCGCACCAATCCAGAATCCATACATCGATTCTGGACGCTCAAAATGACCACCGAACTTGCCCAGGACCACCACAGCGGGCTGATCGCCTACCTCAAGCTGATGGCACTGCACGGCGCCTCAGACCTGTTTCTCAGCGTCGGCGTGGCTCCGACCCTGAAGATCCAGGGTACCCTGCGCCACCTGAACATGCCGGCATTACCGCCCGGCGCGGTCAAAAGCCTGGCCGAATCGATCCTGAGCGGATCACAGAAAGAGAAATTCGAGCGGGAGCTCGAATGTGATTTCGCCGTGGCCCTCAAGGACACAGGCCGCTACAGGATCAACCTTTTTGTACAGCGTGGACAGGTTGCGATGTCGGTCCGCTATGTGAAATTCCAGATCCCGACCATCGAGCAACTCTGCCTCCCACCGATCATTGGGGAGCTTGCGATGGAAAAACGCGGCCTGATCCTCGCCGTGGGGGCTGCCGGGGCAGGCAAATCAACGACCCTCGCCGCCATGCTGGAGTATCGGAATCAGCACGCCGAGGGCCACATCCTGACGGTCGAAGACCCGATCGAGTACCTCCACAAGCACAAGAAATGCATCATCAACCAGCGTGAAATCGGGCTGGATACCCATTCCTACAAGGAGGCGCTGAGCCATGCGCTGCGGGAGTCGGCAGATGTCATCATGATTGGTGAAATCCGGGATCTGGACACCATGCAGCACGCGCTGAACTACGCCGACACAGGCTTGCTGTGCATCTCCACCCTGCATGCAAACAATGCCTACGAGGCGATCGAACGGATTCTCAGCTTCTATCCCGATGAGGCGCGCAGACAGGTCTTGCTGGACTTGTCGATGAACCTCAGGGCTGTGATTGCCCAGCGGCTGATCCGCGGCAAGCAGGAAAGGCTGGTCCCCGCCGTGGAGGTGATGCTGCTGACATCCCGCATCTCTGACCTGGTCCGCCGCGGGCAAGTCGACCTCATCCGGGACGCCATCGCCAAAAGCGTGGAATCCGGCGTACAAACCTTCGATCAGTCTCTGTACGACCTGTATATCAAAGGCATGATCAGCATGGAGCAAGCCATCGAAAACGCGGACTCCAAGACCGACCTTGCCCTACGTATCCGGCTGGCTTCCCACCAAAATCCTGACATTTCGACCCTGGCGATCCGGTGACACGGGGCGACATGAAATCCACGTCAGAACTTCCGGGAACGGCCCCCAGTCCGCTGGAGCCCCTGCCCTGGCATGACAACCACCAAGGCGCCGGGGTGGAGGTACTGGTGCGCATGCTCACCGGAGAGGTGGTGCACGGCACGATACGTCGTGAAGACCAGCTCGAATCGCATGGTTTGCTGCTGCCCGTTCGCCTGCGCTCCAGCGAGCTGATGATTTCATTGCGTGATGTTCGCGCCATCGAGATGCAACAGCTGTTCACGTTGCCGCATTCCCTGGAGGCGGGGACGTTGGCCGAGCCTGGCCATGAAGCCAGCGGGATCGTGAAATTCCATCTGCATTTCGTCGATGGCGTCGATTGGAAAGGCACGAGCCTTGGACACCGGATGCGCAGCAGGGGCCTGCAGCTGTACGTCCGCCTGCCGGACAGTAGCTTCAAGCCGGTTTGGATACCGAGATCCGCACTGCTCAGGGTCAGCTTTGATCCGTCTGTGGCAACTGCAGCGCGGCACCCGGCAGACATCAAGTCGCAAGAAGCTGCCATGAGGTTGGCAGACGAGCCAGTCAACCTGTCCCCTGCCCGCAACATCACGGAACTGGCCCGGCTTCTCGAATCCAGCCGCAGGCTTCCCATCAAATCGATGGAGCAGTCGCTACTGGAGCTCCACCTTGCAGATCAGGAAGAGATCGAGACCTTGCAGCGAGAATTACCGGACGCCCTGAACGGTCATGGCGAGCAGCTGGTGCGCAAGGGGGTGCTGAGTGCCGACCAGCTTGCGCATGTTCATGCCCGCATCGCCTGCACCCCTGAGGTGAACGTGCATGAATTTCTGATCGAACCGCAGGTGTTCGACCACCTGCCGCTCAAGACGGCGAGCAGCCATGAGGTGCTGCCACTCGGGTGGATCGGGGGCACGCTCTACGTCGCGTCGGCCAACCCCATGGATCATCAACTTGAGCGTCAGCTCGGGGTTCTGGCCAACTGCACGGTCAAACTCATGTGGGCCGCCAAACCGCAGATACTGCAGCGCTTATTTCGTGAGCAGCATCCGAATGCAGCGCCGACCGCTGACAGCCATGCGGCCCCTTTCATGGGCGGCAAGGATATCCATGCACTGCTTGATGCAGCCATGACCGAGTTCAAGATCCAGGGCTCCGAAGAGCGGGATGTCGCCGTCGATGAAAGTTCCAGCTTGGTGCGACTGGTCACGCACATGATCATGGATGCCTATGCCCAGAAGGTGTCGGACATCCACATCGAGACCAATCCTGGCGCGGAGTTCCTGCGAATTCGTTTTCGCAAGGATGGTGAACTGGAGGACTACCTGCGCATGCCCGCCTTTTTGCGCGCGTCCCTGGTCTCGCGCATCAAGGTCATGAGTCGGCTCGATATCTCCGAGAAACGCCGGCCCCAGGATGGCAAGATCAACTTTCACGACTACTCGCCTCTTTCCCTGGAGCTTCGCGTCGCCATCCTGCCGACCCATGACGGCCTGGAGGATGTCGTCATGCGCCTGCTGGCTTCCAGCAAGCCCATGCCGCTCAAGCAGCTGGGGTTGTCTCAGCGCGATGACTCGCTGGTCAAGAAGCTGGCCGAGCGATCGTTCGGAATGCTGCTGGCCTGCGGACCGACGGGCTCTGGCAAGACCACCACCCTGCACTCGATCCTGGCCCATATCAATACCGACAACCGCAAGATCTGGACGGCCGAGGATCCGATCGAAATCACCCAGCCCGGCCTGCGGCAGCTTCACGTGAATCCCAAGATCGGAGTCACTTTTGCGTCGGCCATGCGTGCCTTCCTGCGTGCAGACCCGGATGTCATCATGATCGGCGAGATCCGTGACGAGGAGACCGCAGGAATCGCGATCGAGGCCTCCCTGACGGGGCACCTCGTGCTCTCGACGCTACATACCAACAGCGCTGCCGAGAGTATTGTGCGGTTGCTCGACATGGGAATGGATCCCATGAACTTTGCCGACTCGCTCCTGGGCATCGTGGCACAGAGACTGGTCCGCGGACTCTGCTCTCGCTGCGCCAAGCCCCGCAAACTCGAAGCAGCGGAAATCGAGGCGCTCATGCTGGAGTACATCGAGGGCACCGAGATAGGACGTGATGCCGGCTGGGCCCGTCTGCTGACGGCAGCCAATGTGACCAACCCTGATCAGCTGCAGGTTCTGGAGCCGACCGGATGCGAGTACTGCAGGGGAACCGGCTACAAGGGTCGCATCGGTATTTATGAAATCCTAGAAAACAGTCTCACCATCAAGCGCCTGATCCAGACCCGCTCCGGCAGCAGTGAAATCCTGACAGAGGCCCTGCGACACGGCATGCGTAGCCTGCGGCACGATGCCCTGGAAAAGGTGGTGCAGGGCAGGATCGATCTGAAACAGGCGCGCATGGCCTATCTCTGACCCGTCGGCCGGCTAGGTGACCTCGAAACTCACCGTTGGCGCACTAGCGTCGGTGAATGAGGCGCCCAATGCGATCTGACCCCGACCGTGCAACACACACTCCTCCCGGCGCAGCAGGAGTTCAGAACGGGCACCCACAAAACGGATCCAGGTGCCGTAGCTGCTCATGTCGATCAGCATGATGCGACCGTGGCGCCACTCCAGTCGGGCATGGGTACGTGACACCCGAGGATCAGCCACGACGAATTCGCAGTGGCGTATGCGCCCCATGTGTACCGGCAGCTCAAAAGCGCGGAAAACACGCTTCTGATCACCCCAGGCCAGATGGACTTCCTGGCCCAGGGCGTCGGCCTTGGCGGCCTTGCTCATGGGATCCAGATCCCCCTGCATGGTGATGAAATCGGTGGACTGATCCTCATGCCACTCGACCTGGTAGACATTGCAGGGCTCGACCCGGCCACGAACGCTGATCGGACCCAATGGCCGGTAGCGTATGCCGTTGGCACGGCTGGAATAGTCGATATCCGGACTTTCAGCCCATATTTCGTGCGGGCCGGCCAGATCACACAGGCGTGAAGCGATGTTGACTGCATCGCCGTAGCAGTCACCATTGACGATCTCAACCTCACCGGTGGCCACCCCTACCCGTATCGGCAGGTGTTCAGCCAGGGGCTGTTGCAGGAGATTCATCTGGTGCTGGCGCTGCAGATCCACGACCGCATTGACAGCCACGGTGGCGTCCTTGAAGACGGTCAGCACGCCATCGCCCAAGGTCTTGATGACCTGCCCGCCCTGGGCTTGCAGCACTTCACAGATCCAGCGCGTCAACTGCGTGACGGCACGGGTGGCCCTGATATTGCCTAGTGACTCGAAAACGGAGGTGCTGCCGGTCAGATCAGTGAAAACGACGGTGGTGTTGACACCCATGCGCGGACTTGATTGATTTCTTCTGAGGATAGTTTAGGGCATCGCAGATCGCTTGGATACCGAGGCTCTACCCTCGGACCGGTCGGCTGGACAAGCATACAGCCTGCGATGTTGCTTGATGTATCTTGGGTAAATTATTGATTTATATGTTGTTTTAGGATGACATTCAGGGCATAAATCGATTGTGGGAAATCCGCTGTGAAATTACGCTGCGAAAGTCGTTGAGTCGGTCGATCCATACATACAAGAACCCATGAACAAACTGGCCAGTCAATTCATCAGCAGCATGCAGGGACTGCTGGGCCGCCCGCTGGCTGAGGAAGCCCATGCCACGGTCCGCATCGAGGACATCCGCCAGGCCATGCTGGATTCCCTCGGTGACGAGGGTTGCACCAGCTACCCGCACATCGAGCGGCGTGTGCTTTTTGCCCCGGATCTGCAAGGTCTGTGGTATCTGCGCGCCGACATCATGGTCGCCATCTCGTCCCTGCAGGGCGAAGGCGTGGCCAACCAGAAAATACGCATCATCACCGGCATGTTTGAGGGCCTGTTGCCCAGGGGCATGATCTCGCGGCCGGGTGCCCTGAGCCGCTGAACTTTTCAGGCCCGCTGATCAGTGCGCGTGGGCATGGCCCCACAGCAGCAGCGCATCGCGTCCCTGCACCACCAGATCACAGGCCTGTCCGACGGGCAGCAGCACTTTGGTGGGTACGTGCCCGAAAGGCAGATTGGTCAGGACAGGAACCTTGAGCTGGCTGCGCAGCCAGTTGATGACCGTCTGCAGCTTGAAACCCTTGTCGTGTGGCACCAGCTTGTAGCCGGTGAACTGCCCCAGCACGATCGCCTTCTGTTGCGCCAGCACACCGGCGTGCAGCAGCTGGGTCAGCATGCGCTCGATCCGGTAAGGGTGCTCTGCCACATCCTCCAGAAACAGGATGCCATCCTTCACGTCCGGGAAAAACGGCGTTCCCAGCAGGGAACACAACACGGCCAGATTGCCGCCCCAGAGCACGCCGTCGTCCACCTTGAAGTTGGCCGTTTCCCCCAGACGGCGGGCGTGAAATGCACCCGCCGCCGCGATGTCGGCTTCGCGCTCCTTGTGCTGGCGCCAGCCCGTGCCCTCCCCCTGCCCCTGGACCATGTCTGCAAAACAGGCCTCCATGATCTCGTCCGGGCCGCCTTGGCGCCCAGCGCCATGGCCATCAGCCGCGTCCGAACGGTCACTCACCCCAAAGCCCTCGCACAGGGAAGGTCCGGCCCAGGTCACCGCACCAGACCGGGCCAGCACCGCCAGCTGGAAGGCCGTGAAATCGCTCAGGCCGACGAACTGCGTGCCTTTTTCAATCGCCTTGGCTACGCGCTTGTAGGGAATGCCGGGAAGGATACGGGTCAGGCCATACCCCCCTCGCGAGATCAGGGCCACGTCGGCACCACTGGCGGCCGCCCGGTCGATGGCGGCCAGTCGCGTAGCGTCGTCACCGGCAAAACGCTGGTGGCTGGCCAGTGCCGCTTCGTCGGTCTCGACCTCATGGCCCAGGGCCTGCAGGCGCCTGACACCGCGACGAAAAGCCGCCTTGTCGCGCACGGCGCCCGAGGGCGAATAGATGTAGATGTGTTTCTTCATGAAGCTGCTGATTATCGTGTCGAGAAATGCCGCAGCGCCGCCTGGGCAATCTCCTCGCCCTGCTCCTGGACGAAATGTCCGCCCTGCTCCACGCGCATGAGCTCGGGGCAGCCGCGTATCGTCTGCTGCAGCTTGTGCATGACGGGCCAGCCCAGTACCGGATCCTGCATGCCCACGGCCATCAGGCTGCGACCCTGCCATTGCTGCTGCCAGAAATCACGCGCCTGGCGTGAAATGGCGGCGCCATCGGCCTCGGGCGTTTCCGGCACCAGGGGCGGAAACGCCCGCAATGCCGCGCGGTGGCCACGATCTGGAAAGGGAGCGTTGTAGGCTGCGCATTCCTCCTCCCTCATCTGCGGGTTACCTCGCGCCAGCAGACGGCCGACGTCGTAATCCGGCTTCTTGGCACACATCTCGCGCCAGGCCAGGAAGCCCGGGGTGAGAGGGGTATCACCGGTGGCCAGCATGGTGTTCATGACCAGGAGGCCTTGGTACCGATCTGGCGCCGCCATGGGCAGCGTCAGGCCCAAGAGCCCGCCCCAGTCCTGCACCACCAGCACGATATTCTTCAGATCGAGTCGCTCAACGAACTCCAGCAACACCTGCCGGTGCCAGGAAAAACGGTGGGCGGACTCCTTCTTGGGCTTGTCGCTGCGGCCAAAACCGATCAAGTCTGGCGCCACCACCCGGTGCCCCGCGGACAGGAATACCGGGAGCATCTTTCGGTAGAGATAGCTCCAGCTCGGATTGCCGTGCAGGCACAACCAAGTCAACGGGGCGTCCTGCGGGCCTTCGTCGATGTAATGCACGCGCAGGCCGGACAGTGACGGCAGCTCACTGAGGTAATGCGGCGGCCAGGGGTAGCCGGGCAGCAGGGCAAAGCGCTCATCGGGCGTGCGCACGGCGTCTTCGCGCACCGGCTGGCTCAGACGCCGTTGGACTTCACGCTTCTTCTGGAAGAATTCCTGCAAATGTGCGCCGCACTCCCCCGCCAGCACACCGCCCAGCACCTGAGTCTGGTGATTCAGCTGCCGATTGGCAAACAGGTTGAGCACCGAGCCGGCCGCGCCGGTCTTGGGATCGGCGGCGCCGAACACCACCCGCTTGAGTCGCGCATGCAGCAGCGCCCCGGCGCACATGGGACAGGGTTCCAGGGTGACGTAGAGCTCGCAGTCCTCCAGCCGGTAATTGCCCAGGCGGGCCGCAGCATCGCGCAGGGCGCGGATCTCGGCATGTGCTGTCGGGTCGTGGCTGCCTATCGGTGCGTTATGGCCCGTGCCTATCACCTCGCCGTGGTGCACCAACACGGCACCGACGGGCACCTCGCCGGCATCGGCCGCCTGGCGCGCCAGCGCGAGTGCCTGCTGCATGAAGACGGCATCAGTTGCCATGCAAGCCCAGGCGCTCCCTCCAGGCGGCCAGTTCCCGCTCGTGGGCGTTGCCTGCGGCATAGACGGCTCTCATGGCTGCATGCGCCTCCGGGCGGTGCTGGTTGAGCTTGAGCTTGCATTGCAGGGCCGTGACGCGCAGTTCAAAGGCGACGATGCCGGCCAGCATCTTGTGCGCATAGTCCTCCCCCAGGCTGCGCCACTGCGCGGCATAGGCGGGCTCATGGTCACCAATCAGCTTTTTAAGCAAGGCATCCTTGGCCCCGGTCTCCTCGATCAGGGTCGCCTGCACGGTGCAGTGCACGGCCAGGTAGTTCCAGGTCGGGACGCGCGCCAGGTCTGGATAGACACTCGGGGACATATAGGCATGCGGCCCCAGGAAGGTCGCCACAGCCTGCGGTCGTGCCTGCAGATGGCGCCAGTGCGGGTTGGGCTTGGCCACGTGACCGAGCAGCACCAGTTGCCCGCCCTCCTCCTGCACATGCAAGGGCAGGTGCGTCACATAGGGCAGATTCGCATCATCGTTGCTGATGAGGCTGGCAAAAGGATGCGCACGCATTAGCGCCAGGGCATGCGTACGCTCTTCTGACTTGAACTGGGGTGGCAGGTACATGGTCAAGCTACTTTAGCAGGACCGGGGATGGTCAGGCCCGCACATCCGCGATCGACCGGTCGATTGCCACGACGTTCGTACCGCGCTGCCAGGCCGCCCTCGCGACCCGCCACGCTTTCTGCTACCTTTATGCACAACAGGGGAATAATCAGGCCAAGGCAGGTACACGAATGAGCGGCGCGTTGGTGGGATTCCGTATCGACGGCGAGAAGAAGCTGATGCGGCTGCATGGCGAGCGCAGTTGCGAAGGCGTCCTTGCCGAGTTGCTGGACTATCTCCGCAAAGTCAGTACGGACCGTATGGTTAGCTATGCGCGCTCGCTGAGAAGGGTTGGACGGGAACAGGGTCCTTTTCCCGGAGAGGCCGATCTTGCCGCAATCAAGGCGGATTTCACAGACCACTTCGGCGTGATCTCCCGGCCACAGACCTGGGCCGAGGTCTTTGCGGCCTTTCCAGAACTGGAAGGCTGGCATGCCGGCTTCCCCTACATGCCGGCTGCTGCCATCGACAGTTGCGGCGATGTTGCGTGGGGCTTCCTGATTGACCTGGATTCCGGCGAACTGCAGATCTTCGTCAACCGCAATGCGCGCTTCCAGTGGTGCGACATGGCCGACTCACAACCCGCCTACTGCAGCCTGCCCATCGACCATGCTTGCCAGCTGACAGCGCAAGACCTTTCGGCCCTGCACGGCCTGCTCCATCAGCATTCCTATTCCGATGGCATCGACCCGATCCTGCCGCTGCGCAATGCGGTATCCGCACCCTTCCCCGGTCCCGGCGAGTGGCAGTCCCGGCTCAAGCTGGCGCATGGCCGCGTACGGCTTTTGCTCGAGCGCGGACCGCTGCGGGCCAAGGTCAGGCAGGTCGGCGAACTGAAGCTCGACGATGTCCACTGCAGTGCGCTGTTGCGCGAGGCACTGGACCCGCGTGTGCTGGCGCTGGCGCAGGCCATCTACGGGCCAGGCGCCAGTCTCGGTCAGGTGGCTCATGTGGCGGCCCACCAGCAGCTTCTGCCCTACTCGCCCGCCGATGGCGGTTTGCCGCTGCTGGATCTGGGACTGAGCCCGGCCTCCGGCCTCGGGCTGGCGCTGGGTCCGGCCTTCTTCGACGCGGTGCGCGCCCGTTTTCTGGGGGCCGGCATGAGCGCCCAGGGCTGGCGCTTTCTGATCAAGCAGGACAACGCGGTGCTGCGCTTCGTGCTGCAGTTCTTTCCGCCCTCGGCACGCATCATTGGGGCCTACGCCCATTTCATCAACCTGCTGGCCAGCGCGCTGCAAAGCGAGGCACTCAGGATCGAGCGCTGCCAGCCGGCCTTGCGCGGCGTCGAACGCATCCTCGATCGCACGCGTGGTCGTCCGGGCCCGCTGCGCGAAGACAACGCGCGCATCTTCCTGCGCGCCATCATGCGGGCCCGGCTGTCCGTGGAAGAGGAGGCCAATCTGGCTCACGAAGCGCAGGACGTGTCCGATTTCGTCTATGCCCACACGGCAGTCCTCAAGGGGGTGACCTGGCGCTCGCTGTGTCGCCGCTCCGATGAGTGGCACCGGGCGCTGCTGATCACGGTCGATCCCGACAAGGATGTGCGCTGGCCCGCCCTGCTGCCGGTGTATACCACCGGCCCCTTCGTCGCCGTGGAGCTCGATTCCGGCTTCTTGCTTGCCGAGGAAGGCCTGGAGCAGCGCCACTGCATCGGCACCTATGCCAATGCCTGCGCCAGTGGCGCCACCCGGGTGTTTTCCCTGCGCCACAAGGGCAGGCGCGCCGCGACCCTCGAACTGCAGCGTGGCCATGATGATGCCTGGCGCATGGTCCAGATCCGTGGCAAGGCCAACACAGTGGTGCAGGATCCGGCCCTGCTGGAAGCGGCTGGCCGGGTCGCCCAGGCCTATTCCGAGGCGGCGCGCTCGCGCGAGCGTGCAGAGTTCGCCAAGGCGCGCGCCCACGGGCATTCGAGCGGATCTTTATCGCCGGCGCTTGCCGCCCCGCTACAGGAGTACTGGACCGGCTAGACGGTCCGCCGCGCCGCCCGCAGGCGGCACTGTCTCCTCATCACTCCCACTCGATGGTGGCCGGCGGCTTGGAACTCACGTCGTAGGTCACGCGGTTGATGCCGCGCACCTCGTTGATGATGCGACCCGACACTTTCTTGAGCAGCGCGTAGGGCAGTTCCGCCCAGTCGGCCGTCATGAAATCGCTGGTCTGCACGGCACGCAGGGCCACCACGTAGTCATAGGTGCGGCCGTCGCCCATCACGCCCACGCTCTTGACCGGCAGGAAGACCGTGAAGGCCTGGCTGGTCAGCTCGTACCAGGTCTTGCCGGAATTCGGGTCGAGGGTCGAGCGCAATTCCTCGATGAAAATGGCATCGGCCCGGCGCAGCAGGTCGGCGTAATCCTTCTTCACTTCACCAAGGATGCGCACGCCCAGGCCGGGGCCCGGGAAGGGGTGGCGGTAGACCATGTCGTGCGGCAGGCCCAGGGCCACACCGAGTTCGCGCACCTCGTCCTTGAACAGGTCACGCAGCGGCTCCAGCAGCTTCAGGCCCAACTGCTCCGGCAGGCCGCCCACGTTGTGATGGCTCTTGATGGTGACGGCCTTCTTGCTCTTGGCACCACCGGACTCGATCACGTCGGGGTAGATGGTGCCCTGGGCCAGCCACTTGGCGCCCATGGCGCCCTCGCCCTTGAGCTTGGCGGCTTCCGCCTTGAAAACGTCGACGAAGAGGCCGCCGATGATCTTGCGTTTCTGCTCGGGCTCGCTGACCCCGGCCAGCTTGCCCAGGAAAAGTTCGCTGGCATCGACCCGGATCACCTTGGCGTGCAGCTTGCCGGCGAACATGTCCATGACCATGTCACCCTCGTTCAGGCGCAGCAGGCCGTGGTCCACGAAAACGCAGGTCAACTGGTCCCCGATGGCGCGATGGATCAGGGCCGCGGCCACCGACGAGTCGACGCCGCCGGACAGGCCCAGGATGACCTCCTCATCGCCCACCTGCTGGCGGATAGCCTCCACCGCTTCCTTGACGTGGTCGCGCATGACCCAGTCGGCGCGGGTGCCGCAGATCTCGAGCACGAAGCGTTCCAGGATGGTCCGGCCCTGCACGGTGTGCGTGACCTCGGGGTGGAACTGCACGGCGTAGAAACGGCGCTGCTCGTCGGCCATGCCGGCGATGGGGCAGCTCGGCGTGGACGCCATGAGTTTGAAGCCTGGCGGGAAGGCCGTGACCTTGTCGCCGTGGCTCATCCAGACCTTGAGCATGCCGTGGCCTTCCGGCGTGCTGAAGTCGGCGATGTCTTTCAGCAGCGCGGTGTGGCCATGGGCGCGGACCTCGGCGTAACCGAACTCGCGCTGGTGGCCGCTTTCGACCTTGCCGCCGAGCTGCTGCGCCATGGTCTGCATGCCGTAGCAGATACCCAGCACCGGCACCCCCAGCTCGAACACGGCTTGCGGCGCCTTGTCGGTCGTTTCCTCGTAGACACTGGCGTGGCTGCCCGAGAGGATCACACCCTTGAGCTGGCCGTCGGCCGCGAACTGCCTTACCCACTCGTCCGTCACGTCGCAGGGATGGACCTCGCAGTAGACATGCGCTTCACGCACACGGCGCGCGATCAGCTGCGTGACCTGGGAGCCGAAATCGAGGATGAGGATTTTCTGGTGATGCATGGCGATACAGGAACGGTTCGGTCCATCTGAAAGGCGAAGGCCCGAACGCCTTGGATGGGGGTTCGGGCCTGGGCTGCGGGTGTTTCAGTCAGCGCGGTAGTTCGGCGCTTCTTTCGTGATCTGCACGTCGTGCACATGGCTCTCGCGGATGCCGGCCGAGGTGATTTCCACGAACTCGGCCTTGTTGCGCATGTCCTCGACGGTGGCGCAACCACAATAACCCATGCTGGCGCGCAGGCCGCCAGCCATCTGGAAGATGATGGCGACCACCGAGCCCTTGTAGGGCACACGGCCTTCGATGCCTTCGGGCACCAGCTTGTCGGCCTGCGGGTTGCCGGCGGTCGATTCCTGGAAATAGCGGTCGGCGCTGCCCTGCTGCATGGCGCCGATGGAGCCCATGCCGCGGTAGCTCTTGTAGCTGCGGCCCTGGAACAGCACGATCTCACCCGGCGCCTCTTCGGTACCGGCGAACATGCCGCCCATCATGACGGTGCCGGCACCGGCCGCGATGGCCTTGGCGATGTCGCCGCTGTAGCGGATGCCGCCGTCAGCAATCAGCGGCACGCCCGTGCCCTTGAGCGCGGTGGCCACGTTGTCGATGGCCATGATCTGGGGCACGCCCACGCCGGCGACGATGCGGGTGGTGCAGATGGAGCCCGGGCCGATCCCGACCTTGACCGCGTCGGCACCGGCTTCCACCAGGGCCAGCGCAGCCGCGCCGGTGGCGATGTTGCCGCCGATCACGTCCACTTGGGGGTAGTTCTGCTTGACCCAGCGCACGCGGTCGATCACGCCCTTGCTGTGGCCGTGGGCCGTGTCCACCACGATGGCATCGACGCCGGCCTTGACCAGCGCCTCGACGCGGGCTTCGGTGCCCTCGCCCACGCCCACCGCCGCGCCCACGCGCAGGCGGCCGGCGGCATCACGCGCGGCATTCGGGAAGTTGAGCTGCTTGGTGATGTCCTTGACGGTGATCAGGCCCTTGAGTTCGAAGGCGTCGTTGACGACCAGCAGGCGCTCCAGCTTGTGCTTGTTCAGCAGCGCCTTGGCCTCGGCCGGCGTGGTGCCGTCGGGCACGGTGACCAGGCGCTCGCGCGGGGTCATGATCTCGCGCACCGGCAGCTCGTAGCGGGTCTCGAAGCGCAGGTCGCGCCCCGTGACGATACCCACCACCTTGCCGGCGACAACCACCGGGAAACCGGACACGCCCAGTTCGTCGGAGAGCTTCATCACCTCACGCACCGTGGTCTCGGGGGGGATGACGACCGGGTCACGCAGCACGCCGGACTCGTAGCGCTTGACCTTGGCCACCTGGGCGGCCTGCTCGGCCACACTGAGGTTCTTGTGCACGATGCCGATGCCGCCTTCCTGGGCGATGGCAATCGCCAGGCGGGCTTCGGTGACCGTGTCCATGGCCGCAGAGACCAGGGGCAGGTTCAGGGAGATGTTGCGGGAGAAACGGGTCGCGAGAGAGGTGTCCTTGGGCAGGACCTGGGAATACGCCGGCACCAACAACACATCGTCGAAGGTGAGCGCTTTACCTAGAAGGCGCATGTCTAAGCTCCAAAAAAAGAATTGTACCCGCCTCGCGACCGGTTTCCTGCATGCCCGGTGCGGCGACACCACAGCCCGGGCTTGCCGGATCGGAAAAAGGGTCTGGCAGCGCTACACTGTTGCCATGAAACCGATCCGCCCCCTGATCTGCATGGCCCTGTGCCTCTATGCGCTCGCGGCCAGTGCCCAATGGCAATGGATGGACAAGGATGGCCGCAAGGTCTTCAGCGACCGGCCGCCACCGGCGGATATTCCGGAAAAAAGCATCGTCAAGCGCCCGGGTAACCGCGGACCCGCCGTGACGGCCGCACCACCTGCTGCCGCGGTGCCTGCGACTGCCGGTGCCGCTACGGCCCCAGCCGGTGTCGACAAGTCCCTGCAGGACAAGAAGAAACAGGCCGAGGAGGCCGAAGCCGCCAAGCGCAAGGCCGAGGAAGAGCGGGTTGCCAAGGCGATGGCCGAGAATTGCGCGCGAGCACAGCAGGCCAAGGCCAGCTTCGACTCTGGAATGCGGATCAGTCGCTTGAACGAAAAGGGCGAGCGCGAGTTCATGGACGATGCCGCCCGGGCTGCAGAGGGTGAACGACTTCAGGGCATCATCAACCAGAACTGCAAGTAATCAGTAGCCGGACTTGGCACCGGCCCGCTTTTGGGCAAAGAGGCCGGCCCTGCCGGCACCCTGCCTGGCAAAACGCTCGCGCCGGGCCACTTTCGGGTCGACCCTCAGGGCGCGGTAGACCTCCACCCGGTCCTGGCTGCGCAAGACCTGGCTGCGTGCCGCCTTGCGCCCCCAGACACCCACGGCCACCTGCGCCAGATCGAGTTCCGGGTACAGCGCCGCCAGTCCGCTGGCTTCCAGTGCCTGCGCCACGGTCGCACCCGCCGGCAGGCGCAACATGATCTCCCGCACCTGGCGGGCCAGCGGCGCATAGGCGACCAGCACTTCTATGTCCAACTCAGGCGCCATAAACCTGCTCGGCGCGTTTGACAAAGGCATCCACCAGACTGGCCGCGATCTTGTCGAACACCGGCCCGACCAGCTTGCCCAGCAGGGCATTGGAAAAACCGTAGCTCAGGGACAGCTCGACCTTGCAGGCCCGCTGCCCCCCCTCGCCCACCGGCAGGAAGTTCCACCGGCCTTCGAGTTGCGAGAACGGTCCCTTGACCAGTTCCATCTTCACCTCGCTGCCGGGGATGTGGCTGTTGCGGGTGGTGAAGCTCTGGTGGATGCCACTGAACGCAATGCCGACCTCGGCCGTGGCGCCCCCCTCATGGGCCTCGATGATGCGGGCGTGATCGCACCAGGGCAGGAACTGGGGATAGTCGGCCACACCGATGACCAATTCGTACATTTCCTGCGGGCTGTACCAGATGAGAACGGACTTGTGAACGGTTTTCATAGAATGCAGGGCTAGCACCCCAAACGGAATTGTAAGTTTGGCGCCTGCCCTCACCTGATCTCCATGGCCAAAAAACCCGAAACATCCGCCCGCATTGCCGACAACAAGAAGGCCGTCTTCAATTATTTCATCGAGGAACGCTTCGAGGCCGGCATGGTGCTGCAGGGCTGGGAAGTCAAGGCCGCCCGTGAAGGCAAGGTCCAGCTCACCGATGGTTATGTCGTGATCCGCGATGGCGAGATGTACATCATCGGCTGTCAGATCAACGCCCTCAAGACCGCCTCCACGCACGTCAGCCCGGATGCCGTGCGGACCAAGAAGTTGCTGCTGAAAAAAGACGAGATCCGCCGCCTTTCGGCCAAGGTCGAGCAGAAGGGCTACACCCTGGTGCCGCTCAACCTGCACTGGAAGAACGGCAAGATCAAATGCGAGATCGGCCTGGCCAAGGGCAAGGCCGAGCACGACAAGCGTGACACCATCAAGGACCGCGAGGGCAAGCGCGAGGTGGAGCGCGCCATGAAGTCACGCCAGCGCTGACACGAAACCGAAACACTGCTGACATACAAACGAGGGACACCTCGGCTCACCGCGAGGTGTCGTCCAACCCTAGGAGTATGTCCATGAAAAAATCGCTAGCACTTCTCGCCGCCCTCGCGGCTGCCACCCTGCTGACCGCCTGCGGCACCCTCGGCACCTCGTCCGGCAGCACGCCCACCAAGGCTGCCGACGGCACCTTGGTCGGCCCCAGCGGCATGACCCTCTATACCTTCAAGAAGGACGGCAAGAACACCGGTATGTCCGAATGCTATGACCAGTGCGCCATCAACTGGCCCCCGTTGACGGTCGCCGCCGGCACGCACCCGAGCAAGGAATTCACCATCGTCATTCGTGCCGATGGCAGCCAGCAATGGGCTTTCAAGGGGCAACCCCTCTATTTCTACGCCAAAGACACCAAGCCGGGCGACAAGCTGGGCGACGGCGTGGGTGGTAACTGGAACATCGCCAAGTAAGCATCGCCCCCGCCAGCCGGGCCGGCGGATCAGAACGCCGGGCCGCGCACCAGAAAGCCGCGGTCAGCCGCGGCTTTTCTTATTGAAGCCCCTTGAGCGGATGCGCGTGGGCCGGCCAGGGCGAGATGAAAAAGCCGGCCACCATCTCGGGCGTCACGTCTTCCAGCCGGGCCGGGTTCCATTTCGGCTTGCGGTCCTTGTCAATCACCAGGGCACGGATGCCTTCCATGGTGTCGGTCGCTGTCATGAAGCGATCGAGGTGGCGTGTATTGAAGCAGTGGCGCACCATGTCGCGCTCCATGCGCAGCTCGTCGGCCAGCGACATGCCGGCCCCGCGGCGGATCTGTTCCAGTGTGACCTGCAGCATCAGCGGTGAATGCGTGCGCAGGGCCTGC
This sequence comes from uncultured Hylemonella sp., assembly GCA_963513295.1. Lineage (GTDB taxonomy): Bacteria > Pseudomonadota > Gammaproteobacteria > Burkholderiales > Burkholderiaceae_C > Hylemonella. Next base: position 20,545 of record CAUPQO010000021.1, read on the forward strand.
ACGGTGGCCGCAGCCCACTCGCCAGGCTCCTTTTCCAGCGCCTGCACGATGCGCAGCACGTCAGGCTGACTGAAGCAGCGGGCAATCGTGTCCAGCGGCAGCACGACAGCTGGCGCGGCAGCGCCATACGCAGCTTGCCAGACCTGCAGGCTGGTCGCATCGAAACGGGGCAGCCCGGCCAGGGTATCCCAGGCTTCGGAGATGCGCGCCGCATCGAAACAGGCATCGGCCAGTTGCAGCGCCAGCGCGTCCCCAGCACCAATGACCTCGCTGGTCAGGGCCAGCCATTCACCGCCATGACCGGGGCTGCGGGCCAGGAACCAGCCGCCGCCGACATCGGGGAAAAGGCCAATGTTCGTTTCCGGCATGGCCATCTTCGTGCGCGGCGTCACGATGCGCAGCTTCGCCCCTTGTGAGATTCCCATGCCGCCGCCCATGACGATACCATCCATGAAGGCGATGTAAGGCTTGGGATAGTGGTGGATCAGGTGGTTGAGAGCGTATTCCTCGCTGAAGAAGTCCTCCAGCTCAGCGTCGCCGCGCAGCACGGCCTGGTGGAAGAAGCGGATGTCTCCCCCCGCGCAGAAGGCACCGAAAACGCCCTCCTTGCCCATGCCGCGGATCGCCACCGCGGCCACGGCCGGATCGTCGCGCCAGGCCAGCAAGGCCGCCGCCAGGGCCCGGATCATGGGCAGGGACAGGGCATTGAGCGCACGCGGGCGGTTCAGCGTGATACAGCCCAGTTGGCCGCGGACTTCGGTTTGCACCTCGGGACAGCTGCAGGTAATCGTATGTTTCATCATTTCTTGTTCCAGGCCATCCATTCATTGGCGAGCAAGGCGAACAGCACCAGCGCTCCGCCCTGCAGCACGGCCAGGCCGGGCCGTTCCCCTGCACCGATCCAGACCAGCAGGATGCCAAACAGGATTTCCAGCTGGGCCAGCAGTGAGATCTCGGGCGCCTTGAGCACGCGCGCACAAATCACCAGCAGGGTACAGGGAATGGCCAGTTGCACCCCGCCCAGCAGGGCCAGCAGGCCGATGTCGTGCGCCGTAGCCTGCAAGGGCCAGGCCAGCGGCAGCGTGGCCAGCGCCGAGAGGACGCCGCCGACCAGCACCGAAGGCACCAGATCCACGTCCTCCCCCCTGGCGTGCGCATGCTGCACCACGATCCAGTTGATGGCCGCCGTCAGCGGCACGAACAGGGCCACCACCATGCCCTGCCAGCTGCCGCCTTCGAGCTGGCTGCCGAACATCCACGCCATGCCCACGCCGGCCAGCGCGATGGCGACCCAGGTGAACCAGGCGATGCGCTGGCGCAGGAAGGCCCATGCCAGCAGTGCGGTGAACAGGGGATTGAGGGACGAGATCACCAGCACCCCGGCCACGCTGGTCATGGTCAGGGCCAGCATGAAGGAGGTGAACATGGCGCCCCAGCACAGGCCGGACCACCACAGCGCCGCTGGCGCCGTGCGCAGCTGACGCCAGACACCGGGCCCTCGCCAAAGCGCCAGTATGAGCAGCAACGTCAGCGCCGTGAAGAAGCTGCGCCAGAAGGTGACTTCGAAGCTGCGCGCTGCCTCCAGCTGGCGCGTCACGACCCCGGCGATCGACCACATCAGGGTCACCGCCACCATGAGCCAGACGGCACGCCGGTGCGTGAGCTTCATCACCCCCTCAGACCGCCCCTAGGCTCAGAAGCTCTTGCCGGCGCGCTTGCGCTCGTTCTCGGTCAGGTAACGCTTGCGCAGCCGGATCGACTTGGGCGTGATCTCGACCAGTTCATCGTCCTCGATGAATTCCACGCCGTACTCCAGCGTGCAATCGATCGGGGGCGTGACCTTGATCGCGTCTTCCTTGCCGCTGACGCGGAAGTTGGTCAGCTGCTTGGTACGCGTGGCGTTGACCACCAGGTCGTTGTCGCGGTTGTGGATGCCGACGATCATGCCTTCGTACACCGGGTCGTTGGCCTTGACGAACATGCGACCACGGTCGTCGAGCTTGCCCAGGGCATAGGTGAAGATTTCACCGGCGTCCATGGAGATCAGCACGCCGTTCTTGCGCCCGCCGATGTCCCCCTTGTGCGGCTCGTAGCCGTCGAAGATGTTGGAGATCAGGCCGGAACCACGGGTCAGGTTCAGGAACTCGTTGGAGAAACCGATCAGGCCACGTGCCGGGATGCGGTACTCCAGGCGCACACGGCCACGGCCGTCCGGCTCCATGTTGACCAGCTCGCCCTTGCGCTCGCCCAGGGCCTGCATCACGCCACCCTGGTGCTGCTCTTCGATGTCGGCCGTCACCAGCTCGATCGGCTCGCATTTCTCGCCATTGATTTCCTTGAACATCACGCGCGGCTTGGACACCGCCAGCTCGTAGCCTTCGCGGCGCATGTTTTCCAGCAGGATGGTCAGGTGAAGTTCGCCGCGGCCCATGACCTCGAAAATGCCTTCTTCGTCGGTCTCCTTCACGCGCAGGGCCACGTTGTGCTGCAGCTCTTTCTGCAGGCGGTCCCAGATCTGGCGGCTGGTCACGAACTTGCCTTCGCGGCCGGCCAGCGGGCTGGTGTTGACGCAGAAGTTCATGGTCAGGGTCGGCTCGTCGACCTTGAGCATGGGCAACGGCGCCGGCTTGGCCGGATCGGTGATGGTCACGCCGATGCCGATCTCGTCGATGCCGTTGATCAGCACGATCTCACCCGGGCCGGCCTCGGTGGCCTGCACGCGCTCCAGGCCCTGGAAGGTCAGCACCTGGTTGATGCGGCCCTTGACGGTCTTGCCGTCCGGCCCTTCCATGACCAGCACGTCCATGGCGGGCTTGATCGTGCCCTGGCTGATGCGGCCCACGCCGATGCGGCCGACGAAGGTCGAGAAATCCAGCGCGGAAATCTGCAGCTGCAGCGGCGCGGCCGGGTCGCCCTTCTGGGAGGGAACGTGCTTGAGGATGGTATTGAACAGGGCCGACATGTCCGGGCCCCACTGCTCACCCGGTGCGCCCTCTTCCAGCGAAGACCAGCCGTTGATGCCCGAGGCGTAGACCACGGGGAAATCGAGCTGCTCGTCGTTGGCGCCCAGCTTGTCGAACAGGTCGAAAGCGGCATTGACCACCTTGTCGGGATTGGCACCGGGCTTGTCGACCTTGTTGACCACCACGATGGGCTTGAGTCCCAGGGCCAGCGCCTTCTTGGTCACGAAACGCGTCTGCGGCATCGGGCCTTCCTGCGCGTCGATCAGCAGCACCACGCCGTCCACCATGGACAAGGCGCGCTCGACCTCGCCGCCGAAGTCAGCGTGGCCGGGGGTGTCGACGATGTTGATGTGCGTGCCTTCCCAGGTCACGGCGCAGTTCTTGGCCAGGATGGTGATGCCGCGCTCTTTTTCGATGGCGTTGTTGTCCATCACGGTGTCGACGACCTTCTCGTGTTCGGCGAAGGTGCCAGACTGGCGCAGCAGCTGGTCCACCATGGTGGTCTTGCCGTGGTCGACGTGGGCGATGATGGCGATGTTGCGGATCTGTTTATGGCTCATGGTTGGCTTTCCAGGATTTGTTGGATTTCGATAGGGCTCAACAGACGCCCGGGTATGAGTTCGCCCGCCTTGACATGGGCGGTGCCCAGCAGGGCATGGGGTTGGTCGCCGTAAACGGCCACCAGGTCGGCATCCGGCCAGCTGCCGCGCCGGCGCAGGCCACTGAGGAAACGTCCCGCATTCTCGGGATCCAGCGTGACGCTGGCATGACCGGGCAGCAGCGCGTCGACCGGCTTGAGCTGCCTGGGGCGCTCGGCCTCGTCCATGGTCTCCAGCCCTTCGAGCGTCACGCACTGGGTCTGGTCGAAGGGGCCGGTGGCGATACGGCGCAGCGCCACCAGGTGGCCGCCGCAGCCCAGGGCCTCGCCGATGTCTTCGCCCAAGGTCCGGATGTAGGTGCCCTTGCTGCACTTCACGTGCAGGCGCAGGAAGGGCGTCTCGCCTTGCAGCTGTACCTCCAGCAGTTCCAGCTCGTGGATCACCACGTCGCGCGGCTCGCGCTCGACGGTCTCGCCCTCGCGGGCATATTCATAAAGCGCCTTGCCGTCCTTCTTGAGCGCGCTGTGCATGGGCGGCACCTGGCGGATCGGCCCCATGAACTGGTCCAGCACCTCGACCACCTGGCCCAGGGTGCAGGTCACCGGGCGGGTGGCGATCACCTCGCCTTCGGCATCGGCCGTGCTCGTGCGCACACCCAGGCGCACCGTGGTCTCATAGGTCTTGTCGGCATCCAGGTGCAGCTGGCTGAACTTGGTGGCCGCACCAAAGCAGATCGGCAGCACGCCGGTGGCCAGCGGGTCGAGCGTGCCGGTGTGGCCGGCCTTTTCGGCGCGCAGCAGCCACTTGGCCTTCTGCAGCGCGTTGTTGCTCGAGAGTCCGAGCGGTTTGTCCAGCAAGAGCACCCCATGCACAGGGCGCCGTTGCACCCTGGTGCGTGGCGCTTGCATGCTTACCCCTCGTCTTTGGAACGCGACGCGACAGCCTGCGCGATCAGGGCATTCATGTCGGCGGCACGCTCGGTGGTGCGATCGAACAGGAAGTGCAGCGTCGGCACCGTGTGGATGTGCAGGCGCTTGAACAGGCCGTTGCGCAGGAAGCCGGCAGCCTGGTTCAAGGCATCCTGCGTTTCCTGCGGGTCACCGATCAGCACGCTGAAATAGACCTTGGCATGCGCGTAGTCGGGCGTGACTTCGACGCTTTGCAGCGTCACCATGCCCACGCGCGGGTCTTTCAACTCGCGCGCGATCAACTCCGTCAGATCGCGCTGGATCTGATCGGCGACCTTGAAGCCGCGGTTCGGAGTGGATGACTTTTTTGCCGGCATGGTTTACAGCGTACGGGCGATCTCTTTGACCTCGAAGAATTCGAGCTGGTCGTTTTCCTTGATGTCGTTGTAGTTCTTGAGCTTGATACCGCACTCGAAGCCTTCCTTGACCTCGCGCACATCGTCCTTCATGCGCTTGAGGGAGTCCAGCTCGCCGGTGTAGATGACCACGTTGTCGCGCAGCAGGCGGAAATGCGCGCTGCGGGTGACATAACCGGCGGTGACCATACAGCCGGCCACCGTACCGATCTTGGAGGCCACGAACACGGTGCGGATCTCGGCCATGCCGATCACCTCTTCGCGCTTCTCCGGGGCCAGCATGCCCGACATGGCGGCCTTCAGCTCATCGACGGCGTCGTAGATGATGTTGTAGTAGCGGATCTCGACATCGTTGTTCTCGGCCAGCTTGCGCGCCCCGGCGTCAGCCCGGGTGTTGAAGCCGATGATGATGGCCTTGGAGGCAATCGCCAGGTTGACGTCGGATTCGCTGATGCCACCGACGGCGGCATACACCAGTTGCACCTTGACCTCTTCGGTCGAGAGCTTGAGCAGCGAAGCGGCCAGCGCTTCCTGCGAGCCCTGCACGTCGGCCTTGACGATGATGGGCACCATCTTGACTTCGCCGGCGGAGATGTCGGTGAACATGTTCTCCAGCTTGGCGGCCTGCTGCTTGGCCAGCTTGGTGTTGCGGAACTTGCCGGCACGGTAGGTCGCGATCTCGCGCGCACGGCGCTCGTCGGACAGCACCATGAACTCGTCGCCCGCCTGCGGCACTTCGGTCAGGCCCTGGATTTCCACCGGAATGGACGGCCCGGCCGACTTGATCGGCTTGCCGTTTTCGTCCA
>CAUPQO010000022.1:0-25790 GCA_963513295.1 uncultured Hylemonella sp.
CTTGCCCGAGAGGTTGTCGATGACGGCCAGTTCCTCGCACTGCAGCAGCAGGATGTCGGGACAGCCCAGGGTGTCGGGCGGGCAGCTGTGCACCAGCTTTTTCTCGATGTGGCGTACCGTGTCGTAGCCGAAATAGCCGGCCAGGCCACCACAGAAACGCGGCAGGCCGGGCTGCAGCGCCACCTTGAAACGCTGGTGGTACTGGGCGACGAAGTCCAGCGGGTTCAGGCGCGAGGTCTCCACCACCACGTCATCGGTCACCACCTCGGTCACCGCCTGCTCCCCGAAGCCGCGCGAGCGCACCAGGGTGCGCGCCGGCAGGCCGATGAAGCTGTAGCGGCCAAAGCGCTCGCCACCCACCACGGACTCCAGCAGGAAGGTGTTCTTGCCGCCGTTTTGCGCATGCGCCAGCTTCAGGTAGAGCGAGAGCGGCGTTTCCAGGTCGGCAAAGGCCTGGGCCAGCAGAGGGATGCGGTTGTAGCCCTGGCGGGCCAGTTCCTTGAATTCGGATTCGGTCATCACGGGAAAACTCCGGTTCGGCGCCAGGACGGCTGGCCCGGGCGTCAGGCACTTTGTGCCCTGTTCATTCATTCGGTTCTGGAAACCCCGTGGACCGGGGTAGTGCATGACCGGGTGGGTTGGCAGTCGGCCTCAGTCGAGCGACCGGGCGCGCACGTCATGTCAGGTACGCCAGGGCCAAGCTCCCCGGTCGCTGCAACCTGTGCTGATGAGGCGGTGAATGAACATAGACTCAGTTTAGCAAAGGCGACCACCCCCAGAAAAACCCTGAATCGGACCGGCACCCGGGTCTGGGATAATTAGAACGAACGATCGTACTATTCCAGGAGGTTATCGATCATGTGCTCCCTTTTACGCCCCGTCCTGTTTGCCCTACTGCTGGGCGCCAGCCCGCTGGCTTTCACCGCGGAAGTGGCGGGCGTCAACTTCCCGCCGCAAGTCGAGGTCAACGGCAGCAAGCTGGATCTCAATGGGGCCGGTGTGCGCTACAAGGCCATCTTCAAGGTCTACGCAGCCGGCCTCTACACCAGCCGCAAGGCCGGCTCGCTAGAAGAAATCCTCAGGACGTCCGGCCCCAAGCGCATGAGCATCACCATGCTGCGCGAGATCGATGCCGCCGAGCTGGGCAAGCTTTTCTCCCGCGGCATGGAGGACAACATGGACCGCGCGGCCTTCGTCCAGCTGATCCCCGGCATCATGCGCATGAGCCAGATATTTTCCGATCACAAGAAGCTCATGGCCGGCGACAGCTTCACCCTGGACTGGGTGCCAGGTCAGGGCCTGTCCATCGCGGTCAAGGGCAAGGTCCAAGGCGCCCCCTTCAAGGAGCCCGAGTTCTTCGCCGCCCTGATGGGCATCTGGCTGGGCAAAGCCCCGGCGGACTGGCAGCTCAAGAACGCCCTGCTGGACATCAAGTCCTGAGTGCAGCCGCCGGCGTGGCCAGGGCCCACGACTCGAGGTCCGGTGCACTCAGCGGCCGGCCGTACAGATAACCCTGGCCCTTGCCGCAACCGAGTTCGGCCATGAGCGCGGCCTGCTCGGCCGTCTCGATGCCTTCGGCCACCGTCTGCAGGCCCAGTGTGCGTGCCATGCTGATGGTGGCCGCGATCATCACCCGGTGGTAATTGCTGGTGAGCGCCTGGCTCACGAAGGAGCGGTCGATCTTGACCTGATTGACAGGCAGCTCGTGCAGACAGGAGAGCGAGGAATAACCGGTACCGAAATCGTCCAGCGAAAGGGACACACCGAGGGCCCGGATTTCACGCAGGATGGCCTGTATGCCCTCGTCCTGGGCCGCCAGGCTTTCGGTCACCTCCAGCATGAGCGCGCCGGGCGCCAGCCCGGCGCTGTACAGCTGCTCCGACAGCTTGGCAGTGAAACCCGCCTGGCGCAGTTGGGCCCGCGAGAGGTTGACCGACACCGTCTCGGGCGCACGCTGTCCCAGCAGGCCGCGCAGGCGCACCAGCTCATGGCAGGCCGTCTTCAGCACGAATTCGCCCAGACGGCCGATCACGCCCGTGGCCTCGGCCACCGGGATGAAAGTCAGGGGTGACACCGGACCGCGTAGCGGATGCGACCAGCGCGCCAGCGCCTCCATCCCCACCAGACGGCCACTGCCCAGGTCCATCATGGGCTGGTACACCACGTGGATCTCGCCCTTGTCGATGGCCTGGCGAAGATCGTTCTCCAGTTCCACGTCGTCGTGCACACGCTTGCGCATGGAGGGCTCGAACATCTCATAGCGCCCGCGCCCCTGGCGCTTGGCCTCGTACATGGCGATGTCGGCATCGCGCAGCACGCTGTCGGGATCCTCGGCCATGTGGGCCGTGGTGACGATACCGATGCTGGCCGTGGAACTGACGCGGTGCGGGCCGATCTGGTAGGGCTCGGCCAGCACCTCGAGCAGGCGGGCGGCCACCACCTGGGCATCCAGGTCGCCGCGGATGTTGTCCAGCAGCACCACGAACTCGTCGCCACCGATGCGCGCTGCCATCTGGCTGAAATCGCTGGTCTGCACGAAGGCGTCGCCCGGGCGCAGGCTGTCCTCCAGGCGCTTGGCGATCTGGCGCAGCAATTCATCACCGACCGAATGGCCCAGGGTGTCGTTGACCTGCTTGAAGCGGTCGAAGTCCATGAACAGCACGGCAAAGCAGTAGCCCGGCTGCTGCCGCGTGCGCTGGATCGAGGCCTCGATGCGGCCCAGCAATTCGACCCGGTTGGGCAGGCGCGTCAGGCTGTCGGTGCGGGCCGACTGCCGCAACTGCTCCTCCAGCTCCTTCTGGGCGTTGATGTCGTAGCAGATGCCCGCCATGCGCAGGGCCCGGCCGCTGCCGTCGCGCGCCACCACGGTCCCGCTGAAGAGGGTCCACAGCCAGCGCCCGCTGCCATGGTGCATGCGCACCTCCCAGTGCAGGGGCTGGTGCGAATCCCGCAGATTGGTACGGATGGCCCAACTCCAGCCCTCGCGGTCATCGGGATGGATCAGCTGGTAAAAGCCCTCGGACGTCAGGTCCATCTGCCCCGGCTGGTAGCCGAACAGGACCAGCAGGCGGTCGTTCACGTCCATGCGGCCGCTGAGAATGTCCCACTGCCAGACCCCCAGCGAAGCACTCTCGATGGCCAGCGTGAGCAGTTGCTGCTGTTCGCGCTGCTGCGTCACATCGACCAGGCAGGAGATCACGCCGGTCAGGTGCCCCGCCGCATCGTGCATGGGCTCGGTGTTGACCATGTGCCAGCGCAACTCACCCGCTGTGCGCATATGGCCGACCAGTTCGCCGCGCAGGCCCTGGCCGCTGCGCAGGGTGCGCACGCTGGGGCGATCCGACATCGCATAGGGCGTGAGGTCGGAACGCACCACCATATTGTCCTCGGCCAGCCGGTCTCGGCCCAGCAGCTTCTGATCGGGCCGCGCCAGCATTTCCTGCGCCTGCCGGTTGCACTCGATCACCACCCCCTGGGCCGACTGCAACACCACACCGGCGGGCAGGGTGTCCAGCAGCGTCTGCATGCGCACGCGCTCGTTGACCGTGTCGGTGATGTCGCGGGCCACCAGCGTGAAGCCGGTGTGCAGACCCTGCGCGTCATGGATAGGCTGGTAGTCGACATCGAGCCAGACCTCCTCGCCCTGGCGTCCGCGGTGCATGACATCCACCCTGACCGCCAGCCCCATGTCCAGTTCGGTCAGCAGGCGTGTCATTTCCTCGGCATCGTTGTAGTCATTGCTGGCCAGCAGGGCCGCATACTGGCCCAGCACCTCGTCCAGCGTCCCACCCTTGCCGCGCAGGAAGGCCTCGTTGCACCAGAGCACACGGCGTTCGCGATCCACCACGGCCACCCAGTTCGAGGTGCGCTGCGCCACCAGGGCCAGGCGCTGGAGCTCCATCGATTGCTGCTGCAGATCCTCGCTCTGCCGCCGCACGAACAGCACCAGCGGCTCGGCCACCGCCAGGATCAGCAGCAGGAGCACGCCCAGCATGACGTTGCCTGAGAATTCGATCCGCTCCAGACTGGCGCGTGAACGCCGCTGGGCGGCCAGCTGCAGCTCGTCCACCAGGCTTTGTGTCGTCAGCCAGAAGGATTCCAGTTCGGTCAGCAGGAACTGGGTGGCCACTGGCCGCCGCGCCAGATTGTTCTGATCGATCAGCCACAACAGGGACTGGGCCCGGTACCAGACCTTCTCCCTGCGGCCCTGCCACTCGAAGATGGCGCCGCGCAGCTGGGGGCGATCGTCCAGCTGCCAGACCCCCTGGCGGGCCAGCAGCTCGTCGAGCAGTGTGGCCTGGGTCTGCGTCTGGTTCAGGGTTTCGGCCAGGGCGTTGACATGCTCCTCTTCGCTGCCATCGTTGTGCTGCAATCGGGTCAGCAGCATGATCATGCGCTGGATCAGCGTGCTCTGGGTGGCCGCCACGCGAATGATCTCCGCATCGGCTTGCCGGATTTCCTCGGCCTGCTGCTGCTGGCGCATCTGCCAGTAGGTCAGCGCCCCCACCACCACCAGAACCGTGTACAGGGCCAGCCGCACCCTGCGGTACACCTGGATGCCGCCTTCGGGCCGGCTGCGCCCGGGCAGCCAGTCCAGCACGCGCCGCCAAGCGGACCCGCGCTTTTCCTGCGGGTCGGAAACGATGGACGTGGTCTCTCTGCTTTTCATGAACTGGCGCCGATGCTAGCCCTGAAGCGTACGCCCCGGCCTCATGGCTAACACGTAGGGGCGCACCCCCGCCGGCTGCTCAGGCCAGCGCCTGGCGCATGGCCTGGATCACGGCGCGGTAGTCCGGCTTGCCGAAGATGGCGCTGCCCGCCACGAAGGTATCGGCGCCGGCATCGGCCACGCGGCGGATGTTGTCGGCCTTGATGCCGCCGTCGACTTCCAGCCGGATGTCCTTGCCGCAAGCCTGGATGCGCTTGCGCGCGGCCTCGACCTTGCGCAGGGCGGAGTCGATGAAACTCTGGCCGCCGAAACCCGGGTTGACGCTCATGATCAGGATGAGGTCGATGTCCTCGATCACCCAGTCCAGCACATCCAGCGGCTGCGCCGGGTTGAACACCAGGCCGGCCTGGCAGCCCTTGCCCTTGATGGCCTGCACGCTGCGGTGCACGTGGCCCGAAGCGTCGGGATGGAAGCTGATCAGATCGGCGCCCGCGGCGGCAAAGGCCTCGGCCAGCGCGTCCACCGGCTGCACCATCAGGTGCACGTCGATCGGCACGGCCTGGCCAGCGGGGGTCTTCGCGTGCGGCTTGAGGGCCTGGCACACCATGGGGCCGAAGGTCAGGTTGGGCACGTAATGGTTGTCCATCACGTCGAAGTGGATCCAGTCGGCGCCAGCGGCGATCACATTGCGAACCTCTTCGCCCAGGCGGGCGAAATCGGCCGAGAGGATGGAAGGGGCAATGCGGAAGGTTTGGGACATGGGCGGTATTTTCACAGGTACGATGCAGGGGATGGTGCTCGGAGCTGGCGCGCACGGCGCCAGCTCCGAGCACCATTTCCTCGACTATATCCATATATGGCAAAGTACCAGATTCTTGTCGAAGTCCAGCCCCGCCATATGCCCGAGCAGTCGGCCCCGGCCCAGGGCTTGTATGTCTTCGCCTACACCGTCACCCTCACCAACACCGGCGACATCCCCGCGCAGCTGATCGCGCGCAGCTGGAACGTGAACGACGCGAATGGCCACACCGAGAAGGTGCGCGGCCTGGGTGTGATCGGCCAGCAGCCGCTGCTGCAGCCGGGAGCGACCTTCGAATACACCAGTGGAACCCGGCTGCGCACGGCTACCGGCACCATGCACGGCAGCTATTTCTTCGTGGCCGAGGACGGCGAACGCTTCGACGTGGACATCCCCATGTTCGTGCTGGACGCCCTGAGCGCCGGCGACGGCACGCGCACTCTCCACTAGGGCCTGTTCATGGCGTCACCGCGCGATCTCGACACCCTGCTGGACGCACTGGACCCCGAGGCTACCCTGGTCGAACGCCACCTCTGGCTGGCCCATCTGCTGGACTGGATGCGCGGCGACCGCAGCTCGGTCAGCACCACACTGGAACGCCTGCAACTGCTGATCGAGCGGATGGAGACCAGCGTCGAACTGCGCAACCGCGCCCAGGCCTGGTGGCTGGCCCTGCTGGACGGCGTGGATGGCACCACTCTGCTGGCCGACCACGGCCTGGCCCAGCGCCCGGTCTTCCTGAGCGAATTCATCAACCGCCTGCTGCAGCACGTGCTGCCAGCCACACCGCAGACACGCGACGCCTCCGAGCTCTACTCCCTGCTCTTCCCGCACGACTTCGACGCTGCTTGGCTGGGCCGCCTGGACGAAGAGACCGAACAACGCCTGGCAGCCGTCCTGGGCCTGTCCTTCACGGGCGCGCGGCCCTGGCGCGCGGCCCTGGAGGAATCCATCGCCTGCTGCGTGAGCCAGATCTGCGCCATCGGCTACGCCCCCGAGCTGCGCCTGCGCATGGACAACAGCGCGCAGCAGCTGCAGGCCTACCGCGAGCTGCTGGTCGACTTCGAAACCCTGCGCCGCGCACTGCAGCAGCGCCCGCTCGACGCGGTCGCCCTGGAGCAGGCCGTGCAGGCCTTCAAGGACCGGCTTGACGCCTGCCGCCAGGCCGCCGCCAGCGTCTACGCCCATCTGGACGAGCACGGCATCTCGGTCGACGTGGTGTTCCGCCTGCGCCAGCTGCGCGAACGCGTGCTGCGCTGCCGCCTGCTGCTCGACACCCTGCTGGCCCCCGACGCCGTGGGCACCGGCAAGCTGCTGGCCCAGCTCACCCTGGCCGGCCACAACAACCGCAGCCTGCGTGCGCTGATCGCGAGCAACTCGTCCCTGCTGGCGGCCAAGGTGGCCGAACGCAGCGCCGAGACCGGCGAACACTACATCACGCGCAACCGGGCCGAGTACGTCGACATGCTGCGCAAGGCCGCGGGCGGCGGCGCCCTGATCTCGGTCACCACGCTCCTGAAGTTCGCGCTGCTGGGCCTGGGCCTGTCGGCCTTCTGGGGCGGCTTCGCTGCCGGCGTGAATTACGCGCTGTGCTTCGTGCTCGTGCAGCTGCTGCACTGGACAGTGGCCACCAAGCAGCCCGCCATGACTGCGCCGGCCATGGCGGCCAAGCTCAAGGACCTGCAGGCGCCCGGCGCGGTCGAGGACTTCGTCGACGAGGTCAGCCACCTCGTGCGCTCCCAGGTGGCCGCTGTGATCGGCAACCTGGCCCTGGTCGTGCCCGGTGTGCTGCTGCTGAGCGGCGCGTTCTGGCTGGCCATGGGCCATGCCCCGCTCAGTGTGGAAAAGGCCGACCATGTGCTGCACTCGCTGACGCTGTTCGGCCCCACGCTCTTCTTCGCCGCCTTCACCGGTCTGCTGTTGTTCGCCTCCAGCATCATCGCGGGCTGGACCGAAAACTGGTTCGTGCTGCAGCGTCTGGACTCGGCCCTGCGTTACCACCCGCGCATCACCGCCATGCTCGGCGTGGCGCGCGCCGATCGCTGGGCTAGCTGGCTGCGCCACAACATCTCGGGCCTGGCGGCCAATATCTCGCTGGGTTTCATGCTGGGCCTGGTGCCGGCCTTTGCCGCCTTTTTCGGCCTGGGACTGGACGTGCGCCACGTCACGCTCTCGGCCGGCCAGCTGAGCGCGGCCGCTGTCACGCTGGGGCCGGACGTGCTGAAGCTACCCCTGTTCTGGTGGTGCGTGCTCTCCATCCTGCTGGTCGGCGTGCTCAACGTCGCGGTGAGTTTCTTCTTCGCCTTCCGCCTGGCACTGCGCGCGCACAACGTCACGGGCCTGGACCGCGCGCGCCTGTACCGGGCCATCCGGACCCGCGCGCGCCAGACGCCGCTGAGCTTCTTCTGGCCGCCGCGCGAAACGCCCGTCGCGGAGCCGCTGCGTCATGGGTGAGTTCGAACTGATCCGGCGCTACTTCCAGCGCCCCGGCGGCGCCAACCCCGCCGTGGCCCTGGGCATAGGCGATGACTGCGCCCTGCTGCAGGCCGCGCCGGGCACACAGCTGGCCATCTCCAGCGACATGCTGGTCGAAGGCCACCACTTCTTTCCCGATGTCGATCCCGAGGCCCTGGGCCACAAGGCCCTGGCGGTGAACCTCAGCGACCTGGCCGCCTGCGGCGCGCGCCCGCTGGCCTTCACGCTGGCCCTGTCGCTGCCGCGCGCCGACGAGGCCTGGCTCGCGGGCTTTGCACGCGGCCTGTTCACGCTGGCCGATGCGCACGGCTGCACCCTCATGGGCGGCGACACCACACGCGGCCCGCTCAACATCTGCATCACGGTTTTCGGTGAAGTGCCCAGCGGACAGGCCCTGCTGCGTTCGGGCGGACGACCCGGCGACGAACTCTGGGTCAGCGGCACGCTGGGCGATGCACGCCTCGCGCTCGAAACGCTGCAAGGAAAACGCACCTTGCCCGCCGAAGTGTTGCAGGCGGCCCGCCAGCGCCTGGAGTGCCCGACACCGCGTGTGGCCCTGGGCTTGGCGCTGCGCGGCATCGCCACGGCCGCCATGGACCTGAGCGACGGCCTGGCCGGTGATCTGGGCCATCTGCTGCAGGCCTCGGACTGCGGCGCGCGGCTCGAGGCCACCGTGCTGGGCGCACTGCTGGCCGCGCGCACCGCCTCACTGGACGAAGCGGCGCGTCTGGCCCTGGTGCTGGGCGGGGGGGACGATTACGAACTGCTGTTCAGCGCGCCTGTTGCGCAGCAGGCGGCGGTTCACGCGGCGGGCCGCGCAGCGAGCGTACCGCTCACGCGCATCGGCCGGCTCGAAGCCGAACCCGGTCTGCAGGTGGTGGACGCGCAGGGCCGCCAACTCGGCGACCGCTACACGTCCTACGATCACTTCGCCTGAACAGGGCCGCCGCGCAGCTGCGCGTGCCGCCCCAGGCTGTGGGCCAGACGCCGGGCGCTGCGCTGCGCCGTGGCCAGACCGGCCGAACAGACACTGTCGGTGCCGCGCCAGAAATCGGCCCAGGCCTCGCGCCGCAGGGCCTGGGCCTGGCGCAGGGCCTGCTCGTGCAGGGCGTTCCAGTCGGCGGCGCTGTAAAGACGCTGCATGCTGTGCTGGGACTCGGTGCTCATGCTCTGCTCCTTGATGCCGGAATGAAAGTCGGCATGGCTTGCACTTTATTGGGGGAAGCAGAGGACGGAAACGGCAAAAAATCGAAGATGGTTTTGCAGTTAATGCAAAACCAGGCCATACTGTTTGTCATGCAATTGCAGTTGGACGATGTCGCCCTGTTCGCCCGCATCACCGAGTTGGGCACCCTCTCGGCCGTGGCACGCGAGCGCAATGTGCCGGTCAGCCAGGTCACGCGCGCGCTGGCGCGGCTCGAAGCCGACTGCGGTGTGCGCCTGCTGCACCGCACGACCCACGGCCTGAGCCTGACCGACGAGGGCGACACCTTCCTCGCCCATGCGCGCCGCCTGCTCGACACCCGCGATGAGCTGGCCAGCGAACTCAGCGGCAAGCTGGCCGGCCCCGGCGGCTGGGTGCGCATCAGCGCCAGCCCCCTGGTGGCCCAGGTCGTGATCGCACCGGGCCTGAGCGGTCTGTACCGGCGCTACCCGCAGTTGCAGTTGGACATCAATGCCGACGACCGCCTGGCCGACATGGCACGCGACGGCATCGACATCGCCATCCGCTCCGGCTCCCCCAACAGCGAGACCCTGGTGGCGCGCGAGATCGGCCACTCCGGGCGCTCGCTCTACGCGGCGCCCGCCTACCTGGCCGCCCACGGCACACCGCAACACCCGGACGAGCTGGCGCAGCACCGCCTGATCGGCAACAGTGCCAGCCCCCTGCTCAACCGCTGGCCCCTGGCCCAGGGCGGCAAGGGCCAGGAACTGCTGGTGCAGGGCCACACGCGCACCGACAACTCATCCGTCATCGTGGCCCTGGCCCTGCAGGGCGCGGGCATTGCCCGCCTCATGGACTTGCTGGCGCGGCCCATGGTGGAGCGCGGCGAACTCGTGCCCGTGCTCCAGGGCCACTTCAGCGCCATGCCCGTGCCCATCTACGCCGTGATGCTGCAGGAGCGGCATCGCCTGCCCAAGATCCGGGCTTGCATCGACTACTGGGCCGAGTGGCTGCGCGACCTGGCCGCCGCGCCCGGCGCTCCACCATAATCGCCGCATGAACGCCCCCAGCCCCCTGCGTCCGCCCATGACCCGGCCCACCGGCCGTTTCCTGCTGGCGCATCCGGCGCACGCCATCGCCCTGGGTTTCGGTTCCGGGCTCAGCCCCAAGGCCGCTGGCACCGTGGGCACCCTCTGGGCCTGGGTCGCCTTTCTCGCGCTGCAACCCTGGATGAACGAGGCGCGCTGGGGCCTGCTGCTGCTGGTCGCGCTGCCGCTGGGCTGGTGGGCCTGCAGCGTCACCGCACGCCACCTGCACGCGGGGGATCCGGGCTGCATCGTCTGGGACGAGATCCTCGCCTTCTGGCTGGTGCTGTGGCTCATCATGCCCGCCGGCTGGCCCGAGCAGCTGCTGGCCTTTGTGCTGTTCCGCTATTTCGATGCCGCCAAGCCCGGCCCGGTGGGCTGGGCCGACCGCCTGTACCACGACATGGACCCCAGCCACGCGCGCCACGGCTGGGCCAAGGCCGGCTGGGGCATCATGCTGGACGACCTGGTCGCCGCCTTCTGCACCCTGCTGCTGATCGCGCTGTGGAGAACGCTGTGAGCGCGGACACCCTCCCCCTGGTCGAACGCCTCGCCGCGCAGCTGCAGCAGCGCCAGTGGATGCTGGTCACAGCCGAGAGTTGCACTGGCGGCCTGATCGCCGGCGCCTGCACCGACCTCAGCGGTTCGAGCAACTGGTTCGAACGCGGCTTCGTCAGCTACTCCAACACGGCCAAGAACGAACTGCTGGGTGTGGAGGCTGCGCTGCTCAAACAACACGGCGCCGTCAGCGAGGAAGTGGCACGCGCCATGGCCGCCGGCGCATTGGCGCGCTCCCGGGCCCAGGTGGCCGTGGCCGTCACCGGTGTGGCCGGCCCCACCGGCGGCACCCCCGACAAACCCGTGGGCCTGGTCTGGTTCGGCTTTGCGCTGCCGGGCCAGGTGCTGACGGAAAAGATGAACTTCCCCGGTGACCGCGCGGCCGTGCGTGCCGCCACCGTCACGCATGCGCTGCGGCGCCTCAATGAACTCCTGCCATGAACTGGTTTGATGGTTTCGAGCCCCGTCGCTTCGACGTCAACGGCGTACAGATCCATGCACGTGTGCCCGCCACTGCACGTGGCAGCAAGCCCGCGCTGTTGCTGGTGCACGGCTTCCCGCAGACCCATGCACTCTGGCACCGCGTGGTGCAGCAGCTGCAGCAGGACTACTGGATCGTGCTGCCCGACCTGCGTGGTTACGGCGACTCGGCCCAACCCGCCGGCCTGCCCGACCACGGCAACTACAGCAAGCGCACCATGGCGCAGGACCTGGTGGACGTGATGGACCAGTTGGGCTGTCCCACCTTCTTCCTCTGCGGCCACGACCGCGGCGGCCGCGTCGCGCATCGTCTGGCGCTGGACCACGCCGAGAAGGTGGAGAAACTCTGCGTGATCGACATCGCACCCACGCTGGACATGTACGCCGCCACCGACATGGCCTTCGCACGCGCCTATTACCACTGGTTCCACCTGATCCAGCCCTGGCCGCTGCCCGAACGCATGATCGGGGCCGACGCCAGGGCCTACCTGCACGCCAAGCTAGGCGGCTGGGGATCCCAGGGACTGGACTACATCGAACCGTTGGCTCTGGCCGAGTACGAACGCTGCTTCTGCAGACCCGAGGCCATCCACGGTGCCTGCGAGGACTACCGCGCCAGCGCCGGCATCGACCTGGAACACGACCGGACCAGCCGCGCGCACGGTCAGAAAATCGCCTGCGACACCCTGGTGCTGTGGGGCGAGCGGGGTGTAGTGAACAAGCTCTTCAAACCACTGGAACTCTGGCAGGCGCAGTGCAGCGCCCAAGTCAGCGGTCGCCTGCTGCCGGCCGGCCACTTCATCCCGGAGGAGCTGCCGATCGAAACGGCGGCAGCACTAGGCGCGTTTTTCCGCTGACCGGGACTTGAGCCGGCGCCCCAGCCAGATCAGACCGATGGCGAATGGCGCCACCAGCGCGGCTGAAAAGAAGAACACATAGGGCAGGGCAAACATCAGTCCACCCGGCGGCCAGGCCGCAATGCCCAGCCCGAATGAAAGCAGGGCACACGAGGCCAGCAGCCAGCCCAGGATCGTCACCAGCAGGTGCATGAGACCCAGCCGCTCAGGTCGCGCCGTGGCACTTCTTGTATT
This sequence comes from uncultured Hylemonella sp., assembly GCA_963513295.1. Taxonomy (GTDB): domain Bacteria; phylum Pseudomonadota; class Gammaproteobacteria; order Burkholderiales; family Burkholderiaceae_C; genus Hylemonella. The sequence goes on from CAUPQO010000022.1 coordinate 12,323, forward strand.
TCTTGCCGCTGCCGCAATAACAGAGGTCGTTGCGGCCGGGCGTCGCTTCCTTGCGCACGGTTTCCACCCGCGGGCCGATGCTGCGCCAGATCTCGCGCAGGTCGTAGACGGCCCAGATCGCGTCGCCGAAGGCGTTGAGCCGCTCCACGCTGACCGAAGGCGGCGTGTCGTCGCCGAAGGGTGAAATCTCGGGCGGGGCCGTGTCGTCTTCGGTCATGGCCACCATGGCCTGCAGCGAGGCATCGAGCCACTCGGCCGCTTCCTTGTCGCGCGGGGGCGCCCACTCCTCGGGCCAGTTCTCCACGGCGAACATGAAACCCAGGGCCCAGACCTGGGCAAAGGCCGGCACCTCGTCACCGAGCTCCGCACGTTCCGCCGGCGACAAGGCTGCGATCGCACCACGCACGTCCATGACCTCGGGCTGGTAGGCCGCTTCGTCCTCCAGGTTCTCGACCTCGGCATCGAGTGCCGTTTGCACCTCCTGCCAGCGCCGGGTCCAGAGCGCGAGAAAGCGCTCGCGCTGGGCGGCATCGACAAAGGGCGCGACGGCCCCGGCATCGTCCATGCCCAACAGCACCGGCAGGTATTCCGCCGGGGGAACAGGCCGGCGGCAGCAGACCAGGGCGGCCAGAAAGCCTTCGCAGAATTCCCACTGCGGGATTTCCTCGTCGCGTTCGCGCAGGTCGTCGAGGATGGCGTCGAGCTCGTCGAAATCTTCGGGCTGCAACAGCTCGCCGGGTTGGGGGTTGTCGGATGTCGTCATGGTCGTTCCCGAGGGTGGTGATCAGTGGATCGCGGCGGCCAGGGCCGCGGCGGTGCTCACCCCCAGCGGCAACAGTCGTCGCTTGAGGCGCAACACGGCGTGGTCCTTGCTCAGCAGCAGCGCGCGGTGCGCCACGGCCAGGTCGATGAACTTCTGGTCGTCCGGATCCTTGCAGATACAAGACACCCGCGGGGCCGTCTCGACGATCTGCACCTGCCGGTCGAAAGCGAGCAACACTTCGTCGACGCCGAGCTGGTAGTAGGCCAGGCGCGCCACGATGTGCGGATAGGCCAGCACGCGGACCAGTTCCTCGCGCATGGCCGGCGTGGCAATCCACTGCAGCCGGCGGCTGTCAAGCGCGTCTTTCAGCGGCGGCGTGGCCGGGTCGTCGAAGACCAGCAGGTCCAGCACGATGTTGGTGTCCAGCACGATCATGGTTCGATCGGCTTCTCGCGTGCCGAACCCCTGATCATCTCGAACTTGAAGAGCCGGCACTCCAGCGGGCCGTTCCACATGGGCACACGGCGCGATTCCTTCAGGCGCATCTTGCCGGGCAGCTTGAGGTCGGGCGTGAGCACCCAGGCGGTCCAGCCGCTGTAGTTCTTCTTCCAGTGGCTGGCCAGCTTGCCGAAGAATTCCTTGTCGTCGCCGGCCTGTTCCGTCTCGGGCAGCTCGCGCGCACCAAAGCGCGGGGTACCGGTGCGGGCGCTGGCGCCCGCACCCGCGAAACCGCCGGCCTCGATGCGTTCGCCATAGGGCGGATTGACCAGCATCACGCCCGGCGTGGCGCAGGGCGGCATGCGCTGCAGCGCGTCACCGCCACGGAACTCGATCACATCGGCCACGCCGGCACGCTGGGCATTGCGCTGGGCGAAGTCCACCATGCGGTGCGACACGTCGCTGCCGTAGATCAGCGCGGCCTGACCCGGCTCGGGCTTGACCACCGCCTGCGCGGCCTCTCTCCTCATCTCGGCCCATTCGGGGGCACGGAAGGGCCGGTATTTCTCGAAGGCAAAACGGCGCAGGGAACCGGCCGCGATGTTGCAGGCGATCTGCGCCGCCTCGATGGCGATGGTGCCGCTGCCGCAGCAGGGGTCGTACAGCGGCAGCAGGTCACCGTCCGCGTCGCCCTCGGCCCAGCCGCTGGCGGCGATCATGGCGGCGGCCAGGGTTTCCTTCAGGGGTGCATCGCCCTTGTCCTCGCGCCAGCCGCGCTTGAACAGCGGCTCGCCCGAGGTGTCGATGTAGAGCGAGCAGCTGTCGGTGGTCAGGTGGGCGTAGATGCGCACGTCGGGCCACTGGGTGTCCACATCGGGGCGCACGCCGCCCGAGGTTTCGCGAAAACGGTCACAGACCGCATCCTTCACCTTCAGCGCCGCGAAGTTCAGCGAGGTCAGCGGGCTGTGCTGGGCCGTGATCTCGACCTTGATGCTTTCCTTCGGTGTGAACCACTGCTCCCAGGGCACGGCCATGGCGGCGCGGTACAGGTCCTGTTCGCTGCGGTACTCGGTGTAGGACACCAGCACCAGCACCCGCTGCGCCAGGCGGCTGTAGAGGTTGAGGAGCATGGCGTGTGCAAACGAGGTGCGCACCGCCACCCCGCCACGCTGCTTGGTGATGCAGCCCGGCGGCAGGCCCGTGATCCGCAGGATCTCGGGGGCCAGATAGTCCTCGACGCCGGCGGCGCAGGGCAGGAACAATTGAAGCTGGTTCACAAGGCTTTCCGTAAATTCGCGGGCGCGATCTTGAGCGCCTCGCGGTATTTGGCCACGGTGCGCCGCGCGCACTCGATGCCCTGCTCCTTGAGCATCTCGGAGAGCTGGCTGTCGGACAGGGGCTTCTTGACACTCTCGGCGCTGACGAACTGCTTGATCAGGGCACGCACCGCCGTGCTGGAGGCATTGCCGCCGGACTCGGTACCCAGACCCGAGCCGAAGAAGTACTTGAGCTCGTAGGTGCCGAAGGGCGTGGCCATGTACTTGGCCGTGGTCACGCGGCTGATGGTGGATTCGTGCAGGCCCAGCTCGTCGGCGATCTCGCGCAGCACCAGCGGGCGCATGGCCAGTTCGCCGTGCATGAAGAAGTTCTTCTGCCGCTCGACGATGGCGCTGGAGACGCGCAGGATGGTGTCGAAGCGCTGCTGGATGTTCTTGATGAACCAGCGCGCCTCCTGCAGGCGCTGCTGCAGCGCGGCGTGGTTGTCGGCGCTGCGGCCGCCGGCCTTGTGGCCCTTGAGCGCATTGGCATAGATGTCGTGCACGCGCAGCCGCGGCATGATGTCGGGGTTGAGCTGCACGCGAAAGCGGGTCTGCGCGCCGCTGCCGCTGCGCACGACCAGCACGTCGGGCACGATGACGTTGCGCTCGACGTTGACGAAGCGCCGCCCGGGCTTGGGCTCCAGCCGCGCCACCAAGCCCAGGGCCTCTCGCGTCAGGGCTTCGCTGCCGCCACACAGCTGGGCGAGTTTGCGGAGATCGCGCCGCGCCAGCAGTTCGGGCGGCTGCTCGACCATGCGCAGGGCCTGGGCCACCACGGCCGGTTCCGGCAGGTTCGGCGCGCCGCGCATGGCCTCGGCCTGCAGGGCCAGCAACTGCAGGCGCAGGCACTCGGCCATGTTGCGCGCACCCACGCCGGTGGGCTCCAGGCTTTGCAGCAGGCGCAGCGCAAGCTCGAAGTGGGCGAGCAGGGCCTCCAGATGCTCGCTTTCCTCGCCGGCCAGGCCCTGGGCCAGCGATTCGAGCGTGTCCTCCAGGTAACCGTCCTCGTTGAGGGACTCGATCAGGAACTGCAGGGCGGCGCGGTCTTCGGCCCCCAGGCGCAGGGACAGGGCCTGGCGCTTGAGAAAGTCCTGCAGCGACTCCTGGCTGCGCGCCAGCTCGGTGGCGTCGGCCTCATCGTCCTCGCGCGCGCCGTTGCGCGCCGGCGCATCACCACCCCACTCGCTGTCGTCGGGCGACATGTCCACGCTGCCGTCGCCTTCCCAGCTGCCCTCGCTCTCCAGGCTGCTCACCGCGGCGCTTTCGTCCGGCGCTTCGCTGGACGAGGTGCTGCTGTAGTCGTAGTCGCCCTCGTCCTGCGCCACCGGGGTATCGGCACGCTCCAGGCCATGGGCCTCGCGCTCGACGCTGTCGTCCGCGCGTTCCAGGAAGGGGTTCTCGTCGAGCAGCTGCTCGACCTCCTGGTTGAGCTCCAGCGTGGAGAGCTGCAGGAGACGGATGGACTGCTGCAGCTGGGGCGTGAGCGCCAGATGCTGGGAGACCCGCAGCGACAGTCCCTGTTTCATGACATCAAACGGAAAGGCGGGGGCACGCGAGCTCGAGCGCCGCCGGGCCACCCCAAGGCGTGAAGGACCCCTTGGGGGGCAGCGAGGACACGGCAGTGCCGAGCGTGGGGGCCATATTTCCCCCCTTCACATCTTGAAGTGCTCGCCCAGGTAGACCCGGCGCACGTCGGCGTTGTTGACGATGTCGCCGGGCGTACCCTGGGCCAGCACGCGGCCTTCGCTGATGATGTAGGCGTGGTCGCAGATGCCCAGCGTCTCACGCACATTGTGGTCGGTGATCAGCACGCCGATGCCGCGCGCCTTCAGGAAGCTGATGATGCGCTGGATCTCGATCACGGCGATCGGGTCGATGCCGGCGAACGGTTCGTCGAGCAGGATGAAACGCGGCTGCGTGGCCAGGGCACGGGCGATCTCCACACGACGGCGCTCGCCGCCCGAGAGCGCCAGCGCGGGTGACAGGCGCAGCTTCTCCACGCGCAGGTCCTGCAGCAGGGCCGTGAGGCGAAGCTCGATCTCGTCCTTGCGCAAGGGCTTGCCGTCCGCGTCGCGCTGCAGCTCCAGCACGGCGCGCACGTTGTCCTCGACGTTGAGCTTGCGGAAGATCGAGGCCTCCTGCGGCAGGTAGCTCAGGCCCATGCGGGCGCGCTGGTGGATGGGCATGTGCTCCACCGGCTGGTCGTCGATCAGGATCTCGCCGGCGCTGGCACGCACCAGGCCCACGATCATGTAGAACGAAGTGGTCTTGCCCGCGCCGTTGGGGCCCAGCAGTCCCACCACCTCACCCTTGCGCACCGTCAGCGAGACATCCTTGACGACCTCGCGGCTGCCGTAGAACTTCTTCAGGTGGCGGGCTTCGAGCCGGCTCGGGTCGAAGCCGGGCAGGGTATCGGGCGCGGTGGCCGTGTCGGGCTGGGAATCGGGCGGGATGGTGCCGGCCATCTGCTGGCTGTCGCTCACTTGCGCCCTCCGAGGGTGTCGTCGTTGCGCAGCGGCACGCCCGGGCGCGATGCAGCCGGCTGCGGCGCCTCGCTGCGCGGTGTCAGCGTGGCGCGCACGCGCCCGCTACCCTTTTGCTGGCCGCCGTCCACGGTGAAGACATCCGTCAGGCTGTTGTACTGGATGATGTTGCCGGTCACCAGGTCGGCCACCTGGCTGCCGCGCAGGCGGCGCAGCTCCGCGTTCCTGATCAGCTTGAAGACGTCGGCGCGGCCGTCGTATTCGATGGTCTCGCTCTCGCCCTCGATGTATTCGTCATCGCCGTCGCGCTTCTGGCGGAAGGTGGCGCGCTGGCCGGCCTCGGCCGTCACCACGCCAAACTGGTAACCCTGCGGGTCCTGGCGCACCTCGATACGGGCGCCCTTGATGATGATGGAACCCCGGGTCAGCACCACATTGCCGCTGAAGACACTGGTCTGCCTGAGGTCGTCATAGCGCAGGGCGTCGGCCTCGATGTTCATCGGCTTCTTGCTGTCGGCCTTTTCGGCCCCGGCCGTGCCCGCACTCAGGACACAAGCCGCACACAGCAGGAAGCGGAGGATGGGGAATTTCATAAAGGCACGAATCTTGCTCTTTGGGGTCTGGGGCATTGTAATCGCGCCGGGCCGCTGGTCCAGGCCTTGCTTGGGCCTCTTTTCCTGTGCCTTGCGGTTTCGTGAGAGACTTCCAGCGTCAGGCTCCAGCCTTGACTGAAGCCCGTTCGAACCCCGCCCCGCCGGCGCGGGCCCCCAACGCCCATCTCAGCTTGCGACCGACCGCCATGGACCTGCTTTTCATCGCCGACCCGCTGGAATCGTTCAAGACCTACAAGGACAGCACCTTTGCCATGATGCGCGAGGCGCAGCGCCGCGGCCACACGCTGGCGGCCTGCGAGCCGCAGCAGCTGAGCTGGCAGGCCAGCACCGGTGTGCAGGCGCATGTGCGCCGCATCCGGCTGACCGGCCACGAGGAGCACTGGTTCCACGAATCGCCGCTGGCGCCGGCCCAGCGCCTGGTCGCGCTGCGCGACTTCGACGCCATCGTCATGCGCAAGGACCCGCCCTTCGACAGCGAGTACTTCTATGCCACCCACCTGCTGGAGCAGGCCGAACGCGAAGGTGCGCGCGTCTTCAACAAACCGCGCGCGCTGCGCGACCACCCGGAAAAGCTGGCCATCCTCGAGTTCCCGCAATTCACCACGCCCACCCTGGTCACGCGCGAGGCGCAGGCCGTGCGCGACTTCCACGCCCAGCACCGCGACATCATCCTCAAGCCGCTGGACGGCATGGGTGGTGCGGGCATCTTCCGGGTGCGCGACGATGGCCTGAACCTGGGCAGCATCATCGAGACGCTGAACCGCCACGGGGCGCAGACCCTGATGGTGCAAAAATTCCTGCCCGCCATCACCCAGGGCGACAAGCGCATCCTGGTCATCGGCGGCAAGCCCGTGCCCTACTGCCTGGCACGCATCCCGCAGGGCGGTGAAGTGCGCGGCAACCTGGCGGCCGGCGGCAAGGGGGTGGCCCAGCCCCTGAGCCCGCGCGACCGCGAGATCGCCGAGGCCATCGGCCCGGTGCTGGCTGCGCGCGGCCTGCTGCTGATCGGCCTGGACGTGATCGGCGACTCCCTCACCGAGATCAACGTCACCAGCCCCACCTGCTTTCAGGAAATCACCGACCAGGCCGGTTTCGACGTCGCGGCCATGTTCCTCGACACACTGGAAGTGGCGCTGACGGTGCGCTGAAAGCCAGGCTCAGGCCGCCGGGCTGGCGGCCAGCCGGAACACGGCCACCGTCTTCACCAGCTCCTGGGCCTGCATCTTCAGGCTGGCCGCGGCCGCCGCCATCTGCTCGACCAGGGCCGCGTTCTGCTGCGTGGCCTGGTCCATCTGCGTCACGGCCTCGCCGATCTGCGCCACGCCCTGGCTCTGCTCGCTGCTGGCCCCGCTGATCTCGCCCATGATCTCGGTCACGCGCCGGATCGCGGCCACCACCTCGTTCATGGTGGTCCCGGCCTGGTCGACCTGGGCGCTGCCCTGCTCGACGCGCTGCACGCTGTCGGTGATCAGGTTCTTGATCTCCTTGGCGGCCTCGGCGCTGCGCCCGGCCAGGCTGCGCACCTCGCTGGCCACCACGGCAAAGCCCCGGCCCTGCTCGCCGGCCCGCGCCGCTTCCACCGCGGCATTGAGCGCCAGGATGTTGGTCTGGAAAGCGATGCCGTCGATCACGCTGATGATGTCGTGGATCTTGCGCGCACTGTCATTGATGCCCTTCATGGTGTCGACCACCTGGGCCACCACCTCGCCGCCCTGAACCGCCACCGTGCTGGCGCTCTGGGCCAGCTGGTTGCCCTGTCTGGCGTTGTCGGCGTTCTGGCGCACGGTCGAGGAAAGCTCTTCCATGCTGGCTGCGGTCTCTTCCAGCGCGCTGGCCTGAGACTCGGTACGCGAACTCAGGTCCTGGTTGCCCTGGGCGATCTCGGCACTGGCGGTGGCCACGCTCTCGGAGCCCTGGCGCACCCGGGCCACCACCTGGGCCAGGGACTGCTGCATGCTCATCAAGGCCCGCAGCAGCCGGGCCAGCTCGTCGTTTCCGCGGGCCTGCTGCGTGCTGGTCAGGTCCCCGGTCGCGACGGCCTGGGCCAGCGCCAGGGACTGCTGGATCGGCTGGGTGATGGTCCGGCTGAAGCGATAAGCGGCGACAACACCCAGCACGAACACCACCAGCATCAGCACCAGCGATACCACCAGGGCCTGGCGCCCTTCCATACTGGCCTGCAGCCCGACCTCACGCGCATGAGCCGCCAGCCTGGCGCTGACGTCGTCGAGCAGCTTGGCCGGCGCCCGGTCCATGCCGCTGACCGCCTTGTCGCCGACGCTGGCGTCGAAATCGGCGGCCCTGAAGGCCTCCAGGCCCTTGCGATACCCCTGCCCCATCTTGGCATGCGCCTGGAGAAAGTTCTCGACCATGGTCTTGCTCTCCCCGGACGGCAAGGTGGCCAGCAGCTTGCGCCCCTGGTCCGCCACGGCCTGCTCGGACTTGGTGAAACTGCCCCAGTAACGCTCCAGCTGCTTGGGATCACGGCCGCGCAGCAGCGTGTTCTTCCATTCCTGGACCTGGGTCTTGAAGTCGACCAGCATGGCGGAGGCGGCGCGCTCCTGGTCATTGCCCAGCTGCACGACCGTTTCATACACCCCCAGCGCCTGCCTCATCTGGTACAGACCGACCAGCGCCGCGGCCAGCAGGAGGGTCAGGGCCAGGGCAAAGGCCAGGGGCAGGCGCACGGCAATGCTGTTCATCATCGACTCCTCGGTATGCGAGCACGTGTTCGAACTCGCTGGAGGGGCGGAAGATCCTTGGCGCCCATTGTGGCCCAGCCACGCACAAGGCGTGAAGCGGTATCAGCCGGGCAGCGGCAGGCCGTCCACGAACACCCTGAGTTCACCCGGCGCAAACGCCGTCCACTGCTCGTCGCTGGTCAGCGGCGCCGTCACCACCACCGCCACGCGGTCACCCGGCGCGGCGTGTTCGGCGAAATTCACGCTCAGGTCCTCGTCGCGCAGGGTGGCGCTGCCGAAGGGGTGCTGACGCACCACATGGAAGAGCTTCGTCGAGGCATGCGCCCACAGCGCCTCGCCATTGCTCAGCAGGAAATTGAAAGTGCCGTGGCGCGCGATCTGCGGTACCAGTTCGCGCAGGGTCAGCGTCAGCTCGGCGATGGGGGGCACGCTGGCGTGCGACTTGGCCAGTTCCTGCAGCAGCCAGCAAAAGGCGCGTTCGCTGTCGGTGTGGCCCACGGGATGGAAATTGCCGTGCAGCCTGGGTGCGTAGTCCTTGAGGTCGCCGTTGTGCGCGAACACCCAGTAGCGGCCCCAGAGCTCGCGCACGAAGGGGTGGCAGTTCTCCAGCGTCACCTCGCCCTGCGTGGCCTTGCGGATGTGCGAGATGACGTTGCGGCTCTTGATCGGGTAATGGCGGATCAGTTCGGCCACCGGCGACTCGGCGGCCGACTGGTGGTCGACGAAGTGGCGCAGGCCCTTGTCCTCGAAGAAGGCGATGCCCCAGCCGTCGCCGTGGTGGTCGGTGCGCCCGCCGCGCTCGGCAAAACCCGCGAAGCTGAACATCACGTCGGTCGGCACATTGCAGTTCATGCCAAGCAGCTGGCACATGGTGCTAGGTCTCCGTTCGTGCGCTCGCGCGCATCTGCCAGGCCGCCAGCATGGCCAGCGCGCAGACCCCCGCCAGCATCACGAAGGTCTCGTCGAAGGCGGCCAGCCGCGCCAGGCTGCTGCCGGCGCGGCTCAGGTTGTCGCCGTGCGCGGCGATGCGCCACTCCAGCACGATGCCGCACAGGCTCACGCCCACCGCACCACCCAGCATGCGCAGGAAGTTGATGGCGCTGGACGCCTGCGAGATCAGCCGCGGCTCCAGGCCCGCCATGGCGCCGTTGTTGAGCGAAGGCAGGATGAACCCCAGGCCGACGCGGCCCAGCACCACCCAGGCCACCAGAAGCCACAGCGTGGCGTGCAGGCTGATCGTCACCATCAGCGCGAACGATGCGGAAAGCAGGGCCAGGCCCAGGCAGATCAGCACGCGGATCGGCCAGTGGTCCGACAGCCGCCCGGCCAGCGGGATGGTGACGGCCAGCACCAGCCCGGCCGGCAGCATGATGGTGCCCACGTGCGAGGCCGAGAGCTGCTGCGCCATCTGGATGTACAGCGGCAGCAGGTAGGTCGAGCCGAACAGCGCCGTGCCGGAGATGAAGGCCACCAGGCTGCCCATGGCGAAGGAACGGAAGGCAAACAGGTCCGGGTGCATGAGCGGCATGTCGCCGCGCTTGGCCTGGTGCCGCTGCCAGGCGATGAAACCCCCCGTACAGGCCAGCGCCACGCCCAGCAGCGCCCAGGCCTGCACGGACGTTGCGCCGTGCAGCTCGACCATGCCGTTGAGCAGGCACAGTGTGCCCACGGTGGCCAGCAGCAGGCCGGCCCATTCCAGGCGGTTGCCCTGGCGGTCCGCTGCGGCACCGCCGGGCGCGGTGACCGGCACGTAGCGATAGGCCAGCCAGATCGACGCCACGCAGAAGGGCACGACCATGAAAAAGATGGAACGCCAGCCGAACCAGTCGACCAGCAGGCCGCCGATGCTGGGGCCCAGCGCCGGGGCCAGCACCACGCCCATGCCGAAGATGCCGCCGGCGCGGCCGCGCTCCTGCGGCTGGAAGGCGCGCATGATGATGATGGCCGGGATGGGCTGCACCACCCCCGCGGCCAGGCCCTCGACCACACGCGCGACCAGCACCACCTCGAAATTCCCCGCCAGGCCGCCCCCCACGCCGCCGCCCAGCAGCATCAGCATGGCCACCACGTAGGTGCGGCGGTAACCGAAACTCGCCAGCAGCCAGGGCGTGCACAGCATGGCCACCGTGGTCGCCACCATGAAGCTGGACGTGGCCCACTGCGCACGCTCCTGACCCAGCACGAACTGGTGGCTCATGTCGGGAATGGCCACGTTGATGATGGTGGAAGACATGATGGACGCCATGGTCCCCACCATCACCGCCAGCAGCAGCAGCCAGCGGTAGCGCTCGCCGTAACGCGCCTGCATCTCGGGCAGGGTGGCGGGATGCTTCACGCATGCCCTCCGGCGGGGGCGCAGCGCAGGCTGACGCTGGCCACGTGGCCCAGTTCCGCCAGCGCCGCCTGCAAGGCGCGCTGCAGGCGCTGCAGTTCGGCAGCGCTGACGTGCAGGCCCAGTTCGGCCTCCACCTCCAGCCCGCCTTCCAGGTAGTGCAGGCGCAGCGTCACCGGATGGCCCAGCACCTCCCGGGCCCGGGCCTGCACCAGGGTGCGCGGCGGCAGCGCCAGCACGCGTGGCAGGTGGCGCACCGTGCCGGGGTCGATGTGCACGGTGCACTCGGCCACGCGGTGTGCGGCCTGGACCTGGGCCGCGATCTGCTCGGCGATGTAATGTCCCTCGGACACCGTGAGGTGCGCATCCACCTCCACATGCATGTCGATCACGGCCCAGTCCCCCATGCGGCGGGTGCGCAGCTTGTGCACGTCCAGCACGCCGTCGACCGCCTGCGCCGTGCCGTGGATGCGCGCGATCTCCTCGGGGTCCAGCGCGTGGTCGGTCAGGCTGTGGAAGGCGTCGACCGAGAAATCCCAGCCGGCCTTGACGATCATGAAACCCACGATGACGGCCGCCACCGCATCCATGCTGTGATAGCCCAGCAGGTTGGCCGCGATGCCCACCGCCACCACCAGGGACGAGGCGGCGTCGGCGCGCGCGTGCCAGGCATTGGCAATCAACATCGAACTCTTGAGCCGCTCGCCGATGCGCTTCATGTAGCGGAACAGCCCTTCCTTGGCGACCAGCGTGAGCAGCGCGGCCAGCAGCGCCAGCGGATGCACGGCCCCCAGGCTCTCGCCCGCATGCAGCTTGACCCCGGCCGTCCACACCATGCCCACGCCGGTGGCCAGCAGGATCAGGCCGATGGCCAGCGAGGCGGCCGTCTCGAAGCGGGCATGGCCGTAGGGGTGTTCCGCGTCGGCCTCGGCGTGCGAGTGACGCGCAGCAAACAGCACCACGCCATCGGCCACCAGGTCGGAGAGCGAATGCAGGCCGTCGGCAATCAGGGCCTGGGAACGTGCGAACACGCCGATCACCACCTGCATGGCGGCCAGCACCAGGTTGATCCAGACGCTGATCCAGGTCGAACGCAGGGCCTGGCGCTGTTCTGTTTGGGTACGGGTCATGGCAGGGGGGCGGATCCGGGAGACGACGGGACACTGATGCTAGCAGGCGTGCCAACTTGGTGGCACCATGGATGGCATGACATTCCGCCCCCTGCTCTGCCTGTCGCTCACCCTGCTGTTCACGCTGCCGGCCCAGGCCAGTTCGCAACTGGCGCTGGACAAAGGCTGCTACAGCTGCCACGGTGAGCCCCCGCGCCGCAACACACCCAGCATGGCCCAGCTGGCCAGCGACTACGCCCGCTACCGGGGCCAGGCCGATGCGCCGCAGCGGCTGGCCGACAAGCTGCGTGAGGGCAGCCTCTTCGCCCACATCGCGGCGCACGAGCGCCTCAGCCAGGAAGAGTGCATCACGCTGATGCGCTGGATCATCGAGGGCGCGAAGTAGACGACCTCAGCGCGGCGCGGCGCCCGCACAGGCCGCGCAGATGCAGGCCTTGCGCTGCGCCTCGGGCGGCACACGCGCCAGCAGCTCCGGCGCAAAGGCCACGGTGGTGCACCAGCAGGGCGGCTGGGCCTGCCCGGTGGCGCGCGCGATCTCGTTGGCGCAGCCATTGGGCTGGCCGCACAGCGGGCAGCGGCAGGGGTCGATGGCGGCGGGGCTCGGGTCCATGGGCAGCAGGGTTGGCTGCAGTTTAGCCGTCCCCCAGTGGCAGGGCCCCTCGTTTAGACTCCACGGTGCCCACCCGGCCCCAGCCACCGTGCCCATTGCCACCCGCCCCCCCGTCGTGCTGGCCCTGCTCCTGCTGGGTCACAGCCTGCTGCATTTCATCCTGGGCTGGGTGCTGGAACTCTCCGGCGACGAGGCGCTGCATGCGCTGTACGCGGTCCATCCGGCCCCGAGCTACCTCGACCACCCCCCGCTGGTCGGCTGGATCCAGTGGCCGCTGGTGGCGCTGGATGCGCCCGAAGGTTTCCTGCGCCTGGTCCCCGAAGTGCTGTGGGTGCTGACGGCGCTGTTCATCCACGATACGGCGCGCCGCCTGCACACCCTGCTGGTGCCGGCGGTCGGCCGCATCGACGACGCCGGCCTGTGGGCCGTGCTGGCCTTCAGCCTGGCACCCGTCCTGCACATCCTGGGCATCGGCCTGCTGCCCGACACGCTGCTGATGCTGTTCACCGCCGCCCTGCTGTGGCAGACCCTGCGCCTGCTGGACGAAGCCCATGTCCGGCAGCTGCCCGACTGGCTGCTGCTGGGCGCCCTGCTGGGACTGGCCGGCCTCTCCAAATACACCGCCCTCTTCGCCTTCCTGCCGGTGCTGGCCTGCCTGCTGGCCGCCCACGGCCTGCGCCTGCTCACCCGCGCCGGCCCCTGGATCGCCCTGCTGCTGGCGCTGGTGCTGGTGCTGCCGGTCCTGCTCTGGCATGCCGGGCACGACGGGGCCTCGCTGGCCTATCCGCTGCGCTACGTCATGGGCAGCGCCTGGGACATCGGCCAGCTGCTGGTCTTCCTGCTGGCGCAGTCCCTGCTCTACCCGCTGCTGATCTGGGGCATCTTCGGCCTGCGCCACAAGGTCCTGGGGGGCCTGGAACTGGACCACAGCCAGGCCTGGCTGCTGACCTTTTTCGCCCTGCCTTTTGCCGTGCTCACCGGCCTGTCGGGCGGCGGCGCCAGCCTGACGCACTGGACCGCACCGGCCTGGGTGGCGCTGGCGCCCTTTGCCGGCCTGGGCCTGGCCGCCCTGTGGGC
>CAUPQO010000023.1:0-25752 GCA_963513295.1 uncultured Hylemonella sp.
CCCCCGGTACCCAGGTGTTGCCGGCCCAGCCCGCCGAACAGTTCGTGTCCGACTCCGGCCTGGTGCTGTCCACCAAGGCGATGAGCCGCTCCACCGTGCACCGCCCGGCCTGGCTCGACGCCATCAGCGTCAAGCGCCTGGACGCGGCTGGCCAGCTGGTCGGCGAGAGCCGTTTTCTGGGGCTGTACACCTCGGCGGCCTATGCCGCCTCGGTGGAGCAGATCCCGGTGGTGCGCCAGCACGTCGCCCAGGTCATGGCCCACGCCGGCGTGGTCACCGGCAGCCATGCGCACAAGGCCTTGCAGGCGATCCTGGAGACCTACCCGCGCGACGAGATGCTGCAGATCGACGCCGCTACGCTGGAGCAGCACGCCATGGGCATCCTGCGCCTGCAGGAGCGCCAGCGTGTGCGCCTGTTCATGCGCCGCGGCGCTTTCGGTCGCCTGGCGTCGTTGCTGGTGTACGTACCGCGCGATGTGTACACCACCGAGCTGCGCGTGAAGCTCGGCGCCCTGTTCACCGAGGCCTTCGACGCCGCCTCCGTCGAATTCACGCCCATGCTCACCGACAGCGCGCTCGCGCGCATCCACTACATCGTGCGCGCCAAAGACAAGCTGCCCGCGCAGGTGGACCTGCTGCAGCTCGAAGCCCGCGTGGCCGAGGCCTGCAAGCGCTGGGTCGACGGCGTGAACGCGGTGCTGCTGGGCCAGAGCGGCCGCAGCGCCAGCGGCCTGGAAGCCCTGGTGGCCGCATTCCCCACCGCGTACCGCGAGCATTTCGACGCCGACACCGCGGCCAGCGACGCGGCCGTGCTCAGCGGCCTGAGCGAAACACAGCCGCTGGCACTCAGGCTCTACCAGCGCGAGGGCCAGGTGCGCTTCAAGACCTACGCCACGCAGAAGATCACGCTGTCCGACGCCATGCCGGTGATGGAATCAATGGGCGCACGGGTGATCGACGAGCACCCCTACCACCTGGCCGCGCCAGGCTACTGGATCCACGACTGGGGTCTGCAGTTTGCCCAGGCGCTGGATGTGGACCGCCTCAAGTTCCGTTTCGAGGAACTGTTCCAGGCCGTCTGGCGCCAGGAAGTCGAGAGCGATGCACTCAACCGCCTGGTGCTTTCCACCGAGCTCGATGCCCGCGCCATTTCGGTGCTGCGCGCTTACGTGCGCTACTTCAAGCAGCTGGGCTTCGCGTTCAGCCAGAGCTACATCGAAGACACGCTCAACAAGAACCCCGCGATCGCGCAAGGTCTGGCCGAGCTGTTCGCCATCCGCTTCGACCCGGCGAAATCGGATGCGCGCGCCGAGCGCATCAGCGCCCAGGTGCAGGCGCTCGAAGCCTTGCTGGCCGAGGTGGCCAGCCTGGAAGAAGACCGCGTGCTGCGCCAGTTCCTCAGCACCCTCCAGGCCACGCTGCGCACCAATGCCTACCAGCGCGGCAAGGCCTGCATGAGCTTCAAGCTCAGCCCGCGCGACATCCCCACCGTGCCCGAACCCAAGCCGCTGTTCGAGATCTGGGTGTATTCGCCGCGCGTCGAGGGTGTGCACCTGCGTGGCGGCAAGGTGGCGCGTGGTGGTCTGCGCTGGTCCGACCGGCGCGAAGATTTCCGCACCGAGATCCTGGGCCTGGTGAAGGCGCAGATGGTGAAGAACACCGTGATCGTGCCGGTGGGCTCCAAAGGCGGCTTCGTGCTCAAGAAGGCGCCGCCCGCGAGCGAGCGCGAGGCCTTCCTGGCCGAGGGCGTGACCTGCTACAAGACCTTTCTCTCCGGCCTGCTCGACGTCACCGACAACCTGGTGAAGGGTGCGGTGGTGCCGCCCACCGACGTGGTGCGCTTTGATGAGGACGACCCCTACCTGGTGGTCGCCGCCGACAAGGGCACGGCCACCTTCAGCGACCTCGCCAACAGCGTCAGCGCGGCCTACAGCTTCTGGCTGGGCGACGCCTTCGCTTCCGGCGGCTCGGTGGGCTACGACCACAAGAAGATGGGCATCACCGCGCGCGGCGCGTGGGAGTCGGTCAAACGCCATTTCCGCGGCCTGGGTGTGGACACGCAGACCCAGCCCTTCACCGTGGCCGGCATCGGCGACATGTCGGGCGACGTGTTCGGCAACGGCATGCTGCTGTCGACGCAGATCCAGCTGGTGCTGGCCTTCGACCACCGCCACATCTTCATCGACCCCAGTCCCGACCTGGCTGCGAGCTTCGCCGAGCGCGAGCGCCTGTTCAAGCTGCCGCGCTCCAGCTGGGACGACTACGACAAGGCCCTCATCAGTGAGGGCGGTGGCGTGTTCCCGCGCAGCGCCAAGTCGATTCCGCTGAGCCCGCAAGCGCGCGCCGTCATCGGCACCGAGGCCACCGCCACGGCGCCCAACGAGCTGCTCAACGCCATCCTCAAGGCCCCGGTGGACCTGCTTTACAACGGCGGCATCGGCACCTATGTGAAGGCCAGTCACGAGAGCCACGCCCAGGTGGGCGACAAGGCGGGCGACGCCTTCCGCGTCAACGGCAACGAGCTGCGCTGCAAGGTGTTCGGCGAAGGCGGCAACCTCGGCTGCACGCAGAACGGCCGCATCGAGTTCGCCCAGGCCGGCGGCCTGATCTACACCGATGCCATCGACAACTCCGCCGGTGTGGACTGCTCCGACCACGAGGTCAACATCAAGATCCTGCTGGGTGCCGTGCAGGAAGCCGGCGGCCTCACGCTGGAGAGCCGCAACGATCTGCTGGCCAGCATGACGAACGAGGTGGGTCTTCTCGTGCTGCAGGACAACTACTACCAGACGCAGCAGATCGAGCTGGCCGCCACCCGACCCGTGTACCTGCTCGACGGTCAGCAGAACCTCATGCACTGGCTGGAACAGATCGGTCTGCTCAAGCGCGCCATCGAGTTCCTGCCCGCCGACGCGGAGCTGGCCAAACGCAAGCGCGAAGGGAAGGGTTTGACCCGTCCCGAGAACGCCGTTCTCATGGCCTACGCCAAGATGAACCTGTTCGACGAGCTGTGCGCCAGCAGCCTGCCCGACGACCCGTTCTACGCGCGTGTGCTCACCATGTATTTCCCCGCGGTGCTCGGCGAGCGCCATGCGGACTTCATTGCGCAGCACCCGCTCAAGCGCGAGATCATCGCGACCTTCATGACCAACACCGTGGTCAACCGGGTGGGTGCGACCTTCGTCAACTTCCTGGCCAACGAAGCGTCGTGCACCGCGGCCGAGGTGGTCAGCGCCTACACGCTGGCGCGCGAGGTGTTCGCGCTGGAGCCGATCTGGGACCAGATCGACGCGCTGGACAACAAGGTCACCACCGAACTGCAGCTGCGCCTGCTCACACAGCTGGCCACCATCGCGCAGCGCGCCAGCCGCTGGATGCTGCGCCACCGCGGCCAGGGCGACCTGCCCACGCTGATCGCCAGATACCGGCCCGCGGCCCGCATGCTGCGGGAGCACGTCGAGCAGTGGCTGCCCGCGACCGCACTGGCGTCATGGCAAGCCGCCAGCGCCCGCCTGGTGCAGGCTGGTGTAGATGCGCGGCTGGCCGACGACCTGACCGTGCTGGACCACCTGTACCCGGTGCTCGATCTGGTGGACGTGGCGGCCAAGGCCGGCAGCACGCTGGAGCAGGCCGCGCGCACCTACTTCGCGATCGAGAACACGCTGGGCCTGGACCGCTGGCGTCAGCGCATCGGCCAGCTGCCGACCGATTCGATGTGGCAGTCGCAGGCCCGCGCCAGCGCGCGCGACGACGTGTATTCGATCGCCGGTCAACTGGTGCTGTCGCTGCTCAGCAGCCAGCAGACGCTGGCCGAGTGGCAGGAGCAGCATGCGAAGGCGATCGCGCGCATCAACGACATGCACGAGAGCATCGCCGGTCTGGCGCCCGATCTCGCGCCTGTCTCTGTGGCACTCAGAGAGCTCCGCCAGTTGGGGTAGTCAGACCTGGAACTGCAGCGCGGCCAGGCCGGCGTACACGCCGCCCTGCGCCACCAATTCGGTGTGCGTGCCTTGCTCCACCAGCCGGCCGTGGTCCAGCACCACGATCAGATCGGCCTGCTGCACCGTGGCCAGGCGGTGCGCGATGACCAGCGTGGTGCGGTCCTTCATGGCCGACTCCAGCGCGGCCTGCACCATGCGTTCGCTCTGGGCGTCGAGCGCGCTGGTCGCTTCATCCAGCAGCAACAGCGGCGGGTTCTTGAGCATGGCGCGCGCAATCGCGATGCGCTGGCGCTGGCCGCCCGAGAGGCGCACACCGCGCTCGCCCAGAAAGGTGTCGTAGCCCTCGGGCAGCTGGTCGATGAACTCGTCGGCAAACGCCGCGGCAGCGGCGGCGCGCACCTCGTCATCGCTCGCGCCGGGCTTGCCGTAGCGGATGTTCTCCATCGCGCTGCTGGAGAAGATCACCGGGTCCTGCGGCACGATGCCCACGCGGTTGCGCAGGTCGTGCAGGCTCATCTGGTGGATGGGCACACCGTCCAGCCGGATCGTGCCGAGGGCCGGGTCGTAGTAGCGCAGCAGCAGGCCGAAGACGGTGGTTTTGCCCGCGCCGCTCGGGCCCACCAACGCCACCGTCTGACCGGGCTTGACCGCGAGGCTGAAGCCCGTCAGCGCGGCCTGAGCCGGACGCGAAGGGTAGTGGAAGGTGATGTCATCGAATACCAGCGCGCTGCCACCCTGAGGCGTGGGCGCCTTGAGTGGTTGCGCGGGCGACTGCACCGGCGAGGCGCTGGCCAGCAGCTCCATCAATCGCTCGCTCGCGCCGGCGGCGCGCAGCAGGTCGCCGTAGACCTCGCCGAGCACGGCCACCGCACCGGCCAGGATGATGATGTAGAGCACCGTCTGCCCCAGGTGGCCCGGTGTGATGGTGCCGGCCAGCACCGCCTGCGTGCCTTGGTACAGGCCCCACAGCAGCAGGCCGGCGGTGGTGATGATGATGAAGGCCACCAGCACCGAGCGCGCGCGCGTGCGCTTGATCGCCGTGTCGAAGGCGAACTGGGTGGACGCGTTGAAGCGCGCCGCTTCGCGGTCCTCGGCGGTGTAGCTCTGCACCACGGGAATGGCGTTGAGCACCTCGGCCGCGATGGCGCTGGAATCGGCCACGCGGTCCTGGCTGGCGCGCGAGAGCTTGCGCACGCGCCGGCCAAACCACATGCTCGGCAGCACCACCAGCACGATGATCAGCAGCACCTGCAGCATCACATAGGGGTTGGTCCACACCAGCATCACCAGTGCGCCGATGCCCATGACGGCGTTGCGCAGGCCCATCGAGAGCGACGAGCCCACCACCGTCTGCACCAGGGTGGTGTCGGTGGTCAGGCGCGAAAGCACCTCGCCGGTCTGCGTGGTCTCGAAGAACTCGGGGCTCTGCAACAGCACGTGGCGGTAGACCGCGTCGCGCACGTCGGCGGTGACGCGTTCGCCCAGCCAGCTCATGAGGTAGAAGCGCACCGCCGAGAACAGGCCCATGGCCACGGCCACGCCGAACAGCAGGGCGAAGTGCTGGCGCAGCGCCAGCAGCTGGGCGCCGCGGTCCTGCGGCTGCAGGCCGCCGTCGATCAGCTCGCGCAGGGCCAGCGGAAAGGCCAGCGTGGCAGCGGCTGCCAGCAGCAGGAACAGCAGGGCCAGGGCGATGCGTGCGCGGTAGGGTCGCAGAAAGGGCAGCAGGCCGCTGAGGGAGCGGGGTGTGCCGGTGCGGGGGCGGTCAGACGACATGGGTGGAGGGGGTGCTGTGGCGACGCATGAGCTTAACGCGTCGCCGGGCAGCACCCGCCTGCCCGGGCCTGGCCAGCGTTCAGCGCCTGGACAGCACTTCGCGCAGCGTGGCGGCCAGATCGTCGATATGGAACTTGGCGATGTAGGCGTCGGCGCCGGCGCTCTGCACCTGGGCCTCGTTGGCCGTACCCGTGAGCGAGGAGTGGACCACCACCGGGATGCCGCTGAACTGCACGTCGGCCTTGACGTTGCGCGTCAGCGTGAAGCCGTCCATTTCGGGCATTTCCAGGTCGGTGAGCAGCAGCGCGACCTTGTCCCTGACGGACTTGCCTTCGTTCTTGGCCTGCACGGCCAGGGCCTGCAGGCGTTCCCAGGCTTCCTTGCCGCTGTGGGTCATGATGAAAGAGACGCCCAGGGAGTTCAGGCCTTTCTCCAGGATACCGCGCGCCATGGCCGAATCGTCGGCCGCCAGCACCACGCTGCCCGGCGGGAGCTGGATCTTGGGGCCCGTAGGCTTTCCGAAATCCGCCGTGTCTGGCATCACGTCGTGCAGGATGCGTTCCACATCGAGCACCTGCGCCAGCCGGCTGTTTTCTGCGTCGCCGTCCAGGCGGGCGATGCTGGTGACCAGTTCGCCACCGCGGCCTTCGGCGGAGAGCACATGCTTCCAGTCCACCTGCACGATCTCGGTCACGTTCTCGACGAAGAAACCCTGGGTGGTGCGGGCGAATTCGGTGACCAGCAGGATGCCGTCGCCCTTGGCCGGCGTGCGGCCCGTGATGGCGGGCAGGTCGATCACGGTGATGATCTGGCCGCGGATATTGGCCACGCCCAGCACATGGGCCGGCGTATTGACCATCTTGGTGAGCTGGGGCATGACCATGATTTCGCGCACCTTGAACACATTGATGCCGAACAGTTCGCGCTGCTCGGAGCCGGCGGCGGTGCCCAGCTGGAACAGCAGCAGTTCGAACTTGCTGCTGTTGCCGGCAGTGTTGCGGGTATCGGTGGTGCGGGAGAAGGGCTGGGAACTCATGCGGGACGTCCTTGTTGATCTCAGTTGACAGCGTAACGGCTTGTCCGGCTGCCGGCAAGGCAGGCCGGCTGAAAATACCCGATTTCACTGTGCAATTGCGCAAGAATCGGGTGGCGGTGGCCCGGCGCGGGGGTGAGAATAGGCCCGTACTGCGAACCACCGAACACCCATGACACCCGCCAACCTGCTCCAGCTGATCATCCTGGCGGCCATCTGGGGCGCCTCCTTCCTGTTCATGCGCATTGCCGTCCCCGCGCTGGGGCCGGTCTGGCTGATCGAGTGGCGGGTGCTGCTGGGGGCCCTGTTGCTGGCGCTGGCGGGGCGCTGGTTCCGCCACAGTCTGGCCTTGCGTGCGCACTGGCGCCACTACCTGGTGCTGGGTCTGTTCAACAGCGCGCTGCCCTTTGTGCTCTTCGCCTGGGCTGCGCAGACGCTCACGGCTTCGCTGCTCTCGGTGGTCAACGCCACGGCGCCGATCTGGGGTGCGGTGATCGCCTGGGCCTGGAGTCGCGAGCCGCTGAAGGGCCGTGTCGCGGCGGGCCTGGCCCTGGGCGTGGCGGGGGTGGCCCTGCTCATGGGGCTGGACCCGGCCATGCTGAAGCCCGGTTCGGGCTGGGTGCTGGCGGGGGTTCTGCTGGCGCCCTGCTGTTACGCCATCGCCAGCCACTACGCCAAATCGGCCGACAACGCGCTCCTGCCCTATGCCAACGCCCACGGCAGCATGTGGGCGGCCACGCTGCTGCTCTGGCCGATGCTGCCTTTCGCGGGCCATGCACCGCTGCCTGAGACGGCCACGCCGGTGCTGGTCTGGGGCGCGGTGCTGGGCCTGGGCCTGCTGTGCACGGGCCTGGCCTACCTGATGTACTTCCGCCTGGTCGCGGCGCTGGGCGCAGCCTCGGCGCTCACCGTGACCTTCCTGATCCCCGTCTTCGGCATCCTCTGGGGCCACCTCTTCCTGGGCGAGGCCGTGGGCTGGCAGACGCTGGCCGGCGCACTGGGGGTGCTCACGGGCACGGCACTTGTGACGGGCTTCGATCCGCGCACGCTGTGGGCGCGCAAGGCGGTGCTGCATGGATGAGTTGCTGGTCCCGCCGCAACGCCAGTACGCCGTGGTGGCGCAGGCCATACGCTATCTGCGCGCGCAGGCCCTGCAGCAGCCCAGCCTGGCCGAGGTGGCGCAGGCCGTGCATCTGAGCGAACATCACCTGCAGCGCGTGTTTGCCGCCTGGGCCGGTATCTCACCCAAGCGTTTCCTGCAATACCTGACCAAGGAGTACGCCCGCGAGGCGCTGCGCGAGGCGCAGGACGTGCTGAGCGTCACGCAGGCCAGCGGCCTGTCCAGCGCCAGCCGCCTGCACGACCTCATGGTCAGCTGCGAGGCCATGACCCCTGGCGAGATCAAAAGCGGCGGCGCCGGCGTGACGCTGGGCTGGGGGAGGGCCGATACACCCTTTGGCACGGCGCTGGCGGGCTGGACGCCGCGTGGCCTCTGCTACCTGGCCTTTCTCGACGGTGATACGGCCGCGCGCCAGCAGGAGTTGCGCATGGCCTGGCCGGCGGCGCAGCTGGTTTGCGACGACCGGGAGGCCCAGCGCCTGCTGGACCAGGTCTTCCCCGGCACGCCGCTGCCGGGCCGCCTGCACCTGCTGCTGCGCGGCACCAACTTCCAGCTCAAGGTGTGGGAGGCGCTGCTGCGCCTGCCGCCGGGTCGGCGCGTGTCCTACACGCAACTTGCCGCACTGGCCGGCACGCCGAAGGCGCAGCGTGCCGTGGGCAGCGCGTTGGCGGCCAACCCCATCGCGTACCTCATCCCCTGCCACCGTGTGATCCGCGAGAGCGGCGACAGTGGGTTGTACCGCTGGGGGGGCGAACGCAAGGCGGCCATGCTGGCCTGGGAGGCCGGGCGTTACCCGACCTAGGACAGCAGGGCGCGGCCGGCCTGCAGGAACTGCGCGGCCTTGCTTTCGTCGATGGTGAGCTTGATGAACTTGTGGCAGCGCTCGATGGCGGCCTGCAGTTCGGCAGCGCTGTCGGGTACGTCCTTCAGACGCTCGATCACCTTGGGGGCATCGGCGCCCAGGATCTCGCGGCTCAGGGCGATCAGCGCCTCGCGCGGCGACAGCCGCGAGGCCGGGTGGCCGCCGGGCTGCACCGATTCCACGAAGCCTTCGCTGACCAGCCACTCGATGTTCTCCTGCACCTTGGGCAGCTGGGCCGTGCGGCTCAGCAGGCCGGAGAGGCTGATCGAGCCGTCAGCCATGATGAGCAGGGCGCGCAGTGTCTGTGGCAGGCCGAAGGAGCGGCTGCGGATCTCTTCGACTCCCTTGTTGGTCTTGACCAGGATCAGCGACGTGTCCATGGCGGGTAGCTCCTCAGCGTGTCATTTCTTCGATGATGCGGTAGATCAGCCGTACCGTGATCAGTACGTAGACCGCGCCGAAGAAGAAGATCAGCGCCACCACCAGGCTGATGATTTCGGGGGGCAGGCTGGTGAAGAAGGGGGTGACGAAATAGCCCAGCGTGAACAGGGTGACCAGCGACGTCAGGTAACCCCACTGCTTGCCGACCACGCCGCCCGGGATGTTGCTGCGCAGGCGGTAGACGGTGGTCAGGCACAGCAGCATGACGGCAATGGCGGCGATGTTGATCGCCAGGATCAGGGTGGGGGTCATTCTCAACGCTCCTTGTTAGGCGGGTGGCAACCGCAGTCATGATACGGGGGGAGGCATGTTCTGAGAACCGTTTCAGTACCCCCATTAGGGTAAATCTGGATGCCCTGGGGGGTTAGGCCGGGTCCGGCCGTGTTTGACCTGCATCAACGCGCCTGCGTGGCGGCCTTGAGATCGCCATGGGGCCTCCCTATATTTGCTGTGTGGTCGTTGCCGGTTCTCGGGACCGCCGGCCAGCCTAGATGGATGGAGGAAACCATGAGTTCGCTTATTTCCCGCGGTAATCTTTTCGATGATTTCTTTCGCGACGTTGCCCCCGGCTTCTACGTCAAGCCCCTGCACGGCGATCCGCTGCCCAGCCCGGGACAGATCAAGATGGACGTGAAGGAAAACGGCAGCAGCTACACCGTCTCGGCCGAGATACCCGGCGTGCGCAAGGAAGACATCCACGTCACCGTCGAGGGCGGCATGGTCATGGTACGTGCCGAGGTCAAGCAGGAGGACTCGCACAAGGATGACAAGCAGCTGCGCAACGAGCGTTACTTCGGCTCAGTCTCGCGCGGCCTCCAGCTGCCGCAGGACGTGGACCAGTCGCAGGCCAAGGCGAAGTACGACAACGGCGTGCTCACGCTGACGCTGCCCAAGAAGCAGGGCAACGGATCGCAGAAGCTGCGCATCGAGTAGACGGTCCGTCACACGCCGGGCAGTGGCGGGTAGTCGGGGTCGTACATCATGGTCCTGACGGTCGTCGCGGGATCGGCTGTGCGGGCGGTGGTGGCCAGTCCTTCCGCGTGGGCCACTTCCACCACCGAGGTGGCCACGGCGGCGGCCACCTCGCGCAGGCGGTCGGCTGCCGGGTAGATGCGGCCGCATTGCAGGTCGGCATCGGTGACCTGGTCTGCCAGCGCGCGCGCGGCGGCGAAGAACATGGCCTCACTCGCCCGCTTGGCGCCGCTGGCCAGCAGGCCCAGGCCGAGGCCAGGGAAGATGTAGGCATTGTTGCCCTGGCCTGGTACATGGGTGCGACCGGCCAGCGTGACGGGGGCGAAGGGACTGCCGCTGGCAACGATGGCCCGTCCCTCGGTCCAGGCGTAGGCCTGCTCGGCCGTGCATTCGGCCCGTGAGGTCGGGTTGGAGAGGGCCAGCACCACGGGCCGCGCCTGCACCCGCGCCATCTCGCGCAACACCGCCTCGCTGAACAGCCCCGGCGCACCGGAGGCGCCGACCAGCACCGTGGGGCGCAGCGCCGCCACGGCGGCCTGCAGCTTGTCGATCGGTGCGTGGTCGTGGGCGTAGGGCCGCTTGTGTTCCGCCAGATCGGTGCGTGCCGCGATGACCAGTCCCCGGGAGTCCATCAACCAGCAGCGCTGGCGGGCCTGGGCTTCATTCAGGCCTTCGGACACCATCGCGGCGGTGACCATGTTGGCAATGCCCAGCGCGGCCTCACCGGCGCCCGCGAACAGAAGGCATTGCTCGCCGAGCCGGCCCCCGGTCAGGCGCAGCGCCGCGTACAGACCCGCCAGCCCCATGGCGCCCGTGCCCTGGATGTCGTCATTGAAGCAGCACAGCTGATGGCGGTAGCGCTGCAACAGCGCAAAGGCGTTGTGATTGGAAAAATCCTCGAACTGCAACAGCGCGCCGGGGAATACGTCCTGGACGGCGGCCACGAACTCGGCCACCAGCGTGTCGTAGGCCGCGCCCTGCAGCCGGGGCTGGCGCAGGCCCAGGTAATAAGGGTCGGCGCGCAAGGCGGCGTTGTCGGTGCCGGCATCGAGCATCACCGGCAGGCAGGCAGCGGGCGGCACGCCGCCGCAGGCCACGTACAGATCCAGCTTGCCGATCGGAATGCCCATGCCGTTGGCGCCCAGGTCGCCCAGGCCGAGGATGCGCGAGCCGTCGGTGACCACGATGATGCGCACCTGCCGCTGCGGCCAGTGGCCCAGCACCTCGCGGATACGGCCGCGGTGCTGCGCGGTCACGTACAGCCCTCGGGGGGCGGGGAAGCAGCGGCTGAATTCCTGGCAGACCTGTCCGACCGTGGGCGTGTAGATCAGCGGCAGCGTCTCGGCCAGGTGGTCGCATACCGTCCGGTAGAACAGTGTCTGGTTGCGCTCGCGCAGCGCGGCCAGGTAGACATGGCGGTCGAGATCGGTGGCCTGCCGGCGCACGTTGTCGATCACCCGCGCCACCTGTTGCGTGAGGGTCTCCACCGCCGGCGGCAGCAGGCCCTGCAGGCCCAGCGCCTCGCGCTGCTCGACGCTGAAGGCGGTGCCGCGATTGCTGGCGGCATCGCGCAGCAGCGCCGCACCCCGCATGAGGGGCGACGTGGCAGGTGGTCGTTCGTCCATGGGCGGGCTCCTCGATGAGGGGTTTCGTTGGGCTGAGCTTGACCTGGCTCAAGGCACTTGCCGGGATGCCCACCAGAATGCAATGGTAGCTACCGAAAGGATAACCATGAAACTACCCGTCCACATCCAGTTTCACGGGCTGGAGGCTTCCGAGGCCGTGGAGCTCAAGGCCCGCGAGTTCGCACGCAAGCTGGAAACCCTGGCCCCCGACCTCATGGCTTGCCGGGTCGCCATCGACCTGGCCCAGAAGCACAAGCAGCAGGGGCGGCCGTATGGCGTGCGCATCGATCTGACCCTGCCCGGGCACGAGCTCACGGTCAACCGGGTCCAGGATGAAGACGTCTACGTCGCGCTGCGCGATGCCTTCGA
Organism: uncultured Hylemonella sp.; assembly: GCA_963513295.1. Lineage (GTDB taxonomy): Bacteria > Pseudomonadota > Gammaproteobacteria > Burkholderiales > Burkholderiaceae_C > Hylemonella. Next base: position 12,137 of record CAUPQO010000023.1, read on the forward strand.
CAACATGAAGCGCCAGCTGGAGCAGCTCGTGCACCGCCGCCAGGGCCATGAGAAGCCGCATCCGGTGCCTCTGCAGGGCGAGGTGGTGCGATTCGACCCCGAGGGGCGTTTCGGCTTCATCCAGACGCCGGATGGTGATGAATACTATTTCGGTCCCGGCAACATGGCCGATACGCCGTTCGAGCATGTCGAGGCCGGCAGTACCGTGCACTTCATCCCGGAGATCGGCAGCGAGGGGCGGCAGGCCAAACGCGTGAGTGTGGGCCGGCACGGCAAGGGCTGAAGGGCCGGCGGCGGCCACCCCAGGCGTCGAACATCAATTCAGGAGGATGACCATGGGTGAACGATTGACCACAGGCGAGATCTGCACCCGTCAGGTCACCATTGCATACAGGGAGACGGATTTGCGAACGGCCGCCGGGCTGATGCGTGCCAGCCATGTCGGCTGCCTGGTCGTGGTCGACGAGACGGGCGGGCGGCGCACCGTCGCCGGCCTGCTGACCGACCGCGACATCGTGACGGCCGTCGTCGCGCCCGGGCTCGATCCGGCCGCGCTGACGGTGGGCGACGTGATGAGCACCGATGTGGTGAGCGCGCGCGAAGATGACTCGCTGATCGACCTCATGCGCGCCATGCGGGGCAAGGGTGTGCGGCGCGTGCCCGTGGTGGGCGCGCAGGGCGAGTTGATCGGCATCACCACGCTGGACGATGTGCTGGCCGTCCTGGCCGAGGAGTTCTCGCTGCTGGTGGCGGCCATCGACCGCGAAGGCCGGCGTGAACGCCAGATGCGCCCCTAGGGTTCCCGGGCCCGGTACGGCAAGGGCGTGCGCACGTAGCGCTTGTCCAGGAAGCCGGGCAAGGGATTGCAGAAGTTGCGCATCGAGTGAAAGAAAAACGGGGGCCGCGGCCCCCGTCCTGTTCTTGAGCCGGCGAGCGCTCAGCGTGCGTTCAGCAGCTCGGGCACGTGCAGCAGGATGAACTCGTTGTCATCGTTGCGGCCCAGCTGGCGACCGGAGGAATAGGGCAGGTTGTTGTCGTTGGCGACGACGATGTGCTCGGCGTCCACCACGTCCACGTCCTCGATGGTCACGAAGGGGAAGGTGAAGCGGCCGTTCTCGCCGCCGACCTTGGCGACACCCTTGGGGTCCTGGATGTCCATCAGGTCGATGTAGCCGATCTTGCGCATGAAACCGTCGGCATCCACCTCCTTCAGGCTGACCTTGTAGACACGCTTGAATTTCGCGGGCACGTTCTGGCAGTCCGGGCGGGCCGGGCCGTTGCAGGCCGCGCGCTCCAGGCCCTCGCCGTTGTCGCGCTCGATGATGAGGCCGGTGTCGGCGTCGATCATGTTGAAGTCGCCGATGTTGTTGCCCTTGAGCTCCAGTGCGTACTTCCAGGAGCGGCCGGTCCATTCACCCTTGGCCACGTTGAACTCCAGCACGCGCAGGACCTCGCGGCCGTCCTTGTTCTCCCATTGCTTGTTGGCTTCGTCCCACAGCGGGCCTTCGAGCAGGGGGTAGAGGAACTGGCCGTCTTTCGAGGCGGCCATGCCTTCGTAACCGCGCGAACGGCGCACCGGGGTGCTGAAGGCTCCCGCTGTGGCGGGCGTTGTGACGCTGAAATGATCGGGTGAGCGCGCCAGCTTGCCGTCGACAAACGTGTCGAACACGGCCAGCACCTTGCCCTGGCGGTCGGTCTTGATCAGGTAGGGGCCGAGCTCGTCGCCGAACCAGACGTGGTCGCCGATGAACTGCATGGATTCGATGTCGAAGTCGGCGCCGGTCAGGTAGCGCTTGCTGGTGCCTTCGTTGACGATGAGGAAGGGCACCTTCTTCTGCGGGTCGTGCAGGAACACAGTCTGCAGGCGTTGGACCTTGCCGCTCTTCCAGTCGGGCAAGACGCGGTGGAACATCAGCATGGCGTCGGCCGAGTTGGCCTTGCTGCCGTAGCCGTTGTCGGTCAGCACCCAGTAGCTGCCGTCCTTCATGGCCTTGATGCCCGAGAAGCCCTGCACGGGCTGGCCGGTGAAGGGCAGGCTGATGCCGGTGGGCTTGGGCGCGTCCTTGGCCGAGAGGTAGGAGCTGCCGGCGATCACGCCCAGGCGGTCCTCGCGGCGGCCGTTGGGCGTGGTGTATTTGCCCGATGTCTGCAGGCTGGCCGGCGCATCCTTGGGCGCGGCGATGAAGCTGGCGGCCGGCAGGGCGGCGTGGCCGACCAGCGTGGCGGGGAAGGCCGACTGGGCCTGGGCGGTCGATGTCGTTGCAAGGAACAGGAGTGACAGCAGGGGAATGCGCATGATGGACTTGGGTTGGTTGAACACGCAAGTCGCATGCTAGAAAGCGCAGATGACAGGACTGTGAAGGCTGTCGTGGCAACAGCCATGCTGTGCCGCACCTCCGGGCCGGGCACGGCCGGGACTACATCATCGCGTAGCGTTTCTTGGCCTGCACCGCATTGGCAATGTAGCCGCGGGTCTCCGCATAGGGCAGCTTGCCGCGCAGGGCGTTGTAGACCGCGTCGGCCCGCTGGGCGTTGATGGCGTCCAGCGCCTCGTCCTGGCGCGCCCGCCCGTTCTTCTTGCTGAAGGCGCGGTACACATTGCTGGGGCCGGTGTTGTAGGCGGCGATGGCGCAGTATTCGCGCGAGACCGGGTCGCGGATCTCGCGCAGCGGGCTGTCAAAAAGCAGCACGCCCAGGTAGGCGGTGCCGAACTCGATGTTGTTGGCGGGGGTGAAGAGGAATTCCTTGCTGGGGATCACGTCCTCGCCGCGCGACTTGCGGTAGGCCTCGCGCCCGCCGCTGGTGGGCACGAGCTGCATCAGGCCATAGGCCGGGGCGCTGGAGACCGCGTAGGGGTTGAAGGCGCTCTCGATGCGGATGATGGCGTAGACCAGGCTGCGGCTGACCCGGGTCTTGTCCGCGTTCTGGCGCACCAGGCTGGCGTATTGCAGCGCGCGTTTGTCGATGGCGGCGTTGACCATGGCCATCTGCACATAGAACACCGTCTTGGGCTGGCCCTTGACGTCGATGCTGCGCTGCTGCAGGCGGTTGCTGACCAGGTAGTCCGCGTAACGTTCCACGTCCTCGCGCGTCTTGAGGACGACGTTGTCCTGGTCCACCACCAGGTCTTGCAGATAGGGCTGGCCGTCGAGCGTGATCTCCTTGTCCGAGAACAGGTCGACGGCGCCGGGGTCGCCGGGCGTGAGCAGGGCTACGACGGTGGCACGGCGCAGCTTGTCGCGCACGGCGTCGTCTTCCAGGTGCTCGATCAGGATGGTGCCGGCGTCGTAATCCACCACGACCCGGTTGCGGTAGTTCTCCGTGTATTTCACGTAACGCGTGCGGCTGGGCAGGGTGCCCGACTCGCGCTGGCCCCACTGCTCGCCGCTTTCCTTCTGCAGGTTGCCCATGAGCCGGTCGTACTCGGCCTTGATGCGGCGCAGGTCGGCCAGCGCGAGTTGGGGGTTGTAGGCATAGGAGTTGACCCGGCTCTGTGCCATGTTGCGCAGGGCCGATTCCGGGCTCCTGGACGTGGCGAGGGTCACCATCTGCTGCGTGCTGCAGGCCGACAAGGTCAGGGCGCCGGCGGTGCCCAATAGCAAGCGTCTGTTCATGTCCATGTGCTGCGTTCCTCCGGAGGTCTGCGCGATATTGGCCCGGTTGCGTGGGGCCATGGTAACGAATTACCGGGGCCTAGGCGGCCCTTGTGGCGGCCCAGTCACGCGCGATTTGCAACACTTGTTGCAGAGCGTCGGGCGCATCGCAGGCCACCACACGGCGTTGCGGCATGGACCGCAGCCAGGTGATCTGGCGCTTGGCCAGCTGGCGCGTGGCGGCGATGCCGCGCTCGCGCAACTCGCTCAGGGGGAAGCTGCCGTCCAGTCCGCGGGCCTCGTGCGCCTCCAGATAGTCCCAGGCCTGGCGATAACCCACGCAGCGCATGGAGGGCAGCTCGGCGTGCAGGTCGCCGCGCGCGCGCAGGCGCTGCACCTCGTCCAGCAGGCCGGCGGCCAGCATGGCGTCGAAACGCTGCGCGATGCGCGCGTGCAGCCAGGCGCGGTCGGCCGGCTCCAGCGAGATCAGCGTGATGGCCTGTGCCATGGCCGAAGGCTGCGTTTCGGCGCGGCGGGTGTGGAAGGACGACAGGGGACGCCCCGAGACCCGGTACACCTCCAGCGCGCGCTGGATGCGCTGCGAGTCACCCGGGGCCAGGCGCGCGGCCGTGAGCGGGTCCACCCGCATCAGTTCGGCGTGCAGGGCCGGCCAGCCCAGTTCGGTTGCTTCGGCCTCGATCTGCGCGCGTATTCCTGCGTCGGCGCGCGGCATGTCGTCGATGCCGTCGAACAGGGCCTTGAAGTAGAGCATGGTGCCGCCCACCAGCAGCGGGTGCCGGCCGCGGGCGTGGATGGCATGGATGAGCTGCGTGGCGTCGGCCACGAACTCGGCCGCGCTGTAGGCCTGCAGCGGGTCGCGGATGTCGATCAGGTGGTGCGGCACGGCGGCCAGTTCGGCTGCGCTGGGTTTGGCCGTACCCACGTCCATGCCGCGATAGACCAGGGCCGAATCGACGCTGATGATCTCCACCGGCAGTTCGGCCGCGATGGCCAGGGCCGCGGCCGTCTTGCCCGAAGCCGTCGGCCCGGCGATGGCCAGGCAGCGTGGCAGATCAGTGCTCGGATTTGCCATGTTTCTGTACCAGGGTCCAGGCGGTGAGCGCGATCATCACGCTCCAGAACCACACGCCGTACATCAGCGGGCGCGCCGTGCCGTCCATGATCTCGCCCAGCACGCTGCCGACGATGAAGGACCCGAGGGCCATGAGGAAACCGTTGAGCGCCGAAGCCGCGCCGGCCGCGTAGGGGAAGGGGCCCACGGCGCCGCTCTGGCTGCAGGGCTGGTGCACGCCATGCGCCAGCATGAAGAGGTAGAAGGGCCCCATGATGGTCCAGCCGTTGTGCAGGCCGGCCAGCGCAAAGACGCCCATGAGCGTGCCGCCGGCCAGCGTGAAGCCGGCCGCCAGCGCCACGGTGCGCCGCACGCCGAAGCGCGGCAGCAGGCGGCGGCAGGCCAGGGTGCCGAGGATGTAGGTGAGGGACACCGAACTCATGATGAAACCATAAGCTGGCCGCGAGACACCCAGCACGTCGATGAAGACGAAGGACGAGGAGGCCAGCACCGTGAACAGGCCGCCGTAGGAGGCGGCCGACAGCGCCGACCAGGCCCAGAAAGTCGGGTGGCGCACGATGCCGCCCCAGGTCTGCAACAGGTTGACGGGCTGCAGCGCCTGCGGGTTCTTCTGCGGGATGGTCTCCTCGAAGCGCCACAGCACCAGCGCCAGCGTGGCGGCGCCGAACACGGCCAGCGCCAGCAGGGCGAAGCGCCAGCCGATCCAGCCCGACAGCAGGCCGCCCAGCGGCCCGCTGAGGCAGGCGATCACGCCCAGGCCGGTCAGGCCCTTGGACATCATGCGCGCCCCGTCCACGGGCTTGTACAGGTCGCGCACGATGGCGCGCGCGCACATCACGCCCGCGCCCATGGCCGCGCCCTGCAGCACTCGCGCGGCGATCAGCAGCTCCATGGTGGGCGCCAGCGTGCTGACCACCGAGGCCAGCACATAGGCCAGCAGGCCCCAGAGCAGGACGGGCCGGCGCCCGTAACGGTCCGAGATCGGCCCCCAGACCAGCTGCGAAAGGCCGAAGGCCAGCAGCAGCGCGGTGAGCGTGAGCTGCGCCTGCGGCAGCGTGGCGCCGAAGCCCTCGGTCAGCGCGGGCAGGGCCGGGAGGTACAGGTCGGTGGTGATCGGCTGCAAGCCCAGCAGCAGGGACAGGAAGAGCACGATCAGGGCGGGGGACATGGCGGATGCGGGAGCCGCAGGAGACGGGAGGGACATCGGCCCCGAGACTACCAGATCAGGGCATACCCTGAGTTCGCGCGACAGCCTTGCCGCAGGCCGTCGGCCTTGCCCTTGCTCAGCGCAAACCGAACAGCTTGTTCAGCGCCACCCGGTACTGCGCCTGTCCCACCGAGTTGGTGTTGTGGTGCGAGCCGCCTTCGACCAGCACAAAGGCCTTGCGGCCCGTGGCGGCGTCAAAAAGCTTGCGGCCCAGTTCGGGCGGGATCAAGTTGTCGTTGGCACCGTGCACCACCAGCAGGGGGGAGCCGACGTCGGGCACGCGCTTGACGGCCTCGAAGCGCTGGGTGATCAGCGGGCCCACGGGCAGCCAGCCCCACTTGAAGCTGCTGACCACGTCGGGGATGGAGGTGAAGGTGCCTTCCACTACCGTACCGTACTCGTCTTCGACCTGCGCGGCCAGCTCGATGGCGATGGCGCCACCCAGGGAGTGGCCGAAGATGTAGCGGGGCCGGCCCGGGTATTGCCGGCCCAGCCAGTCCCAGGCGGCGCGGGCGTCCTCGTAGGCCATGCTCTCCGAGGGCAGTTCCTGCGAGCTCTTGCCGAAGCCGCGGTAGTCCACCGCCAGCACCGAGAAGCCCAGTTCCTGCATGCGGCGCGCGCGGAAGGCCGAGCCCACCACGTTGAAGCGCGCGCCGTGCAGGTAGAGCAGCACGGGGGCATGGGGCTTGGGGTGCGCCAGCCACAGGCCGTGCAGCTTGACGGGCTGGCCGGTCTCCTGCGAGTTGAAGGCTATCCAGACATCGCTCATGCCCTGGGCGGCTTCGTCGCCGCGCCACCAGCTGCGATCCGAAGGCTGGAAGATCCAGCCGCGCTGTTTTTCGTCGAGGGTGGCGCAGCCCGTGACCAGGGCAAAGGCGGTGAGCAGGGCGAGCAGCAGGAAGAACCAGCGTTTCATGGGGTTCTATGATGCGCCGGGTGGCCGGAAAGTTCAGGGCGGCCCGTACAAAACCCCTGAATCCTGCCGCCCATCCCGCCCTTGCCGAGACCCGCCATGACCGACAGCGTTTTCACCCGCATCATCCGCCGCGAGATCCCGGCCGTTGTCGTCTACGAAGATGAGCGGGTCATCGCCTTCATGGACGCCGGCCAGGTCAACCCCGGCCATGTGCTGGTGGCCACGAAACGCCAGGTCGAGACCGTGATGGAGCTGGAGGAAGCCGAGGCCGCGCATCTGTTTGCCATCGCCACGCGTGTGGCCAAGGCGGTGCAGGCGGCCTTCGAGCCCGAGGGCATGACCCTGCTGCAGACCAACAAACCGGCCGGCTGGCAGACCGTGCCCCATGTGCACATCCATGTGCTGCCGCGTCATGCGGGTGACGGGGCCGACTTGATCTGGCCGCGCCAGGAGCCGGGGCTGGAGAAGCTGCGGGAGTATGCCGCCCGCATCCGGCTCTGAGTGCCGCAGGCTGGCCCGGCGGGCATCACCCGTTCGGGCTATGGTGCCCGGCCCGGGGGCGGGCTAGGATGCAAGGCCTCTGCCTTGCGCTCCTTGCGCCGCTGCCATGAAACACTACACAGACTTGCTTGTCGAATGCCTCACCGAGGTCCGTGAAATCATGCCCTGGGACCTGACGGAGCAGCTTCGCCAGCCCACGCCACCGCTGTTGCTCGACATCCGCGAGCCAGCGGAATTTGATGCCGCGCACATTGCCGGCTCCATCCACGTGCCGCGCGGCATCCTGGAATCGGCCTGCGACTGGGACTACGACGACACCGTGCCCGAACTGGCCGGCGGGCGCGAACGCGAGATCGTGGTGATCTGTCGTTCGGGCAACCGCAGTGTGCTGGCCGCCCACACGATGCAGCGCATGGGGTTCGGCAAGGTGGTTTCGCTCAAGACCGGCGTGCGCGGCTGGAACGACTACGAGCAACCGCTGGTGGACAGCAGCGGCCAGGCGGTGGACATCGATGCGGCCGATGCACTGCTGGCCAGCCGCGTGCGGCCGGAGCAGCGGCGGCCGGGTTGAAGGAGAGGGTGTTTGCCTATGTCACTGAACAAGATCAAGCTCAGGCACCGGCTGGTGGTGCTGCTGTTTCTCATCGTGTTGGCGGGCGGCTGGCTGCTGTGGAACTACAAGCGCCCGGCCTACCCGCCCATGCCCTTTGACCCCCTGGTGTGGAAGCAGCCCGCGGAGGGCGCCAACGAACCCGCCTGCGTGCGCAGCATCATGGCCCTGGACCTGCTGGAGAAGGCCGTGCTCGACGGCAAGTCGGCGCAGCAGGTCAAGGAACTGCTGGGCGCTCCGGACGAGCAGGGCAAGGGCTACTGGACCTACCACCTCGGCCAGTGCCCGGGCATGGGCTGGAACGACAGCGATCTGCGCCTGGCCTTCGACGCCGGCATGGAACGGGTGCAGGGCGCTACCGTTGAGCACGTGACGGTGGCGGAGACCCGCTAGCTGCGGCTCGCAGGCCATGGCCAGGCGTCTGAGCGACGGCGAGTGGTGTGCCAAGGGCTCGCAGGTGCCGCTCTGCCTGCAGCCGCTGAGCCTGGCACGATGCTCCTTCGGCCGCTGCACCGGGGGCCAAGGTGCCTTGCGCCATGAGGGGGTCTGAGTCGGGCGTTATCCTTCGTCGCGCCCCGGCCGTGAGATGCGTCACTGTTGCCGCGCTTTTCTTTCCGCTGACCCAGGTCAGCCGTGGTTAATATTGGGGCTGCTCTCTGGATTGCCGAGCCATGCTGAACAAATATTCCATCTCCCAACGTTTCCTGGCCGTCGTCGTCATCTACTGGATCGTCTTCACTCTGGTGGTCGGGGTCAGCTTCTGGGGGCTGCGCTCGGCTCGCAACAGCCTGGAGATGGTGCACGGCGAGGCGATGAAGTCCGCCCTGCTGGCCGACGCCTCGATCAACGCCATCGTTCAGAACCGCATGCAGGTGCTGCTGGCCTTCCAGCACGCGCCCGAGGGGCCCCTGGCCGCCATCCACGACCATCCCGTCACCCTGCACACCGGCGCAATTGCCAACAATCGTGCCAAGGCCAACGAGGTCTTCCAGCAGATGGAGGCCGCCGTGAGTGGCGACAAAGGCCGCGAGTTGCTGGCGGGCGCCCGTGCGGCGCGCGAGCCCTGGCGCGCCAAGCTCGACGCGGCTGTGGAGGCCGTCGCCAAGGGCGATTTCTCGCCGGCCACCATGGCCGCCTTCCTGAGTGCCGGGCGCAACGAGGCCGAGGCGGCCGTCAAGGCGCTGGTTGCCTTTCGCGAGTATCAAGTCGAGCTGGCGCAAGAAGCAGCCCGGCAGGCCGACAGCCGCTACCGAAATGCCATGCTGATCTTCGTGTTGACGGCCGTGCTGGGTGGCATCCCTGGCACGCTGCTGACCGTGCTGCTCATGCGACGCATGAAGACCGGCTTTGCGCAGGCCGACCAGGCGGCGTCCGACATCGCCGATGGTGACCTCTCACGCCGTATTGCGCAGGATGGCGACGACGAAATCGGCCGCCTGCTGCAGCTGATGGAAAACATGCGGCTGAACCTGCAGCGCGTCATCAGCCAGGTACAGCAGGGCTCGGGCGCCATCGCCAGCGCCGCCGGCCAGGTGGCGGCCGGCACGCTGGACCTCTCCAACCGCACCGAGCAGCAGGCCAACTCGCTGGAGCAGACCGCCTCGGCGTCCGAGCAGCTGTCCAGCACCGTCAAGCACAACGCCGAGAACGCACACCAGGCCAATGAACTGGCCGGTTCCGCGTCGCAGGTGGCCAGCCGCGGCGGCCAGGTCATGGCCCAGGTGGTGCAGACCATGGACGGCATCAACGCATCCTCGCGCAAGATTGCCGACATCATCAGCGTCATCGACGGTATCGCCTTCCAGACCAACATCCTGGCGCTCAACGCCGCCGTCGAGGCCGCGCGCGCCGGCGAGCAGGGCCGCGGCTTTGCCGTGGTGGCCGCTGAGGTGCGCGCGCTGGCGCAGCGCAGCGCCGAAGCGGCCAGGGAGATCAAGAGCCTGATCGACGATTCCGTGGCCAAGGTGGGCATGGGTTCCGAGCAGGTGGCCAGCGCCGGCACGACCATGCAGGAGATCGTGCAGGGCATCCGGCGCGTGGCCGACATCGTCGCCGAGATCGCCACCGCCAGCCGCGAGCAGTCCAGCGGCATCGGCCAGATCAACGCGGCCGTCACCCAGCTCGACAGCGTCACGCAGCAGAACGCGGCCCTGGTCGAAGAGACCTCGGCCGCCTCCGGTGCACTGCAGGAGCAGGCGCGCCAGCTCGCCGAACTGGCCGCCTCCTTCCGGCTGGAGGGCGGCGCCACTCCGGCTCTAGGTACACAGTTACGCCTGCCCGCTTGACCGATCCCCGGCTTGCCGCCCAGGCCCGAAGCGGGCATGCTGGCGGGCATGATCGTTGCCCTGTCCGACCATGAATGGTGTGCCAACGGCTCTGAAGCACCTTTGTGCCTGCTGCCGTTGAGCCTGGGCGCCACGGCACAGCAGCTCGGGCTCGCGATGGCAGAGTCGTGGACCCCCTTGGTGCTGCAGCTGGAAGGTGACGTGCTGCGCCTGCAAGAGCAGCCGTCTTCCGGTCTGGTGCAGGTCTGGGTGCGCGGCGACGTGCCGGCGCCGGGCCTTTGCCTGCCGCGGCTCTGCGCGGCCCTGGGCCTAGGTGAGGAGCAACTGCCCTGGGTCTCGGATCAGCTGGGCCCCAAGCCCTGGTTGCTGGTCCGGCTGGACGACAACGGCAACCGCCTGCCCATGTGGTACTTCCGCGAGCGCGAGGCGGCGGAGGCGGTGGCGCGTGACTATGCAGCGCGGGGGCACAGGCAGACCTATGAGGTGGAGCGGGTGAGCTGATCTGCCCCTTATGGGGGATAGGCAAGCGCCCGTCTCTGCACTAGGATGCTGCCGGGTTTGTCGGTTTATTTGTCGGGCTGGCACCCGATTGGAGGTTCGGTAATGTTCTTGAGAATCAAGAGCTTGGCGCGATTTCAGGGCGCTAAATTGGACCGCGGTGGCCGTTTTATCCGGCACGGCGTGCGATATGCATTACGTTAGCTGACGAATGAACTGGCTTGACGCGACCGATCCGATCCTCGGCTGGCTGTGGAAGCTGCTCGGTTTAGTGCAAAGCGTGGATGTAACGGCGCACGTGGCTATCATTGGTGAGCCCGTGAATCCGCCGCAGCAGGCTTACGTAGTTACAGTGACAAATCGGTCACCTAGTCGGAATGCCGTTGTTACCCACGTATTGTTCATGGCTGGCGATACGGAGATTCCAGTCATGAACTCTGAAATCGAACCGCACCCCACAATTCCACCGGAAGGTGTTTGGTACACCTGGCTGGGGCACAAGGCTCTGTTGCCCGAGTTTCAATCGGGGCACGAACAGGACTTTTGGGTTCGCCTCAGTAGTGGCAGGCGCGTACGCTCACGCAAAGCGACCAATATCCCCGCCGCTGGAATCATGTCCAATCGACCGAGGTGATAGTGAGTCCGTCAGCTAACAAGTGCATCGAGGCCGACCTTCGCAAGCGGGCTTTGCCCGCTTGCTCGGCGGCTCATGCGCGACGTTGAGACTGTCCAAGAACCAAAAAAGGCAATTTGATGAATCGCTTGTTTGAAAATCGACCTCCCAGATCGTTCTGTATTGCACAATCGTCGATCAGGCAAGGGGTCAAGCACCCCCAAAAACACCATGCTGCGGCCATGGTGGGACTTATTGCACAGCCTCGTTAGGGCTATCAATGATTAGCAGCTCCGAAATATCGGCTTTTGGGTTGTGCCTCGACATTATTGGCGTCCTTCTCTTGTGGCGGTTTGGTCTTCCTCCAGACGTTCGTCGCAGCGGACACTCATACCTTGTTCTGGAGGGCGAGGACGAGAACGAAAAGAAAAAAGCCAAGCTATACGACAAAATTTCGCACGCAGCCATATTGTTAATCGTGATCGGCTTCGCTTTACAGGCTGTTGGGGCGCTGCTTCCTTCCAGTGCCTTCGGGCGCACTCAGGCAAGTTCTCAAGCGTCTGCCGATGCAACAACAAACCACGCACCGGCTTTAGGGCCTGTGCCAGCTCAAAAACCCTAATGTCATCCTTTGGTTCCCAACTAATGTGCTTCATGATGCCTCCTAGCCCTAACCCGGCGGTCAAGACCGCTCCGCTTCGCTGCGCTGGGACGCCGCCAAAGCGGCGTTCCTTACCTTTACGTTAAACCTCAACATGCTGGAGCTGCTTCTGGTCCCTCTCAGCATGGCTGGCTTGGCGGTTGCGATGCTTGGGTTGGCGTGGGTGGCATTCGGCGAGTATCGAAAGCTCTTTCTAGCTAACCCCAAGTTGCTCATGAGCCTGGACGTGTTTGCGATTGCTGCCGAGGTCGATGGGCCTGGTTACATCGCTGCGACTCTGGCCTTCTGCGGTGTCTGGTTACTTGTGCTCGCGACGATCATTGGGATAGTCGGGATTTACGTGTTCCTCAGATAGCGCTGTGGTACCTGAGTGCTCTACGGGTTGACAACTCAGTCAAGCGCGGATTGCTTTCGGCATCCGCTCACGTCAGAAGCTAACGCCCGCGCAAAAACAACGCATCCAGATCCTTCAACGTCACCTGCCGCCCGGTCGGCCGGCCGTGGTTGCACTGGTCGGAGCGTTCGGTCTGCTCCATGTCGCGCAGCAGCGCGTTCATCTCTTCGAGCGTGAGCTTGCGGTTGGCGCGCACGGCGCCGTGGCAGGCCATGGTGGCCAGCAGTTCGTTGCGCGCGCGCTGGATCACAGTGCTGGCCTCGTGCTGCCCCAGCTCGGCCAGCACGCTGCGCGCCAGTTCCACCGCATCACCCTGGGCCAGCGTGGACGGCACGGCGCGCACGGCCAGGGTTTTGGGTGAGAAGGAGCTGATCTCCAGGCCCAGGGTCGACAAGGTGGTGGCGTGCGCCTCGGCCGTGGCCACTTCCTGCGGTGTGGCAGGGAAGGTGGCGGGAATCAGCAGGGGCTGGCTGGAAATAGCCTGCACGTCGAGCTGGTTCTTGAGCCGTTCGTAGACGATGCGTTCGTGCGCGGCGTGCATGTCCACCACGACCAGGCCCTGGGCATTCTCGGCCAGGATGTAGACGCCCTGCAACTGCGCCAGGGCGCGGCCCAGGGGCCAGGCCGCGGGCGTCGCTTCGGTGGGCTGAGGCCTGGCCTCGGCCAGGGCCGCCGAGCCGGGCTCGCGCACGGCCCAGGCAGGCGCGGAATATGCCGCGGACGCAGGCTGCCACAGTGCGGCCAGGTCGTGCACTTCATGGCCGCGATCCGAGGTGCTGGCCGCTCCAAAATTGATAGCGGGTTGCGCCCAGGGGGCGGATGCGACGGGGCGTGCAATGTCGGCCAGGTGGGCCGGTACCGGGGAACCGCCGTGCACGGCGGCCTGCGCGCGCGGCGCGGCCAGGGCGTTTTCCACGGCGTGGCGCACGGCCTGGTGCACTTCGCGGCTGTCGCGGAAGCGCACCTCGATCTTGGTGGGGTGCACGTTGACGTCCACGCGCGCCGGATCGATCTCGATGTACAGCGCGTAGACCGGCTGCTTGTGGCCGTGCAGCACGTCCTCATAAGCGCTGCGCGCGGCGTGCGTGAGCACCTTGTCGCGCACGTAACGGCCGTTGACGTAGCAGAACTGGTGGTCGGCGCGCGCGCGCGCGGCGTCCGGAATGCCGGCGCGGCCCCGGACGCGGATGCCGTGGTACGCACCCGGTGCGGCGGCTGTCTGGAAATCCACGGCCACCGACTCGG
>CAUPQO010000024.1:0-25130 GCA_963513295.1 uncultured Hylemonella sp.
AGCGCCCGTCTCGCTGGCGCCATGCGCCTGGGCGAAATGGCGCACCGCATGGAATCGGCCATCGAGCAGATGGGCAGCGATTTCATCCAGGCCGCGCAGATCGATCCCCTGCTCACGCGTTATGACCGCCTGCAGCAGGTCTTCGACGAACTCTGCCGCGGTCCGGTGGAAGAGGCCTACGTGCCCGAAGCTCCGGCTCCCCGTCCCAGCCCCGCCGCTGTGGCGCCTGTCGCCGTCTCCGCACCGGCAGCTGTGCCTGCGCCCGAGCCGTCGGCCAAGGTGGCCCAGCGCCCGCAGGTGGCGGCACGCCCGGCCGTGGCGGCACCCGCTGTGCCGGCCAGGCTGCCGTCCACGGCCCGCTCCACGTCGGGGCAGACCGTGCGCGTGCGCTCGCAACTGCTGGACCGTCTGGTCAACCAGGCCGGCGAGGTCATGATCACCCGTAGCCGCCTGGACCAGCGTCTGGGCCAGCTCAACGGCTCGCTGTCCGAGCTGACCGCCAACCTGGACCGCCTGCGCACCCACCTGCGCGACGTCGAACTTCAGGCAGAGTCGCAGATGCAGTCGCGCCTGGCGCAGGCCAAGGACACGGCGCAGGGTTTCGACCCGCTGGAGTTCGACCGTTTCACCCGCGTGCAGGAACTCACCCGCATGATGGCCGAGTCGGTCAACGACGTGGCCACCGTGCAGCGCAACCTGCAGCAGACCATTACCGGAACGGAAGACGACCTGATCGCCCAGGGCCGCCAGACGCGCGAATTGCAGCGCGACCTGCTGCGCACGCGCATGATGGAATTCGAAGGTATCTCCGAGCGCCTCTACGGCGTGGTGCGCCAGGCCGCCAAGGACGCCGGCAAGCAGGTCAAGCTCGACATCACCGGCGGTTCGATGGAAATCGACCGTGGCGTGCTCGATCGCATGACGCCGGCTTTCGAGCACATGCTGCGCAACTCCGTGGCGCACGGCATCGAGCCGCCGCAGCAGCGGGAGGCCGCCGGCAAACCGGCTGCCGGTACCATCACCATCAGCCTGCACCAGGAAGGCAATGACGTCTCGGTCGTCTTCAGCGACAACGGTGCCGGCCTCAACCTGCCGCGCATTCGCGAGAAGGCACTGGCCCAGGGCATGGTGGCGCCGGGCCAGCCGCTCAGCGATGCGGATGCGGCCAACATGATCTTCATGCCGGGTTTCTCCACCGCGTCCAGCGTGACCGAACTGTCCGGCCGTGGCATCGGCATGGATGTGGTGCGTTCCGAGGTGCAGGCCCTGGGCGGCCGCATCGAGACCTCCAGCACCGCCGGCGCCGGCACCAGCTTCAAGCTGGTGCTGCCCCTGACGACGGCCGTCACGCAGGTGATCATGCTGCGCATGGGCGAGCTGAACATCGGCGTGCCGGCCAATCTGGTCGAGATCGTGCGCCGACTCAGCTACGCTGACCTGGAGCAGGCCTACGCCCAGGGCAGCATCGACTACGGTGGCGAGACGGTGCCGTTCTTCTGGTCCGGTGCGCTGCTGCAGGCCTCGACCCGCAGCCACGAGCACGTGGGCAAGACCCAGCCGGTGGTGGTGCTGCGCAGTGCGGGCCAGCGTCTGGCCATCCACGTCGACGAAGTGCTGGGCAACCAGGAAGTCGTGGTGAAGAACCTCGGGCCGCAGCTGTCGCGCCTGCCGGGCTTGGCGGGCATGTCCGTTCTGGCTTCGGGTGCGGTGGTGCTGATCTACAACCCGGTGGCGCTGGCGACCGTGTTTGGCGACAAGGCCTACGAACTGCAGCAGGCCAGCAGCGAACCGTCGACGGCGGGCCAACCCCGTTTGCCGGTGGCCGAACAGGCGGCCCCGGGCACGGGCGGCGAGCTGCCGCTGGTGCTCGTGGTGGACGACTCCATCACCGTGCGACGTGTCACGCAGCGACTGCTGCGCCGCGAGGGGTACCGTGTGGCCATGGCGGCAGACGGCCTGCAGGCGCTCGAACGCCTGGCCGAGGAGCGTCCGGCGGTGGTGTTGTCCGACATCGAGATGCCGCGCATGGACGGCTTCGACCTGGCACGCAACATCCGCGCCGACGCCAAGTTGCGCGACCTGCCCATCATCATGATCACCTCGCGCATCGCCGAGAAGCATCGCGAGCATGCCAAGGAGCTGGGCGTGAACCACTACCTGGGCAAGCCCTATGGCGAAGACGAGCTGCTGGGCCTGGTGAAGCACTACTGCACGCAGGCCGTCCCGGCCTGATCCGTTCGAGCCACGCGGCTTTGCTGCGTGGCTCAGCTTTCTTCCTTCTCCCCGCTTTTGCGCACCACGGCGTAGCGCGCCAGCGTCTGCCCGCGTGCCTCGTCGTGGGCGACCAGGGGCAGGGGGTAAGCACTGCCCAGGGTCACGCCGGCGGCGGCCAGCTCGACCGGACTGGCCAGCCAGGGTGCGTGCAGCGCGGCATCGGGCAGGGCCGCGAGCTGCGGCAGGTAACGGCGGATGAAACGACCCTGCGGGTCGAACTTTTTGCTCTGGCTGATCGGGTTGAAGATGCGGAACCAGGGCTGCGCATCACAGCCACTGGAAGCCACCCACTGCCAGCCGCCGTTGTTGGACGCCAATTCGAAGTCGTTGAGCTTCTCGGCGAAATAACGTTCGCCCCAGCGCCAGTCGATGCCCAGGTCTTTCACCAGGAAGCTGCCCGCCACCATGCGCAGGCGGTTGTGCATATAGCCGCTCTGGTTGAGCTGGGCCATGGCCGCGTCGACGATGGGGTAACCCGTGCGGCCCTCGCACCAGGCGGCGTAGAGGGCTTGGGCATGGGCGCCTTGTTCCCATTGAATCGCGTCATAGGCCGGCCTGAAGGCATGCGCCGCCACGTGCGGGAAATTGGCCAGGATCTGGAAGTAGAAATCGCGCCAGACCAACTCGCTGAGCCAGGTCGCGGCGCCGGCACTGCCCTGCTGACTGCGCTGCTGTGCCGTGCTGACCAGGCGGCGCAGCGACACCGTGCCAAAGCGCAGGTGCACACCCAGGTAGCTCGGGCCCTTGAGGGCTGGGAAATCGCGTGTGTCCTGGTACTGGTCCATGCGCCCGAGGAAATCAGTGTACAGCTGGCGGGCACCGCTGCTGCCGGCCGGTATCCTGAGCTGGGCCAGGTTGCCGGCCTCAAAACCAAGTTCGGCCAGCGTCGGCACGGGATGGCGCAGGTATTCGGGACGCGGGGCCAGGCCAGCGGCCAGCGCTGCGCAGTCGAACACCGGCAACTGCGTGGCCATCAGCCGCGCCAGCCAGGCTTTCTTGTAGGGTGTGAAGACGGTGTAGGGTGTGCCGTCGCCGGTGAGGACCTCGCGGCCCTCGAAGATCACGTGGTCCTTGCAGGTGTGCAGGGCAATGCCCAGGCTGGCCAGCGCGCCACGGACCCGGGCATCGCGCGCCTGGGCTTGCGGCTCGTAGTCGTGCGCGGCATACACGGCCTGCACACCCAAAGCCTGGGCCAGGGCGGGCAGCGTTTCGGTAGCGTGGCCGTGCTGGACGATGAGGCCAGCTTCTTCTTGCCCGGCCAGCGCGCGCAATTCCGTATCCAGCTCGACCAGGGAAGCCCGGATGAACTCCACCCGGCGGTCGCTGCGCGGTAGCGGGTCCAGAATGTCACGGTCGAAAATGAAGGCGCAATAGACGCGCTGGCACTGCTGCAGGGCTCGGTGCAGGGCCGCGTGGTCGTCGACCCGCAGGTCGCGCCGGAACCAGACCAGACCGGAATCCAGGGTTTTTTGCATATCACCGTTAAAATCGAAACATGGCCGATGATTCTGCACCCATCAACCTCACGAATCATTTCCTGATCGCCATGCCCGGTCTGGCCGACGAGACTTTTTCCAAAAGTGTGGTCTACCTCTGCGAGCACAGCGAGCGCGGGGCACTGGGCCTGATGATCAACAAACCCACCGACATCAAGCTGCAAGGCCTGTTTGACAAGGTCGAACTCCCGTTGGGCCGTGCCGACCTCAGGGATGCCCCCGTGTTCCATGGGGGGCCCGTGCAGACCGAACGGGGTTTTGTGCTGCACGAAGCCTTGCAGGAGCCGGCAGCCGAAAAACCGGAACCGGTCTACGCCTCCACCATGATGATTCCCGGCGGGCTGGAAATGACCACCTCACGCGACGTGCTCGAGGCCCTGTCCACCGGGGCCGGCCCAAGCCGCGTGCTGGTGTCGCTGGGTTATTCGGCCTGGGGCCAGGGCCAGCTGGAGTCGGAAATCGGGGAGAACAGCTGGCTCATCGTCCACGCCGACCCCATCGTGATCTTCGAGACGCCGGTGGCACAACGCTACGACAAGGCGCTGTCCCTGCTGGGCCTGCAGGCCTGGATGCTCTCACCCGATGTGGGGCATGCATGAGCACGACGGCCGTGGTGACCTTGGTGCCGGCAACACAGCAAAGTTTTCTCGCTCTGGATTTCGGTCTCAAGCGCACCGGTGTCGCGGTCGGCAACCGGCTGCTGCGCCAGGCCCAGCCCCAGCCCACCATCCGTGCCGAGGGGGATGCCCGCTTCGAACGCATCGCCGAGCGGCTCAAGGAGTGGCAACCCGATGCGCTGGTGGTCGGCGTGCCTTTCCATCCCGACGGCGCGCCGCACGAGAATACGGCGCGGGCACAGAAGTTTGCGCGTCAGCTGCGCGGCCGTTTCGGCCTGCCGGTCTACGAGGTCGACGAACGCTACAGCACCACCGAAGCCCTGGCCGTTGGTGCGGCGGATGCCGACGCGGGGGCGGCCTGTGTCATCCTGGAACAGTTTTTGAGGAACCTGGAATGAGTACCCTCACACTCGATGCCGAAGCCCTGTACCGCGAACTGCTGCGCGGAGTGCAGGGCCTGTGCACGCCGGACACGCGCCTGGTCGGCGTGACCTCGGGCGGGGCCTGGCTGGCCGAACGCCTGCAGCGCGACCTCAAGCTCTCCGTCGAGCATGGCACCATCTCCTCGGCCATGCACCGCGACGACTTCGCGCAGCGCGGCCTGGCCGGTGGCGGCCAGACCGTGCTGCCCTTCGACGTCAACGAGGCGCGGATCATCGTGCTCGATGACGTGCTCTACACCGGCCGGACCATCCGCGCCGTCATCAACGAGTTGTTCGATTACGGCCGGCCGGCCGACATCAAGCTGGCCGTGCTGGTGGACCGCGGTGGACGCGAACTGCCCATCCAGGCCGATTTTGCGGCCGCGCGTGTGGCGCTGGCGGCCGACCAGTCGCTGGCGCTGGCGCGCGACAAGAGCGACCGCTTCAGCTTCAAGGTGGAGGCGGCATGATGCATCCCGCCCGTCCCCTGCCCCACTGACTGCACCGACCCAGGCCAGACCCATGCTGTACAAACGCAACCCCCAACTCAACAAGCACGGCGAGCTGATCCACCTGCTGTCCACCGAAGGACTGCCGCGCGACATCCTCACGCACATCCTGGACACCGCAACCAACTTCGTCAGCGTCAGCGACCGCGAAGTGAAGAAGGTGCCGCTGCTGCGGGGCAAGAGCGTGTTCAATCTCTTCTTCGAGAACTCCACGCGCACGCGCACCACCTTCGAGATCGCCGCCACCCGCCTCTCGGCCGACGTCATCAACCTCGACATCGCACGCTCCTCGGCCTCCAAGGGCGAGTCGCTGCTCGACACCATCGCCAACCTGAGCGCCATGGCGGCCGACCTCTTTGTGGTGCGCCACAGCGAGTCCGGTGCGCCCTACCTGATCGCCCAGCATGTGGCACCGCACGTGCACGTGGTCAATGCCGGCGACGGTCGCCACGCCCACCCCACCCAGGGGCTGCTGGACATGTACACCATCCGGCATTACAAGAAGGATTTTTCCAACCTCACGGTGGCCATCGTCGGTGACGTGCTGCACTCGCGCGTGGCGCGCTCCGACATCCATGCACTCACCACCCTGGGCTGCGCCGAGGTGCGTGTGGTCGGCCCCAAGACCCTGGTGCCCGCCACCATGGCGCCCATGGGTGTGCGCGTCTGCCACACGCTGGAGGAGGGGATCAAGGGAGCGGACGTCATCATCATGCTGCGCCTGCAGAACGAGCGCATGAGCGGGGCCTTGCTGCCTTCCAGCCAGGAATACTTCAAGAGTTTCGGCCTCACGCCCGAGAAGCTGCAGCTGGCCAAGCCGGACGCCATCGTCATGCACCCGGGCCCGATCAACCGTGGCGTCGAGATCGACTCCAATGTGGTGGACGGCAAGCAGAGCGTGATCCTGCCGCAGGTCACCTTCGGCATCGCGGTGCGCATGGCGGTGATGAGCATCGTGGCCGGGAATGAAGCATGAGCGGGAGCAAACCAGAATGAAACTGTTGATCAAGGGCGGCCGTGTCATCGATCCCGCCAGCAACCGTGACGAGATCGCCGATGTGGCCATTGCCGCCGGCCGTATCGTCGCCATCGGCAAGGTGCCGGCCGATTTCGCGCCCAATCGTGTGGTCGAGGCGGGCGGCTGCGTCGTGGCTCCCGGCCTGATCGATCTGACCGTGCGCCTGCGCGAGCCCGGCCACGAGCATGAGGGCATGCTCGAATCCGAGATGGCCGCCACGGTCGCCGGCGGTGTCACCAGCCTGGCCTGCCCGCCGGACACCGACCCCGTGCTCGATGAGCCGGGCCTGGTCGAGATGCTCAAGTTCCGTGCCGAAAAACTGCACCAGGCGCGTGTCTTCCCCATCGGGGCGCTCACGCGCAACCTGCAGGGCGAGATCCTGACCGAGATGGTCGAGCTCACCGAGTCCGGCTGCGTGGCCTTCGGCCAGGCCGACGTGCCTCTGGTCAACACCCAGATCCTGCAGCGCGCCTTCCAGTACGCCAGCACCTTCGGTTATGCGGTCTGGCTGCGGCCGAACGACCACTACCTGGGCCAGGGCGTGGCAGCCAGCGGCGCGCTGGCCACACGCCTGGGCCTCTCGGGGGTGCCGGTGGCGGCCGAGACCATCGCCTTGCACACCATCTTCGACCTGATGCGCAGCACCGGCGCGCGCGTGCACCTGTGTCGTCTCAGCAGCGCGGCCGGTCTGGCGCTGGTCAGAGGGGCCAAGGACGCAGGCCTGCCCGTGACCTGCGACGTGAGCATCAACTCCCTGCACCTGACCGATAACGACATCGGCTATTTCGACAGCCGTATGCGACTCAATCCGCCCTTGCGGCAACAGGCCGATCGCGACGCCTTGCGCGAGGGCCTGGCCGACGGGACGATCGATGCCCTGGTGTCCGACCACACGCCCGTCGACGAGGACGCCAAGATGCTGCCCTTTGCCGAGAGCGAGCCCGGTGCCACCGGCGTGGAGTTGCTGCTGAGCCTGGCCCTCAAGTGGGGCCAGGAAAGCGGCGTGGGCCTCACGCGCGCCCTGGCCGTGCTCACCAGCGAACCGGCCCGCGTGCTGGGCAGTGCCCTGGGCACCCTGCAGGCCAGCGCCGGCCAACTGGTGGTGGGTGGTGTGGCCGATGTCTGTGTGTTCGACCCGCAGGCTGAGTGGACGGTATCGCCGCAGGCCCTGCGCAGCCAGGGCAAGCACACGCCCTTTGCCGGTTATGAGCTGCCCGCGCGCGTGCGCTCTACAATCGTGGGTGGGCAGATTGCGTACCAGAGCAGCTGAGTCGCCGCCGGGCCGCCCCAAGGCGACTCGCGCCCCCCCGGGGGGCAGCAAACAACAGGGAGTGCGTGAGCGTGGGGGCTAAGCAATCCGCGCAGGTTTCCCGCCTGCGCGCCGCCTGGCGCCTGTGGCGTGCGTTCGCGCACATCATCGCGGGCCTGCTGACCATCCTGCTGCGTTTCCCGCGCCTGAGTGAGGAGCAGCGTGCCATCCGTGTGCAGGTCTGGTCCCGCGAGATGCTCGCGCGCCTGGACATCCGCCTCGAAGTGCAGGGGGATGCCGCCTTGCCCGGCCCGCTGCTGCTGGTGGCCAACCATATCTCCTGGCTGGACATTACCTCCCTGCACGCGGCACGCTTCTGCCGCTTCGTCTCCAAGGCCGATGTCCAGGCCTGGCCGCTGATCGGCGCCCTCGCCAGCGGCGTGGGCACACTCTTCATCCAGCGCGAGTCGCGCCGCGACGCCATGCGCGTGGTGCACCACATGGCCGACAGCCTGCGTGCCGGTGACGTGCTGGCCGTGTTTCCTGAAGGCACCACCAGCGACGGGGTGGACCTGCTGCCCTTCCATGCCAACCTGCTGCAGGCGGCCATCGCGGCCGGTTCGCCGGTGCAGCCCGTGGCCCTGCAGTTCATCGACACCCGCAGCGGCGAGCGCAGCCTGGCGCCCTGTTATGTGGGGGACGACACCTTGCTGGGTTCGGTCTGGCGCACCGTGCGCGCACGCGGCATCACGGTGCGCATCGTCTTTGGTGAGCCGCAGACTGCTCAGGGGCGCGAGCGCCGGACCTGGGCGGCCGGTTTGCGCCAGACCATCATGCAATTGCGCGAGTTGCCCGCGTCGCACTGAGGCTTCAGCGCAAGTCTTCGCAGGCGACGGTCTGTCCGGAACAGGGCTTCTCGCAGATCGCACCGTCGCGCAGCGAGCAGGCGCGGTTGAAGGTCACCACGTGGTCCACTTGCGGCCGGATGCCGATCCACTCGCCGATCCTGTGGTCGTGGTGGCTGGGCACATGGGCCAGCACGGTCTGGCCGCCGGCCAGGCGCAGGGTGTAGAGGAACTCCGAACCGCGGAAGGCCTTGCGCACGATCTCGGCTTTCACCGGCGCATCGTCGTCATGCACGATGTCGTCGGCACGCAGCAGCACGTCGCATTCGCCGCCGGAAAAAGCACAGGGCAGGGGACACTCGGCCACGTCGGTCAGCTCACCCAGCGGCGTCTGCACCACGATCTGCCGGTTCACTTCCCGGATGGTGGCCGGCGCGAACACGCCGTGGCCGATGAAGTCGGCCACGAAACGTGTGGCCGGCCGGTGGTAGAGCGTGTAGGCGTCGTCCCACTGGTGCAGGCGGCCTTCGTGCATGACGCCGATGGTGTCGCCGATGGCAAAGGCCTCGAGCTGGTCATGTGTGACGAACAGGGCCGTGGCCTGGGCCGCCTTGAGGATGTTGCGCACCTCGTGCGCCAGGCGCTCGCGCAGCTCCACGTCCAGGTTGGAAAAGGGTTCATCCAGCAGCAGCAGCTGCGGGCGCGGGGCCAGCGCACGCGCCAGTGCCACGCGCTGCTGCTGGCCACCGGAGAGCTCATGCGGGTAGCGCGACTCGCTGCCTTCCAGGCCCACCAGGGCCAGCACCTCGCGCACGCGCAAGGCACGCTCAGCCTTGGGCAGATGGGCGATGCCGAAGGCCACGTTGCGTCCCACGTCCAGGTGCGGGAAGAGGGCGTAGTCCTGGAACACCATGCCGATGCGGCGCTCTTCCGGCGCCAGCTGGGTGCTGGCGCTGCCGACCACCAGGCCCGAGAGGCGGATCTCGCCGCCGCTGACCGGCTCCAGCCCGGCCACCGCGCGCAGCAACGTGGTCTTGCCGCAGCCCGAAGGCCCGATCAGCACGCCGATGTCGCCCGCGCGCAGGCCCAGCGACACGCCCTGCACGGCGGCCTGGGCCGCGCCGGGATAACGGACTTCGAGCTGGGAGACTTCGAGGAACATGATGTAGGCCTGTGCGCGACTGAGCGCCCAAGCCTCTTATTGTAGATGCTTACAATTCTCATTACACCTTGCAACCCTCTACGGATCCACTCCATGCCATTGCGACGGCTCCGTCATCTCTTCCTGCTGCTCTTCACCGCCGCCCTGATGCTGCCCGTGCTGGCCCTGCTGGGGGCCTGGCTGCCCGGTGGCGTGCCCGGCACCCAGGCCACGGAGATCCTGCTGGAGATGGCGCGCACCGTGCTGCCCGATTACCTGGCCACCACCTTCTGGCTCTGCCTGCTGGTGACCGTGGGCGTGATCACGGTGGGGCTCTCGTCGGCGGCGGCGGTCACGCTGTTCGACTTCCCGGGCCGGCGTTTTTTCGAATGGGCGCTGCTGCTGCCCCTGGCCATGCCGGCCTATGTGGTGGCCTATGCCTACACCGACTTCCTGCAGTACAGCGGCCCCTTGCAGAGTTGGCTGCGCGCGGCCACCGGCCTGCAGGGACGCCTGTTTCCCGAGATCCGCAACACGGCGGGTGCGGCCTGGGTGCTGACCTTCGCGCTTTATCCCTACGTCTACCTGCTGGCGCGCACAGCGCTGGCCGAGCGCGCCAGCCATCTCATGGAAGCGGCCCGCCTGCTGGGCGCTCCCTTGTCTCGCCGCATCCGCGAGGTGGCCTTGCCGCTGGCGCGGCCGGCCGTGGCCGCCGGTGTGGCGCTGGCGCTGATGGAAACGCTGGCTGACTTCGGCGTGGCCAGCTACTTCGGCATCCAGACCTTCACCGCCGGCATCTACAAGGCCTGGCTGGCCATGGACAACCGCATCGCCGCCGCCCAGCTGGCCACCCTGCTGCTGGCGCTGGTGGCCTTGCTGCTGTGGCTGGAGCACCGCTCGCGCCAGCGCCTGCGTTTCGTCAGTTCGCGCACCGCCCGCCAGGCCGGCGCGGAGGCACGGCCGGTGCCCCTGCGCGGCCTGCGCCTGGCCGCCGCCTGGGGTGTCTGTGGCCTGCCGCTCGTCATGGGTTTCGTGGCGCCGGTGCTCTTCATGTTCCGTCCCCTGCTGGCCGACTGGGGCGAGTTGCCCTGGGACCGTTTCCTGGGCTGGGCCGGCAACAGCGTGCGCCTGGGCCTGCTCAGCGCCGCGCTGGCCGTGGCCCTGGCCCTGCTGCTGGCCTATGCCTTGCGGCGCCTGCCCGATGTGCTGACACGCGCCGTGGTCTGGCTGGCCGGCCTGGGGTATGCCGTGCCCGGCGCGGTCATCGTGGTGGGCCTGCTGCTGCCGGTGGGCTGGGTACAGGCCCGCTGGCCCGAGGCGGGCGCGGCCTACTGGGTCACGGCCACCTCGCTGGGGCTGGTCTGGGCCTACCTGGTGCGCTTCGTCGCCGTGGCCCTGCAGTCGGTGCAAAGCGGTTATGCGCGCATTCCGGCCAGCCTGGACGACAGCGCTCGCATGCTGGGCAGCAGCGGCTTCGGCCTCTTGCACCGGGTGCACTGGCCGCTGCTGCGCCGCTCGGTCATGGCTGCCACCCTGCTGGTGTTTGTCGACGTCATGAAGGAATTGCCGGCCACACTGGTGTTGCGGCCTTTTGACAGCGATACCCTGGCCGTGGTGGCCTACCAGCTGGCACGCGACGAGCGCCTGGGCGAGGCAGCCCTGCCTTCCCTGGCCCTGGTGCTGGTGGGCTTGATCCCGGTACTGTTGCTCAGCCGCACACTGCGCAGCCGCAATGCGCAGGATGAGGGTTAAAACGCAGCATCCATAAGGGTTGGCCTGTATAAAATGAGAATGTATTTATATTAGGAACTGACAAGTCATGAGCAAGCGTTCCATCCAGGCGACCCCGGCCACCGTGACCGAACCGGATCAGGTTTTCGAACTGGCAGCGGAGGTTTTCCGCGTCATGTCGGCGCCCATGCGGCTCAAGATCATCAGCCATCTCTGCGATGGCGAGCGCAATGTCAGCTATCTGCTCAGCAAGATCGACACCACCCAGCCCAATATGTCGCAGCACCTGACCACGCTGTACCAGGCGGGTGTGCTGGGCAAGCGCCGTGAAGGCGTGCAGATCTATTACCGCATCATTGACGACCGCGTTTCATCGCTGTGTCGGGCCGTGTGCACCCAGATCGCCATGGATGCGGACTTCGAATCTCCCATGGCCGAACCCTCGGCCTCACCGGCGGCCTGAGCGCGGGGATACGACCAAAGAAAAAGGGGCCTGACCGGCCCCTTTTCGCTGCGCCTCTTTGCGCTCAGGGCTTCAGGTAGACGTAACCTTCCTGCGCTTGCAGACGTGCCACCTCGGCCACGCCCGAGGGCACGATCTTGGTTTCCATCAGCAGGCGATCCGGGTTGATGTTGCGCACCGTCAGGGTGTTGTTGCAGACGCGGAACTCGACACCCTTGCCGGCCAGGTCGCTCACGGCACCGCTGAACTCGCGGCCCTGGCTGTCCTTGGCGTCCTGCAGCAGGAAGTTGATGCCCGCGCCATGCGTCACCACCACGATCTTGGCCTTCGGATCCGCGGCCATGTGGTTGCGGATGTTGTTCAGGATGGCCGGCACCGTGTTGACATCGGTGTTGATATGGTAGGCCGCCTTGACCTGCTGCGTGGCTTGCGCCTGGGCTGCCGAGGCGAAACCCAGGGTGGCGGCGCAGACCAGGGCGAGGGCGGTGATGAATTTGTACATGAGCAACTCCTGAATTCGGTGGCGAGAAAAAGCCGGCGAGTGCCGGCAGGGCGGGGCCCGGTGCGAGACCGGGCCCGGCGGCATCAGAGCAGTGTATCCGCCCAGATGTTCTGCGCCCAGTTCCAGGCGTAGATGCCCTCAAGCTCGTTGGGGGCGCCGGAGACGCCGCCCGAGCCAGCCACGGTCTTGAAGGTCTTCTCGGCCGCCACGTACTGATGGACGGAAGCCACATGCACCACCAGCTTGTCGTTGACGAAGCTGTAGCAGGTGTTGGTCAGCAGCGGTTGCGGGTTGACCTCCATGCCCGAGAGCTGCGCCACCACGGCGGCGGCCACCACCTTGCCATGCGAGTTGGCCATGTGGCCGGACTTGGGCATCAGCGGCGCGGCCAGCACCGAGTCGCCGATCACGTGCACGTCCTTGGCGGCGGTGGACTCGAAGGTCTGGTAGTTCACATTGCACCAGCGGCCGTTGGCATTGGCCAGACCCGACTGCATGGCGATCAGGCCCGCGCTCATGTCCGGCAGCACGTTGAGCACGTCGGCTTTCACGTCATCCGAGGTCTCGAACTTGACGGTCTTCGTTTTGGCATCGACCGCGATGGCCTTGTGGTTGCCGCGGAACTCCAGCATGCCGGCGTAGTTCTCGGCCCAGAACTTCTTGAACAGTGGGCCCTTGGAGGTCACGTCCGGATTGGCGTCCAGGATCAGTACCTTGGATTTCGGCTTGGCCTTCTTGAAGTAGCTGGCCACCTGGCTGGCGCGTTCGTAGGGGCCGGGCGGGCAGCGGTAGGGCGCCAGCGGTACCGAGATGGCGTAGACGCCGCCGTCGGGCATGGCTTCGAGCTGGCGGCGCAGGGCCGCCGTTTCCGGCCCGGCCTTCCAGGCCTGCAGGATCTGGCCCGAGGCGCTGGCGTCTTTCAGGCCGGCGATGCTGCCCCACATCATGTCGACGCCAGGCGAGACGATCAGCTTGTCATAGCCGATGGTGGCCCCGCCAGCCAGCGTCACCGTCTTCTTGCCGCGGTCGATTTCCATGACGCGGTCGCGCGCATGGATCACGCCATGTTTGCCCTTGAGGTTGTCATAGGGCGTGGTGATGTCGCCCATGGTCTTGGAGCCGCCGATCACCAGGTTGGAGATCGGGCAGGAGATGAAGCTGTCGTTGGGCTCCACCAGCACCACGTCGATCTGGTAGTTGGAGAGCATGCGCACGTATTTGGCGGCGGTGGCGCCACCGTAGCCGCCGCCGATCACGACGACCTTGGCCTTGGTCGGGATGGGGGCGGTGGTGGCGCAACCCACCATGGACAGGGAGCCCACGGTGCCGAGTGCGAGGGAAGCTTGTACAAAACTGCGTCGTTTCATGATTCTTGCCTCCTGCTCAGCGCTTGAGCGTCGAGAAATAAGTGGAGACGGACTCGATCTGTTCATCGGTCAGTCCCTTGGTCAGTTGGTGCATCACGGTGGCCGGACGCGTGCCTTCACGGAAGGCCTTCATCTGCGCCACCATGTATTCGCGCGGCATGCCGGCCAGCGAGGGAATCGCCGAACCCTCGGTGGTACGGCCTTCGGTGCCGTGGCAGTTGGCGCAGGTCGCGGCCAGTGCACGCTGGTGCAGCTTGACGGTGTCCTGCGGCGTGGCAGCGGTGGCGCTGCCGGCATAGCTGCCCAGCAGCAGCACGGCCGCCCAGAGGGGAGTAAGGCGCATGAAGGTCTCCTTGGTCGAATGAAATATCAATAGCGACTAATTTAGCGAGTCGCCCCCGGCATTGTCCCGGGTGTTTACCCGCAGAAACCTTACACGGATCAAGGTGCCCGCATCGTGGCCGATGTGCCGACCACCTGCTGCCCCGGCTCCTGTGCCGTGCCCTGGCTGTCCATCAGGCGGTCGGTGAGGCCGGCGCCGGCCCACATGCCGATCAGCGCCAGCCAGGCGGTGAGCGCGAACACCGCGCCGCCCGTCATGCCCGCACCTACCGCACAGCCACCGGCCAGCATGGAACCGAAGCCCATGAGCATGGCGCCCACGATGTAACGACGCATGCTGTAGCCGTCCTTGAAGCCTTCGAGCTGGAACTCCCTGCCGACCAGGGCGCCGATGAAGGAGCCGGCGAACACCCCGGGCAGCAGGCCGAAATCGAAACCGATGGCCGGTGCCGGTGAGGCCAGTACGCGCATCAGCCACTCGGCCGACGGACCGCTGAAGGTCAGGCCCTGCACCTGCACCACACCGAAGCTGTTGGACGAGATCATGTAGGTGGCCCACCAGGCCGCTGCCACGGCCAGGCCGGTGCCGATGCCACCCACCCACTTCCACAGGCCCCAGCCGCTGCGGATGGCGAAGTACAGCGCCGCCACAAACCAGATCAGCCCCACATACAGGCCGCCCCAGTGGCCGATGCCCGTGATGGCCAGCAGGTCGCGGGTCGGCCCGCCCTCCACCGTCCACCAGGTGCTGATCTCCAGCCGCAAGGGCGCCAGCGAGCCCGAGAGCGCGGCCTGGGCCGTGACGGCGAAGATCAGGCCCGAGAGCAGGGCGCGCAGGTTGCCGTTGGCCGAGAGCACCAGCAGGCGGCTGGCGCAGCCGCGCGTCATGATCATGCCGGCACCGAAGAGCAGGCCGCCGATCAGCGCGCCCGACAGGCTGCCGCGTGTGGCGAGCTGGCGTGCCGTGCTGGTGTCCAGCGCATGCAGCACGATGAGCCCTTGCACCAGCACCACCGTGGTGGAGAAGGCCAGCAGCCAGACCGAGAGCTTCTCGCCGAACTTGCGGTGCCAGAACTCGATGGTCGCCGCCCGCAGGCAGAACTTGGAGCGCTGGGCGAAAAAACCGAACAGCAGGCCGATCACGCCGCCGACGATGGCAAGCACCAAGCTTTCGCCGTGCTGCTCAAGTAGGGTTGCCAGGTTCATGAAGCCGTACCATAATTTAGTGAATGCTTATATTGAATGCTAAGCATAATTGCATCGTAGCGGCTTGACCTGCCTCAAAAAAATCCCGAGTCGGAGGGGGCGGCCAGGTGGCCAGACTGGAGTTGGAATGCGCGTGTATGGAATGGATGGGGCCCGTCGGGTCGCCCGCTTGCTGGCGACGACCCTGGCCCTGCTGGGGGTGGTGGCCGGAGCCCGGGCCGAGGCGCCGCCCATGGTGGCGCAGCAGGTGGCCCCCTCGGCCTGGTACGTCGAGGGCGTGTCCGCGCTGGGCTCGTCCGCCAACCAGAACTTCATCTCCAATGCCGCCTTCGTGGTCACGCCGGCCGGCGTGGTGGTGATCGACGCCCTGGGCTCGCCTGCACTGGCCGAGCGCCTGATGGCCGAGATCCGCAAGGTCACACCCCGGCCCATCACGCACGTCATCGTCACGCATTACCATGCCGACCACATCTACGGCCTGCAGGCCTTCAAGGCCAAAGGCGCACGCATCATCGCCCACCGTGCGGCCAAGGTCTACATGAACTCCGACACCGCGCGCCTGCGCCTGGAAGCCTCGCGCGTGGAACTGGCGCCCTGGGTCGATGAAGACACCCGCCTGGTTGAGGCCGACGAATGGCTGGATGGCGACAAGACGCTGAAGATCGGGGGTGTGGAGTTCCAGATCAAGATCGTCGGTCCCTCGCATACCCCGGAAGACCTGGTCATCTACCTGCCCAGAGAGAAAGTGCTGTTCGCCGGCGATCTGGTCTTCCGCAGCCGCATCCCCTACGTGGGCCAGGCCGACAGCCGCCAGTGGATCCTGGCACTGGAAAAGCTGCTGGCTTTCGACGCCGCTGTCATCGTGCCCGGCCACGGCCCGCTGTCGCACGAGGCGCGCAAGGACATGCAGCTCACGCACGACTACCTGGTCTACCTGCGCGAGAGCATGGGCAAGGCGGCGGCCAACCTGGAGCCTTTCGACGAGGCCTACCAGAACACCGACTGGAGCCAGTTCGAACACCTGCCCCTGTTCCGCGTGGCCAACCGCATGAACGCCTACAACACCTATCTGTTGCTCGAGCAGGAGGGTGGCAAGTGACGCGCGCGGGTATCGCCAGGCGCGATCTGCTGCTGGCCGCAGCCGCCTTGCCCTTGGCCCTGAGCCCGGCCCGGGCCGCCGAACTGTCGGCGGCGCACAACCTCAAGGAAGAACTGGCCGCTGCGCTGGCCCGGCGCGAGCCGCTGGTGGTCATGGTCAGCCTGGAGGGCTGCGCCTTCTGCAAGATCGCGCGCAACAACTACCTGGCGCCCATGCACCATGAGGAGCGCCTGCATGTGGCCCAGGTGGACATGCGCAGCCGCACTCGCGTGCTGGATTTCAACGGCAAGGCCGTCACGCACGACGACCTGGTCAGGCAGTGGAAGATCCGCATCGCGCCCACCGTGCTCTTCTTCGGCCGGGGCGGCGCCGAGGTGGCCGAGCGTCTGGTGGGGGGCTATATCCCCGACTTCTACGGCGCCTACCTGGACCAGCGCCTCGCGCAGGCGCGCGCCAGCCTGCGCTGAACCCTCCCCGTCGCCGGCCAGGCCCCCGTGGCATGGGGCTGGATTTCCCCACTCCCTGTGGATGGAATATGCCCCCTAGGGTATATTCACGCCTGTTCATTTCATAGTTGGAGTAAGCAGAGTGGGAATTTCCAATGCGTGTGAAGCACCGGGCAGCAAGCCCTACTGGCCGGCCTGGTTGGCGGGCCTTGCCCTGGGCGTGGTGCTGCTCTTGACCTTCATCCTGACCGGCCATGGCCTGGGCGCCACCGGTTTCACCACCCGCCTGACCGCCTGGTTGGGCGACATCGCCGCGCCGCAATGGACGCTGGCCAACGACTACCTCGGCCCCCTGGTCGAAGGCGGCGCCGTGCTGTCCTCCTGGATCAGCTGGCAGGTGGTCGGCGTTTTCCTGGGGGCCCTGCTCTCGGCCTGGCTGGCCGGCCGTCTGGCCTGGCGCATCGAGGGCGCGGCCAGCGCCGGGCGCACCGGCCGTCTGCTCAAGGCCCTGGCCGGCGGCATCCTGGCCGGCATCGGCGCGCGCATTGCCGCCGGTTGCACCAGCGGCGTGGGCCTGTCGGGCGCGGCCGTGCTCAGCGTGGCCGGTTTTGTTTTCCTCGGCGCGTTCTTCGCCGCCGGTCTGATCGCCGCGCGTCTGAGCGGCGGGGGTGTCAAATGATCGAGATGTTCTTCGCCATCCTGCTGGGCCTGGGCTTCGGCTTCGTGCTCGAGCGCGCCGGCTTCGGCAGCGGCTGCAAGCTCACCGCCCAGTTCCGCCTGAGCGACTGGTCGGTCTTCAAGGTCATGTTCACCGCCATCGTCTTCACGGCGGTCGGCCTCTACGGGCTGGAACTGGCTGGTCTGGTCGAGGCCAGCGCCCTGTACGTGCCTATTCCCTACCTGTGGGCCATCGCCGCCGGCGGCGCGCTGATCGGTGCCGGTTTTGCCGTGGGTGGTTACTGCCCCGGCACCGCCGCCGTGGGCCTGATGACGGGCCGCATCGACGCCATCGTCTTTTTCCTCGGCCTGCTGATCGGCACCTTTGTCTTTGCCGGCTTCTTCCCGCAGTTCGACGCGCTGACCACCGCCGGCGAGTTCACCCAGGGTGACCGCCTGCCCGAGGCCCTGGGCCTGCCCGAGTGGCTGGTGCTGGCCGCCCTGGTGGCCGCTGCCGTCGGCGTGTTTTATCTCGGTGGCTGGTTCGAGCGCCGCGCGCGCGCGGCCGGCCGGGTCTGAACAAGTTTTTTTCAGGAGAACGATCCATGAAACATCCCCGCAACACCCTGGCCCCGCTGGTCTCGGCCCTGGCCCTCGCCCTGGGTGCCGTGCCGGTCGCCGCTGTGGCGCAGTCCGCTGAAACCCCGGCCCGTGCCGCCAATCCCTGCGCGGGCAACCCCTGCGCCGGCAGCAAACGCCGCAGCCGCGCCGACAACCCGTGCAGCGGCAATCCCTGCGCCGGTTCCAAGCGCCGCAGCCGTGCAGACAACCCGTGCGCGGGCAACCCCTGTGCGGGCGCCAAGCGCCGTCGCAGTGGGGATGACAATCCCTGCGCTGGCAAGAAACGCTGATTTCCCCAGCCATGTCCGCTGCTGCCCAGCGAGTCGATACCGGGCGCGCCGCGCACAGTGCGCTCGCGCGGCAGTTGCGCCTGGCACGCCAGGGGCGCTCCATGCTGTTTCCCTTCATCGGGCGCAGCCAGCGCTTCGAGACCTGGGCGCACTATCCGCGCCACGACGCCATCGACAGCAGCGGCCGCTGGCAGTTTTATTTCCATGCCCATGACCGTGCTGAACAAGACAGCGCGCGCCATCCGCAGGAGCATGGCCACATCCACCTCTTCCGCCGCAGCCCGCAGGGCAAGCTGACGCACTTCGCCGGCCTGGCGCTGGATGCGCGCGGCCTGCCCCTGTGCTGGTTCGCCACCAACCAGTGGGTGACCGGCGAGCGCTGGGCGGATGCAGCCTCGCTGGTGCGCGAACTGGCCCACTTCGAGCTGCGCCTGCGCGGCCCGCTGAGTGGCGCCGGCCTCTGGCTGGGTGACATGGTGCGTTTTTATTCCACGCCGATGCGTCGCATGCTGGAGCAGAGCGACGTCGCCCTCGAGCGGCATTGCCGCCGCCATGACCAGACCCGGGCCCAGGCCTGGGCCGACCGGCGCGTGGCCGTCTGGAGTTCCCTTCCCGTGAACTGGCCCCAGGATGCCTTGTTGGCAACCGGGGCCACGACGCATTGATCGTTTTTTTTCAGGAGATACCGATGAAGAAGCAGATCCGTTACTTTGCAGGCGCCGCCCTGCTGGGCCTGTCCCAGTGGGCCCTGGCCCTGAACGTGCCCGGTCCCGTGGTCGACGGCGCCTGGCTGGCCCAGAACCGTGCCGAAGTCACCGTGCTCGACGTGCGCGGCAACCAGAAGAGCTTCACCGCCACGCCCGAATTCGAGACCGACAAGAAGACCGGCAAGAAATTCCTGGTTGAACTGGGCGGCCACATCGATGGCGCCGTGCCGGTGGACAACAAAAAGGTGCGCGTGGACCGCGTCATCAATGGCCTGACCGTCAAGACCATGATCCCCGAGCAGGCCGACTTCGAGAAGCTCGCGCGCAGCTGGGGTGTGCAGGCCGGTCGCCCCGTCGTGATCGTTTCCGCCGGCATGGAGCCGAGCGACTTCAACGATGCCGCGCGCCTGTACTGGCAGTTCAAGGTCTACGGTGAAGACAATGTGGCCGTGCTCAACGGCGGCACCGCCGGCTGGATCGCCGAGGGCCGGGAAGTCAGCAGCGCCGCCGTCAAGGCCGGCGAGGGCAACTGGGCCGCCAAGGCCGACCGCACGGCCGAACTGATGGCCACCTCCGAAGACGTGGCCAAGGCCCAGGCCGACAAATCGGTCCAGCTGGTCGACGCCCGTGACGACGCCCACTTCCTGGGTCTGAGCAAGAGCGGCAGCGTGGCTGCCCCTGGCCACCTGCAGGGCGCCAAACAGGTCTTCACCGGCCTGATGTCCACCCAGGGCGGCGACGCCGCCCGTCTGCTGGGCGCCGACACCTACCGCGACGTGTTCAAGCTCAGCGGCGTCGACCCGCAGGCGGCCGCCATTGCCTACTGCAATACCGGCAGCCAGGCTTCCGGCACCTGGTTCGTGCTGTCCGAAATCCTGGGCAACAAGCAGGCCAAGCTGTACGACGGCTCGCTGCATCAGTGGGCGCTGGAAAAGCGTCCCATGGTCTCGGTGGCCCGCGCCAAGTAAACGCCCGTCGGGGCGGGCCGCGGTATAAACACCGCATGCTCGCCCTGCTCCAACGCGTCTCACAAGCCCGCGTCGAGGTCGATGGTCACACCATCGGCCAGATCGACGCGGGCTTGCTCGTTCTGGTGTGCGCCGAACGCGGCGACACCGAAGCCATAGTCGACAAGCTGCTGTCCAAGATCCTCAAGCTGCGCATCTTTGCCGACGAAGCCGGCAAGATGAACAAGAGCGTGCAGGATGTGGGTGGCGGCCTGCTCATCGTCAGCCAGTTCACCCTGGCCGCCGACACCACGGGCGGCAACCGCCCCAGCTTTACCAACGCCGCCCCGCCCGACGAGGGGCGGCGGCTGTATGACCATTTCGTGGAACAGGCGCGGGCCGCGCATCCGGTCGTGCAGACCGGGCAGTTTGCGGCGGACATGCAGGTCCATCTGGTCAATGATGGGCCGGTGACGATACCGTTGACGCTGCGCTAGAAGCGCCTTCCCGGCATTTGCGCATGGTTATCAAATTTGATAACATTCCGCATGGCGTTTGAAATCACGTACTTCCATGAGCGCGTGCTTGCCGAGATCGAATCATGGCCGGTGGATGTGCTGGCGGATTACGCCCGTCTGATCGAACTGCTCATGGAGCACGGCCCCAGCCTGCGCCTGCCCCATTCCCGTGCTTTTGGTGACGGCCTGTTCGAGTTGCGGCCCCGTGGGCGTGAGGGCATAGGCCGGGCGTTTTACTGTTTTCTGGTGGGCAAGCGTGTGGTGGTGCTGCATGCTTTCATCAAGAAGTCCCAGCAGACGCCCGATCGAGAACTGAAACTGGCGCGCAAGCGCCTAAAGGAGGTGCAGCATGGCTGACCTGAAATACCAAGCTGTCCGGCACGACCATGCCGAATTCCTCGACAAGGCCAAAAAGCGAGCAGGCTTTGCCGAGGCCTACGACGAGCTGGCGCTGGAGTACACCCTGGCCAGCCAGATGCTCAAGGCCCGCGCCAAGGCCGGGCTGACACAGGACGCCGTGGCGGAACGCATGGGGACGAGCAAGAGCGCGATCTCGCGGCTAGAGTCGGCCGGGCGGCATGCGCCTTCTCTGGCGACCTTGAAGAAATATGCTGCGGCCGTGGGCTGCGAGCTACAGGTCAAGCTGGTGCCGCAGAAATCGGCTTGATGGCCTTAGATCAGGCAAAAGTAAGGCCTGTTCCAAATGCTACGTGCTAATGCTAAGACGCTAAAACGAGAGTGTGAACGTGCAGACGCTTCATCTTGACCACAATCTCATAGCCCAGAAGGCCATGGAAATAATGGGCGGGCGTGAAAAATTCTTCGAAGCCTCTGATCATGAGTTAAAGGAAATCAACGAGAGGTGGTCTCAAAACATCGAAGTAATTGGCCGGATTCTTCGAGCACATCTTTTTGTTGAGCACTTTCTTACGGCTTATGTTGCAAAGGCAAACCCACGTCTCGGATCTATGAGCGAGGCTAGATTGGCTTTCGCTCAGAAAATCAGCCTGTTGGACACGTCTAATGAAGACATTGCGCAAATACTGCCTGGGTTAAAGCGTCTCAACGCAATACGAAACCGGCTTGCACATAACCTGAATTCCCATGTAACCGAAGAGGATGCAAGAGTATTCCTTGGGTGTGAGCGTTTTTTCGCTTTACGCAGGGCAAAAGCTGAATCGAAATTGGTAGGTGCTTCGCCAATTGAAGTACTAGAGGACTTCGCGCGACATACGAGCACGGTCTTTACTTATGAATTTAGCCCGCTTGGACAAGCAATCGCAAAGGCTATCGAGGAAGTGCGTAAGGTCGGCTCAGCAAAGTAGCTTTACCGCGTTGCTCTCACTCGTACGGATTTCCGTACCCCATCCCCTCCATCAACAAGACCTCCAGCGCCTCCATCTCCAGCGCATCGATCTCGTTGGTCTCGTGCTCGTAACCCTGCGCATGAAGGGTGCCGTGCACCAGCAGGTGGGCGTAGTGTTCTTCCAGGGTCTTGCCCTGTTCTTTCGCCTCCATGGCCACCACCGGCGCACACAACACCAGGTCGGCGCTGACCACGGGTTCGCGCGCGTAGTCGAAGGTCAGCACATTGGTGGCGTAGTCCTTGTGGCGGTACTCGCGTTTGAGCTGGCGGCCCTCGGCGGTGCCGACGATGCGCACGGTGATCTCGGCATTACGCAAGAGCGCCATGCGCATCCAGCGCGTGACACGCGCCTTGCCCAGCAGCTTCTTGTGATTGTCCGGCACGGCGGCGCCGAACTGCAGCGACAGATTGAGTTCAGGCAAGGTGCTCATGCGGCGTCTCCAGGCTTGCGCTTGTCGTAGGCGTCCACGATGCGCGCCACCAGCGGGTGGCGCACCACGTCGGCGCTGGTGAAGCGGCAGATGGCAATGCCATTGACGCGCTTGAGCACACGCTCGGCGTCGATCAGGCCGCTGAGTTGTGTCTTGGGCAGGTCGATCTGGCTCACGTCGCCGGTGATCACGGCGCGCGCGCCAAAGCCGATGCGCGTGAGGAACATCTTCATCTGTTCGGGTGTGGTGTTCTGCGCCTCGTCCAGGATCACAAAGGCGTTGTTCAGCGTGCGCCCGCGCATGAATGCCAGGGGGGCGATTTCCAGCGCGTTGCGCTCGAAGGCCTTCTGCACCTTCTCGTAGCCCATCAGGTCGTAGAGCGCGTCGTACAGCGGACGCAGATAGGGGTCGATCTTCTGCGTCAGGTCGCCGGGCAGGAAACCCAGGCGCTCGCCGGCTTCCACCGCCGGGCGCGTGAGCACGATGCGCTGCACCGCGCTGCGTTCCAGCGCATCCACGGCGCAGGCCACGGCCAGATAGGTCTTGCCGGTGCCGGCCGGGCCGATGCCGAAGGTGATGTCGTTGCCGGCAATGCTCTCCAGGTAATGGGCCTGGTTGGGCGTGCGCGCGCGCAGCTCATGGCGGCGCGTCTGCAGCACCTCTCCGTCTTCCGTCAGCGGCATGGAGCTGTCGCCGGCCAGCAGCAACTGCACGATGGCGTCGTCGATGGGTTTGGTCGCCATCTCGTACAAGGCCTGCAGCACTTCCATCCCGCGCTGGGCCTGCTTCTTGGCGCCTTCCACCTTGAACTGCTCGTGGCGGTGGGCGATCTTGACGTTGAGCGCGGCCTCGATGGTGCGCAGGTGTTCATCGGCGGGGCCGCACAGGCGGGCCAGGCGCGCGTTGTTGGGCGGGGAGAAGAGGTGGCGCAGAATCAACTGATAATTCCTTCAAACTTTCCTCAATGATAGGCGCCCCATGATCGGCAGGCTCTCCGGCACCCTCCTCGAAAAAAATCCCCCCCAGGTCCTGGTGGACTGCAATGGCGTGGGTTACGAAGTCCAGGTCTCCATGAGCACCTTCTACAACCTGCCCCATCTGGGCGAAAAGGTGGCCCTGCTCACGCATTTTGTGGTGCGCGAGGACGCGCAACTGCTCTACGGCTTCGGCACCGCCGTCGAGCGTGAGGCCTTTCGTGAACTGATCAAGATCTCCGGCGTGGGCCCGCGCACCGCGCTGGCCGTGCTCTCGGGCATGAGCGTGGGCGAGCTGGCCCAGGCCGTCAGCCTGCAGGAGGCCGGGCGCCTGGTCAAGGTGCCGGGCATCGGCAAGAAGACCGCTGAGCGCCTGTTGCTGGAACTCAAGGGCAAGCTGGGGGCGGACCTGGCCCAGCCCGGCGCGCAGCCCGGCAGCGATGCGCAGGCCGACATCCTGCAGGCCCTGCTGGCCCTTGGCTACAGCGACAAGGAAGCCGCCGCCGCGCTCAAGGCGCTTCCGAAGGACGTGGGCGTGAGCGAGGGCATCAAGCTCGCGCTCAAGGCGCTGGCGAAGTAGGCTACAAGCTTAGGGGCGCCCGCCCGGCGCGATCAGCACCGCGTCGCGCACGGGCCGGCTGTTGGGGGCCTGCAGGGGCCGCGCATTGTTGGCATAGAGCTGGCCGAACAGGCGCAGCTGCTCGGCGCTGATGCTCATTGGCTGCTTCAGGATGAGCCAGAGCACCCCCTCGGTGCAGGGCGGTGTGGTCAGCGAGCCGATGTACTGGTAATAACGCTGGTCGCGCGGCAGGATCTCGCCCACGTGGATCAGGTCCGCCGGCAGCGGCACGCTGTCCTTCACGTCCAGCGGCATGTGGGTCCAGACCTTCTGGATCAGCGGGTTGGCCGCACCTTCTTCCAGCAGCACGGCCAGCACGGCGAGCTGGCCCGTCTCGTTGCGGTGCACGAAGTGGGCCACCATGGGATAGACCCGGCTGTTGATGCGCTCCTCCGCCGGGTGGTGGAAGTGGAACTGCACGAGCTTGTAGGTCTGGCCGCGCACGGTGAGACTGTTCTCGCCGCTGAGCTGGACTTCGATGCCGTGGCCGGTGTTCGTGACCGTGCCCGTGCTGGGCACGTGGCGGAACTCGATGGCCTCGGCCGGGCCCTTGAGGGTGTCGCTGTCGTCGATGGGGATGGGCGACTGGCGCTGGCCGTTGGCGCAGGTGGCGTAGTCGGGCTTGAGCCGGGCCCAGTGCGCCGGCCCACCTTCGCCCTCGTAGCTCCAGGGGATGTTCTTGAAGGCCGGGGCAGCCGGCTTGGCTGGGGCGGCGGGCCGCTGCTGGCGGATCACGATGCCGGGTTCGCGCTGCTGGTGGTCCACCGGGTTGAGCGGTGGCGGCGCGCCCGGGGCCAGGCCGCCGCGGCTGCTGTTCTCGTCGATGATGAGGTTCAGGCGCTTGGTCCTGGGGTCGGCGCGGCTCATGGCGTCGCGTAGCTGGGCCTCGATGTCCGTGCCGGTGCCTTCCACACGCGCCGGGGCCGGGGCTGAAGCCGCAGGCGCACGGGGCGGGGCCACGGCAGGCGCCGGTGTGGGGGCTGCGGGTGCCGGGTCGGCTGCGCGCACGCTGGCCACGCCGCCGGCCAGCAGCAGGGCCAACATAGCGAGTCGGGCCGTGGGCAGGGGATGGGTGGTGCGTTTTGTCATGGGCAGGGTCTGGGCCATCGTTCCCATCCTATCGGCAATCGGCAGCAATAACTTGAGGTCAGCTATAGTCGGAATAGCCTTCATTTCTCCCACCTACAGCCCCGCCGTGAGCATCCAGCCCGACGATTTTGAAATGCCCTCCGGCCCGCGTGTGGTCTCGGCCGCGCCCGTTTCTCCCGGCGAG
>CAUPQO010000025.1:0-24908 GCA_963513295.1 uncultured Hylemonella sp.
CCCGCTGCCCGGTGGCGGTGGCAATGTGCTGGAGAAAGATGCCTGGGCCGCCGCGGTGGTGGACGACCTCAAACCGGTGGAGGGCGATTACTGCGTGGACAAGCACCGCATCAGCGGCTTCTGGGACACACCGCTGGACAGCATGCTCAGGAACCTGGGCATCAAGAGCATCCTGTTTGCAGGCTGCAACACCGACCAGTGCGTGCTGCACACCCTGACCGACGCCAACTTCCTGGGCTACGGCTGCGTGATGCTGGAAGACTGCTGCGCCACCAGCTCGCCCGCCTTCTGCGCCGAGGCGACCGTCTGGAACGTGAAGAAGTGCTTCGGCTTCGTGACCGACTCCACGCAGGTGTTGCAGGCACTGCCCAAGTGATGAACGCATCGTCATCGCCCTCCGGTGCCTTCGTGCCCGGGCCGCGCGCCTTGCGCGAGCCCACGGGCACGGGGGTGCTGGACGGGCAACGTGTCGCCGTCAAGGACCTGATAGCGGTAGGTGGCGCGCCCAGCAGCTGCGGCAACCCCGACTGGGCAGCCAGCCATACGGTGCCGACGCAGGACGCGACCTGCGTAGCAACCCTGCGCGCCGCGGGCGCGCGCATTGTCGGCAAGACGGTCACCGACGAACTCGCTTTCAGCCTGGAAGGCGAGAACGCCTTCCACGGCACACCGCGCAACCCGGCGGCGCCAGACCGGCTGCCCGGTGGATCGTCCAGCGGTTCCGCCGTGGCCGTGGCCAGCGCTGAGGCCGATCTCGCCCTGGGCACCGACACCGGCGGCTCGGTGCGGGTGCCAGCTTCCTTCTGTGGGGTGCATGCCATGCGGCCTAGCCATGGCCGCATTTCGCTGGCCGGTGTGCTGCCCTTCGCCGAGAGTTACGACACCGTGGGCTGGTTCGCGCGGGATACGACCCTGCTGCGCGCCGCCGGCCGCGCGCTGCTCGGCACGCAGCGCCATGTTGAAACCCAGCCCCTGCGCCTGTGTGTGGCCGACGACGCGCTGGCCCTGGCCGAACCCGCAGTGACGCAGGCCCTGCGTGCCTGGGCTCAGGCGAACGGCATCACGGAAAGGCGCCAGGCTTTGGTGCGGCCCTGGCGCGAAGTGCAGGAGGCTTACTCCCTGCTGCAGGGGCTTGAGATTCGTGCGGCCCTGGGCCCGTGGATCCGCGAACGGCGGCCGACCTTCGGGCCCGCCATTGCGCCGCGCTTCGCGGGCGCACTGGCGCTCGACCCCACTTTGGAAGCGCCTTGGCGAGGTTGGCGTGAAAAGATGCGGCGCGAACTCGTGGCGCGCATCGGGCCCGACGAAGCCTGGCTGCTGCCCGCCGCACCCGGTGTGGCCCTGCCGCTGGATGCCAGCGGTGAACAGCGCGGTGCTTTTTATGAACGGGCCCTGGCGCTGGGCGCCCTGGCCGGCCACGCCGGCCTGCCGCAGATCGTGCTGCCGCTGCTGCAGGTGGAGGGCCTGCCCGTGGGCATCTCCTTCATCGCCGGCCCCGGGCAGGACGAGCGCCTGCTGGACCTGGCCGTGGCGCTCTTGCCGACAAAGGAGTGACGATTGTGACATCGCGTTCACCTGGCCGCACACCGGCCCGCAAGGAAACGCCCACCAGGCGCAACCCGGTAGCCACACGCGCGCGCCTGCTCGAAGCCGCGGTCGAGGAGTTCGCCAGCCACGGCTACAGCGGCGCGCGTACCGAACGCATCGCGCGGCACGCGGGCAGCAACATCCGCATGCTCTACCACTACTTCGGCGGCAAGGACGATCTCTACGTTGTGGTGCTGGAGACAGTGCTGGCTGATCTGCGGCACGACGAACTGCAGCTCGACGCCGCCACGCTGGACCCGCTGGAGGGCCTGCTGCGCATCTTCGATTTCGTGGACCACCATTTCGCCACGTACCCGCGCCTGCGCAAGCTGCTGGCCTTCGAGAACCTGAACGAGGCGCGGCACCTGGCGCGTTCGGAACGCATCCCCGAGATGTCCTCTCCGGTGCTGAACCTGCTCCGCAAGCTGCTGGCACGCGGAGTGGCCGGCGGGCAGGTGCGGCCCGGCATCGACGCCCTGCACCTCTACGTGGCCATGGTCAGCCTGTCCTACTACGGACGGGCCCACGCCCATACCTTGTCCCGCATCTTCAACAAGGATATGCAGCAGGCGGCGTGGCAGAGGGCGCATCAGAAGCTCACACGGCAGATGGTGACGGCGTTCTTGACATCGGAAAGCAGCTGATCAGCGCCTCACTTCTCGCTGGAAGATTTCCAGGCTCAGCTTCTTGGTGCGGATGAAACTCGCCTCGCTCAGCGTCTCCACCGTGCGCGGACGCGGGTCGTTGTAGGGCAGGATCTCGGCCACCCGCGTGGGGCGTTTGGTCAGCAGCAGCACCTGATCGGCCAGGTAGACGGCCTCCTCCAGGTCGTGCGAGACCAGCAGCATGGTGGTGCCGGTCTGCATGAAGACTTCCTGCAGCTTCTCGCGGATGAAGAGCGTCATCTCGAAGTCCAGCGCCGAGAAGGGTTCGTCCAGGAACAGCACCTCGGGCTTGGGCGCCAGGGCCCGCATGATGGAGGCCGTCTGCTGCTGGCCACCCGAGAGTTCGTAGGGATAGCGGTTCAGGTCGAACTTGACGTCGAAGCTGGCCACCAGCTCGGCCATGCGCCGGTCCACCTCGGCCTTGCTCTTGCCTTCGAGCTTGAGCGGGTAGGCGATGTTGTCGATGGTGCGCATCCAGGGGAACATGGCCTCGCGGTAGTTCTGGAAGACGTAACCGATCTTGGTGTCTTTCAGCGACTTGCCGTCGAACAGGATCTCGCCGCTGTCGATGGGGATGAGCCCGGCGATCATGTTGATCAACGTGGACTTGCCGCAGCCATTGGGCCCGAAGACCGAGACGATCTTGCCCTTGGGGATGTCGAGGTCGAAGTTCTCGTACAGCGGCCAGCCCGCAAAGTACTTGGTCAAACCGCGGATGGTGATGTGGGTGCCGGCCGGGCCGGGTTTGAAGGGTGGCACCGGAACGTCGGCGACGACAGGGGCATTCAATACAGCACTCATCTGCCACTCCAGTGAACAATTCTTCGTTCCGCAACAAGGAACAGGATGTTTAGCGCGTAGCCCAGCACGCCCGCGGCCAGGATGGACGCGTACATGTCACGCACGTTCATCACCTGCTGCGAGTTGATGATGCGGTTGCCCAGCCCGCTGTCCGAGCCGATGAACATCTCGGCGACGATCACGATCACCAGGGCCATGGAGACCGCCGAACGCAGGCCCACGAAACTCGGCTGCAGGCTCTCCCACACCAGCACGTCCTTGAAGATCTGCCAGCGTGAGGCCCCCATGACCTTGGCCGCCATCACACGCTGCTTGCGCGCGTTGATCACGCCGTAGGCGCTGTTGAAGACCACGATGAGCAGGGCACCGAAGGCGGCGATGGCCACCTTGTTGATGTCGGACACACCGAAGATCATCAGGAACAGCGGGATCAGCGCCGAGGACGGCGTGGAGCGGAAGAAGTCGATCAGGAACTCCACGCTGCGGTAGGCGCGCTCGGCGCTGCCCAGCACCACCCCCAGGGGCACACCCACCACGGCCGCGATCAGGAAGGCTTGCGCGGTGCGCCACAGCGTGACGGCAAAGTCCTTGAGCAGCGGACCACCGGCCAGGCCGTTGATCAGCGTGGTCACGGTCTCGGCCGGCGGCGGCAAGAGGATGGCCTTGATGGCGCCGAAGCGCACCGTCAGGTCCCAGACGATGAAGAGCAGCACCGGCCCGATGAAAGGCAGGGCCTTGCCCCAGTTGACCTTGCGCGGCGCGGCCGCCACCGGCACCGCCGGCGGGGACCAGGGCGCGGCCGGTGCGGCGGCGCTGGTGGTGGGGGCGTTCAT
Organism: uncultured Hylemonella sp.; assembly: GCA_963513295.1. Classification (GTDB taxonomy): domain Bacteria; phylum Pseudomonadota; class Gammaproteobacteria; order Burkholderiales; family Burkholderiaceae_C; genus Hylemonella. The sequence goes on from CAUPQO010000025.1 coordinate 3,887, forward strand.
CGCATCAGCCCTTGTAGAGCATGCTGTCGACCATCAGGCGCGAGGAGAAAATGCCCTTCTCCGAGAACAGGTCGAAGAACTTCTGGAAGTGCGCCACGTCGGATGGCTTGAATTCGTTGTACATCATGTAGGCCGCCAGCGGCACTTCGGCGGTCAGCGCGCCTTCGATGGCGGTGTAGCCCTTGAGGTACTGGCGCGCCTCCACGTTGTTCTTGCGCACGTAGTCCACGCCCTTGGCGTAGGCGGCGATGAACTTCTTGGCCGCATCCGGGTTCTTCTTGATGAAGGCCGAGGACAGCGAGGCCGAACCGCCGAACCAGGGCGCCATGGCATCGCCCAGCACGTACTTCGAGATCACGCCGGCTTCGAGCACACGCGTGGTGCCGTTCAGGCGGCCGATGGTGCCGGTGGGCTCCAGGGTGTAGCAGCCGTCGAGCTGGCCGGCAGCCAGGGCGGCCACGTGCTGGCCGATGGGCAGCTCCACCACCGTGGCGCCGGTGGCGCCGCCGCGCTCGAGCACGGTCTTGGCCAGGGTCACGTTCTGGATGCCGGGGCCGGAGCCGATGCGTTTGCCCTTGAGGTCGGCCAGGGTCTTGGCCGGGCTGGCCGCCGGCACGATGATCTCGTCCAGCACGTTCTTCACATTGCTGGGGTTGGAGCAGAAGATCTTGAAGGTGCCCGGCGCCGCCAGTTCACCGATGGCGATGTTGGCCGAGCCCGTGCCGTTGGAGGTGCCATCGGCGCGCTCGGCCAGCACGGCTTCCATCACCTGCTGGGCACCGGCGAAACGCAGGGCTTCCACATCCAGGCCGGCTTCCTTGAAGTAACCCTTCTCGATGGCCGCGTAGAAGGGCAGGCCAGCCGCGATGGGCCAGTAGCCGATGCGGATCTTGGGGCCGCTCTGCGCGCGCACCAGGGCCGGTGCGCCCAGCGCGGCCAGCGCCAGGCCGGCGCCGCCGGCCTGCATGAGCTTGCGGCGTGTGGTGGTGGCAGTCAGGGAAGTGAGGGTCTGGTCTTTCATGGAGCGCTCCTGCTAGGGGTTAAGGGAAGGGATGGGTATTAGGGGCCTGTGCCACCTGGAGCGAAGCTAGGTAGGCGCGCCAGCCGCCGAAATGGGTGATGTCCAGTGCGCCCGTCAGGGCCTGCGCTTCGCACAGGAAACCCTGCACGCTGCTGCCGTCGGCCAGCTGCAAGGTGCCGATGCCCAGCGGCGCGGGCACCAGGGCGACGAAGGAACCGTAGTGCTCGACGGGCATCTCCCAGAGTTCGAGCTGGATGCGCGCGCCCTCACCTGCCGCCACCCTCAGCAGGCCGGGTTTGGGCGGCACGGTGCCGGCCAGGGCGTAGAAACGGTAGTCGGGTGCGGTCTCAGTGGCGGCCAGCAGCTGCGCGCCGCGCTCGGTGAGCTGGCTGTTGAGTGGCATGCCCGACAGGTGCGCGCCCACCACGGCCACTTTGACGGTGGCGCGAGGACGAATGCCCGGGATCGCGGCGGGTGCCGGCAGTGGCGTGCCGATGGCGCCCTGCGTGAGGCCGGTGGCCTGGTGAAAACGCTGGCCCAGCTCGGCCAGTTGCCAGTCGCTGCCGCAGGGGCCGATCAGCGTGATGCCGAAGGGCAGGCCGTCGGGGCGGATGCAGCTGGGCACCGACAGCGCCGCGTAGTCCAGCAGGTTGACGAAGTTGGTATAGGCACCGAGGTTGCGGTTGAGCACCACCGGGTCGGCCAGCATCTGCGCGATGGTGTAGTGCGTGGGCGCGGTGGGCACGCACATCAGGTCCATGCCCTTCCAGACTTCAAGCGCCCGCTGGCCCAGGGCACGCAGCTGCGTCTGCGCTTCATACAGGTCGGCAGCGCTGTAGGCCTTGCCCTTGCCGATGATGCTGCGCACCGGCTCCATGACCTCGGCCTCGTGCGCGTCGAAGAAGGGGTGGATGGCGGCGTAACGCTCGGCCACCAGCGCGCTTTCATAAAGCAGCGTGGCGGCCTGCGCAAACGGCGAGAAGTCGATGCGCACTTCGACACCGCCGAGCGCGCGCAGCTGCGCCAGCGCTTCCTTGTACGCTGCCTCGGCCAGCGCGTCACCGTAAAACTCCAATTGATCCGGCACACCAAAGCGGAAGGCCGCCGGGAAAGGCTGCGACGCCATGTCGAGCTCGCGCGAGTAAGGGTCCAGGGGGTCGTAACCGCGCGCGGCCTGCAGCACCTGCGCAGCCAGGCCCACGCTGCGCGCGAAGATGGACACGCAGTCCACACTCTGCGCCGCGGGCAGCACACCGCGTGTGCTGATGAGCCCTTTGGAGGGCTTGAGGCCGACGATGTTGTTCAGGCCCGCGGGCACACGCCCCGAACCCGCCGTGTCCGTGCCCAGCGAGAAGTCGGCCTGCCCCGTGGCCACCACATAAGCCGAGCCGGAACTGGAGCCGCCGGATACATAAAGAGGATTGAAAGCATTGGGCACCGGCCCCCAGGGCGAACGCGTGCCGTTCAGGCCGCAGGCGAACTGGTCCAGGTTGGTCTTGCCCAGCAGCGATGCACCAGCAGCGAGCAGCTTGTGCACCACGGCCGAGTGCGCGGCGGGCTGGAACGCAAAGGCCTGGCAGGCCGCCGTGGTGGGCAGGCCGGCCGCGTCGATGTTGTCCTTGACCGCGAAGCGCAGGCCACTCAGCGGACCGGCCCCACCCGGCAGCGCCGTCTCATAACGGGAGATCCAGGCTTGTGCCGCGCTTGCGGCCTGGGCCTGCTGCTCAGCACCGGGGACTGGGTTTGTGGGTTGCACCATCTTGCTGCATTCGGTCTTGTATACATGTAGACATGCAACATGTATGCCAATGAACGCAGATGGTTTTGCCGTTCGTCTTGTACGGAAACAAGTACAAGCGAGGCGGATGCAATCAGGGCGTCGGAGAAAAGCGCTCACGCGCGCATGCGAAACGCCTTGCGAAAAATGCAGACCGCGATGGGATCACTTTAAGAAAGGAGGGCCAAGGCCGGAATACGCCAGAGGCCGTAGGTCAGACGCCGTCAGACATGGCTCGCCATACGAAGACCTTAGCCGGAGGAGAGCACACTGACCAGAAGACTGGCCAGGGCAACAAACACGAGCCCGACAAGTACTAACCAGAGAGCGCGCGGGGTCAGTTGCTTGAACTCCGCACTTCCGGGATTGAGCACCGGGAACAGCGCAAGGAGAAGGCGGTGTAAAAACGAGCCCTCAACGCCATCGCTGCGCATGCGCCAGGCAACGTAGATGCAGGACGCCACAACGCCAAAGATCGCCCACCAATACTGATGAAGCCACTCACTCATGGCAACTGCGCCGAACGTTGGCCGTGAGCGAACGTCCGAGTCGATCCGCATCTGACTGACAGGTTACCCATCTGCTTATTCGTACTCACAACCCTTGGGTGGCCATTGGGTTCCCTGGTTGGCGGCTTCCTTCATCTTGTCCACACAACCACGTGGCACTGATTTCAACAGGATGAACTCAGGCACCGGGCATTTGCTGGGGTCACCCCGAATCACCTTGCCTCGCTTGAATCGACAAGCAAGGACAACTGGGTCCTTTTCGTAGGCTGACCAAACCCGGACCGGGTCACCACCGATCACCTCGGTCAACGAAACCGTGACCCACTTCTCACCCTCTGGCATGAACAGGACTTGGCATCCGCTGTAATGCGCGTCTATGTCTTTGGCCCGTGGATATATTCGCAAAATGATGCCGTGATTGAACTCCTCTCCTGCAGCGGCAGGGGGCGACCGTAAATTGCAGTTCTTGCCCTTGGGTCGATCCGTTCCCGCCGCTACCGCAAGCATGGGAGAGAAAAGCAACCATATAAGGATGTACAAGATGCGCATGCTGATGCCTATCGCTGGAAGTATGTGGATGCCGAAAGCGACCCACGCTCGATTGAAATGTCAGATGACACCATCACTCGTCACCGTCTGCGTGATGGGCCGAACGCGTGCCACGGCCTGAGAATCCGAAGTCATCGCCCGGGTCGGGAGCTTCGCGGTACTTGCGCGACGGCTCCTCGGGACGACGGTGGACTGCAAAGACGACAACGGCGCCAATGACTGGTACCAGCCAGACCAGGAGGATCTGAGCGATGCGCTGATCGCGTGATATCAGCTCGTCACGGAGAATTAGCTTGGTCGCCAGCCAATTCGCCACGATCAGCGGGACGATGAAAAAAGCGGCGACCGCATATTCCATGGTTTCTACCGTTTGAGACAAGCAGCATGTCCTGACCTGCCAAGACATGTCGAGCAGATGGAAAGCTTGCGCGTCATGCTGCGAAAAAGAAGCGGATGAGTGCCAGCGACAGGGCGAACAGGTAGCCGTAAGCAAAGCGGTCGATGCGCAGGACAGGCTGTCCGCGTCGCGCTCTCCAGGCGCCCATGATGGCCATCATTGCGCCTACCGCCAAGGGCGTCAGCACCAGATTGGCAATGCGCCATGCCTCAGGGACCAGATTGTTGGGGAAGACCAGAAGACTCAGCCCACCCAGGATCGCCCCAAACAGTGTGTAGCCCAAGGCCGCCAGCCATGGGTTGGGCGGACGGCGAAAGGGCTCACCCAGTGAGTGGAAGCCAAGCTCGAAGAGCGCTTCCCCCACGGCTTGAAGCAGAAATTCGCCAAGGACCTCAAAAATCAACTCAAGCATGCAGCAGTTGTGGAAGTGGCCAAAGAATCCGTCAGGCAAGTTGCTGGTATCTCTGCTGCATCCTAGCGGGCCTCTCGCCCCCTGCCTATCCCCCAAAAGAGGGATGCCCCCTCCTGAGCAATGTGTCCGGCGAACCTGGCCCGCCTCTTTGCGTTCGCCCTGAAGCAGGAATAAACTTACATGAGGGGAGTACATGGCACCGGCAACAAAGCCGGGCATTGAAGACGGTTTGCACCAGAAATGACGCTCCCTGAATCCACCAACAGTTATGCCCAGGGACAATTCCGGCCCCACGGCTGGCGCGGGCTGGAGCGCGACGGCGATATCGCGATCTTCCGCTCCGAGGGTCCGTACAACCTGGAAATGGTCCAGGCCCTGAAGGCTGCGCGGCAGGCCAACGAGGACAAGTACGGTCCGGGCGGCCGCCGGGCCACGATCACCGTGGTTCGCAACAGCCTGATGATGTCGCCCGAGGCCTTGGCCGCCTTCGAAGAGTACGTGCTGTCCCTCACCGTCTCCGGCGTACGCGGCGCCCCCGTGGCCTGGGTGGTCCCGCAGGACGTGGAAGGCCGCGACTTCATGCTGCCCTACTTCGAAAGGATGTACGTTCGGGCCAACCGGCCCTGGCGGGCCTTCGAAGACGTGGACACGGCCATGGAATGGATCCGCTCGCTGCTGGACGCAAAGCCCGCGGCTGCGGATCCCGCCGCCTGATCGTCGATGTCTCAGTCCAGTCTGATCGCCGCGCGTCTGATCACATCGGCCCAGCGCGGGCTCTCCCGACGGGCCAGGGTCATCAGCTCTGCGGGCGGCGCAGGCAGTGTCTCGACCGCCATCCGGCTGTAAGCATCACGCAGGGCGGGGGATGAAAGCAGGCGGTTGATCTCGCCGTTGAGCCGTGCCACCGTCTCGGCAGACATACCAGCCGGGCCGACGATGCCGCCCCATGCCGTGGTTTCGTAGTCCTTCACACCGGCCTCCCGCAGGGTCGGCGTATCCGGGAACAGCGGGGACCTGCGGGCGCCACTGACACCGAGTGCACGCACGCGGCCGGCCCGGATGTGCGACCCGATCGACGAGAGGTTGTCGAACATCAGGTCGACATTGCCGGCGATCAGGTCCTGGATAGCGTTGGGGCTGCCCCGATAGGGAATGTGAACCATGTAAGTCCCGGTCAGGGCCTTGAACAGCTCGCCACCGAGGTGGCCGGTGGTGCCGTTGCCGGCCGACCCCATGTTCAGCTGCCCCGGCCTGGACTTGGCGTAGGCGACCAGCTCCGCCACCGTGCGCACGGGCAGTTCGTTGCGCACCACCAGGGCGTTCTGCACCGTGCCGATCAGGGCCACCGGAGTGTAACCGTCAGGGTCGTAGGGCAGCCTGCTGTACAGCGAGCGGTTGATGGCCAGCGTGACCACGTTGGCATACCCCAGCGTGTAGCCGTTGGGCGCCGCCTTGGCGAGCTCCTGCATGCCGATGGCGCCACCAGCGCCGGGCTTGTTGTCAATCACGATCGCCTGCCCGAGCGCCAGCGCCAACTCACTGGCCAGCATGCGGCAGATCAGGTCCGGGCCACCGCCGGCCGCGGACGGAACGATGAGACGGATGGGTCGGTCCGGATAGGCCGTCTGGGCGCACAGCACCTGCGGCAGCAGCAGGCTTGCGCCCAGGCCTGTCAGCACGTCGCGACGGGAAACAGGAGTCATCATGTTCTTCACGCCCCGATTGTCTGACACGAAGAGGGCCAACACACGGTGCACATGGCCCCGTCCAGAAGGCATCGGTGATGTGCCGGCCGCCTACTGAAACGCCACTTCCGCAAAACTCCGCAGCTTGCGGCTGTGCAGCTGGTTGATGCCACCTTGCCGCAGCAGCTCCAGCGCGCGGATGCCGATGCGCAGGTGCTGGTCCACGCGCTCGCGGTAGAAGTGGTTGGCCATGCCGGGCAGCTTGATCTCGCCGTGCAGGGGCTTGTCGCTCACGCACAGCAGGGTGCCGTAGGGCACGCGGAAGCGAAAGCCGTTGGCGGCAATGGTGGCGCTTTCCATGTCCAGGGCCACGGCGCGGCTCTGGCTGAAGCGGCGCTGGGGCTGGTTGTCGGGCAGCAATTCCCAGTTGCGGTTGTCGGTGGTAGCCACCGTGCCGGTGCGCATGATCTGCTTGAGCTCCGCGCCGTGCAGGCCGGTCACCTCGGCCACAGCCTGCTCCAGCGCGACCTGCACCTCGGCCAGCGCGGGAATGGGCACCCACAGGGGCAGCTCTTCGTCCAGCACGTGGTCTTCACGCACATAGGCGTGGGCCAGCACGTAGTCGCCCAGCTGCTGGCCGTTGCGCAGGCCGGCGCAGTGGCCCAGCATCAGCCAGGCGTGCGGGCGCAGCACGGCGATGTGGTCGGTGATGTTCTTGGCATTGGCCGGCCCCACGCCGATGTTGACCATGGTGATGCCGTTGCCGTCCGGGCGCACCAGGTGGTAGGCCGGCATCTGCGGCAGGCGCGGCGGGGCCTTGCCCAGCGCATCACCCGGCTGCGCGGCTTCACCCACACGGCGTGTCACCACATTGCCGGGTTCGACGAAGGCGGCATAGTCACCGCCGGCGTCCTGCATGAGCTCGTGGCCCAGGCGGATGAACTCGTCGATGTAGAACTGGTAGTTGGTGAAGAGCACGAAGTTCTGGAAGTGCTCGGGCACCGTGCCGGTGGAGTGGCGCAGGCGGTGCAGGGAATAGTCCAGACGCGGCGCCGTGAACAGCGCCAGGGGGAAGGGCCGGCCGGGCTGGGGCTCGTAGGTGCCGTTGGCGATGCCGTCGTCCATGGCGCCCAGGTCGGGCAGGTCGAACCAGTCGCGCATCATCTGCCGACGCCCGGCGCTGAGATCGCCCTCGATGTGCTCGTTCTCGGCGAAGGAGAAATGCACGGGGATAGGCTGCTTGCTGGTGGTCACCTCCAGCGTCACGCCGTGGTTGAGCAGCAGCAGGCGAAACTGCTCCAGGTAATAGTTGTTGAACAGGTCGGGCCGCGTGAGCGTGGTCTCGTACACACCCGGCCCCGCCACGAAACCGTAACTCAGACGCTCCTTCGCACCGGCCGGCTGGCGCAACACGGTATCGGTCCGGATGCGCACCAGGGGGTAGAAGGCGCGCACCGGGCCGGCGCTGTCGTCCCCGGCCACGAAACGCTGCATGCCCGCGCGCAGATGGGCAATGCTGCTGTCGTAGATGCGGCACACATGGGCCAGCGCGGCGGCCGCATCGGTGAACTCTTGCGGGGCGATCAGGGGCGGTAGGTGGTGCATGGCTTGATTCTGCCAGTGGTTCTGCCCTGTCTGATCAGCCAGGCCATTGCCCGGACGACTCCCCGGTTGCACCCGACAGATGCTTGGCCGATGGTGAGTTCACCAGAACTTCCACCAGGAACGACGAATACGCTTGTAGCGCAGCAAAGGCACAGACTCCGGCTGCAGCAGCGAAGCATCGACATAACTTTCCAGCTGGTAGCCAAACAGGTTCTTCAAGACCTCTTCGCCGAGCTCCAGGGGATGAAACGGAAAAGGATATGCATCCTCCTCTTCGTCTTCGTCCCCCACGGGATGTGCACCGTCCCAATAAGGCTGTTCGAAATCCAGCCGCGGCCCGATATCTTCCAGGATGCCGCTGTCCGGCGACAGGCTCAGAGAGCGCTGCAAACTTCCGTTCTTCCAGACCGCATACGCGAACCAGTCGACCACGCTGTGCATGACATGGAGTGTTGCCGTCCCATGTCCTCCTGCAGCAATGAATCTCTGTGGCAGCCTGGAGGGGTAATCGTTGGCAAACTCCTTGGCCGCAATGACAGACACCCCGGGGAAACAGCCGATATGGACTTCGTCATCCGGCGGACACGTATAGGAAAGATCGCCATCCTCCGCCAGCAGCTCAAGCCTCTCTCCGGGGAAGAGGAGGTTGGCAAGTTGCCGGGTCGCCTCCCGGTCCAGCCGGGGTTGCGCAGCAAGGGCATCACGTGCGTTCGATTCCGCCAGTACGAGCATCCAGGTTTTTGCACCCATGTCTATTCCTATCAAGATTCAGAACGAGCCGGCCAAGGATTGAAGCCATTCTAGGCAGCAAGCACCTTGCGACTTATCCCCCAAAAGGGTCACGCCACCACAAGACGCTGTACGCCGGCCCACACCTGGCATGAAATTGAGCAGCCCAGCAAAACAGTCGAGTTTGCCCGGCGGGCGCCCTCGGGACCGGGATAAAGTCGCACCAGGTCACCAAAGAAAGAGGGCGCCATGTCCAGACAGCTTGCCAGACTCACTGCCGTGTACAACGAGATGTCCGATCGTTATGGCCCCGACGATCCGGTCGTGGTCCAGCTGAAAGAAGAGGTCGAACACGGACAGGTCCTGGCCAGCGTGCTGCCCTATGGCGAAAGAAGGAAAGAGCAGCGGCCACCTCATCTCTGGGCGCAGCGGCTCGGCCAGGCACGCGCCCGGCTGGGCAGCCGGCCCGTCACCTACAGCTGGAAAGCAGACAACTAACCGTCCTCCAGCTCCGACGCCTGGCAGCCCGCATCCTGGGCCTCGTCCTTGCGGGCCCGGGCCTGGCGACTCTCCATGTCCTGCATGCGCTGGCAGATGCGGTGCACGCACTCGGCATCCACGCGCAGTTCGCTGAGCAGTCCATACGTTGACAACGCCAGAATCCCCGCGGCCCATTCCGAGGTCTGCAGGGGCAGGCCGATGCGCCGTGGCGGCAGGGTCTTGAGCGTCCAGCCCTGCCACAACACACGCTCCCCGGCCTGCAGCGCCTGCAAGACCCGCTCCGGCGCCAGCTCCGACAACTCCCGCATCTTGCTGACCTCGGCGACGCCCAGCCAGACCCGGCTCAGGGCGATGACCTCGACGATCCTGGTGTGATGGATGGTGGATCCCCGTGGGTCCATCTTCAGAACATGCATCAAATCGGCTCTCCCGTTTCCAGCAGCATCCGCTCGACACTCTTGCGTTTGCTGTGCTGAAAAGTATGGTCAGAGAAGCATGCAGTTTGATGACAACCGGACACGCCATGTGGAAAGAGTCAGGCGAGGCTGTCAACAAGTTTACACATGGATGTGTCCGCCTGCACGCCAATCTCAGAACAGCATGGACCGGTGCACCGCCGCCCCGGCCATGGCGTCCTTCCTTACGGAAATCACCACATTGCCCGCGGCACGCGCCGCACCATCGAACTGTTACAGGGAAATGAAGGGTGGGGGTAGCGCATGGGCTCATTCTTCCAGTTGCACTACGTCCAGCGGCTTACCTCTGGATACTCTGGCTAGATCCATTTGGCCCAGTAGATGCCAAAGTAGCCCAGCACCGCACCGATGAACGCGGCGATTGCCACCTGCTCCAGCGGCGCCGAGATCATGACGCCGACAGCAGCAAATGCCACCGCTCCAGAAATGATGCGAATTTTCCAGCCAGAGCTGCGGTATGACTTCTCTTCTTCCGTGACGACGACGATGCCAAGGAACACGCCCAGAATCAGAAACGCAAGAAACAAGATGACTGTCGACCGGATCTCACTGGCTTCGTCCGGAAAGAAATCACGAACACCGTAGCTCACCGCGAACAAGAAGCCCATTGTCAGTACGCCACTCGCATGACTGCGGAACGCCCACAAGAAAGCACGGGAAACCCAACTGATCTCGGCTGCCGGCTTGGACAGTTGCTCTTTCAGGACTTTTGACGGGCGGCGACGAGCCATCAACGCACTTCTAGGGCGAAATTTCTCAACGCATCAGGAGCTGGCCTCATTTGTAGACGCCGGCCTGGACACCACACCTTCAACCATCAACGCAAACTGCCCTGCTCTAAAAATCAGGATGAGAGCAAACCCAACCTCGAATAGCGCAACGGCAATATCAAGCTTGGTATCGAGATCTAACGAATCAAAGGCCGATGCATTCGTATTGAAGACGACTGCACGAAAGAAAAACCAAACCAGATTAGGCAGTGCCCCGGCAAACAACCACAGGCCAATCAACGCACAGCCAGCGCGGATTGCCTCCAGCGGCTGAAGATTCAGACGATTTTCGAACTGTGTTCTCGGGAGGAGCTTGTTCGCCAGCCACATCGGAAAGAACCAAAGAAACAATGCTGCAACGATGAAAGCGATCCCTGTCGAGTAGGAGTATGCAGTGCGATTCGCCAAGTCGAATTTCATGAGGGCCATTGGAAACGCCAATAAATAGCGTACGGAAGTCAGCGCCAGCCATAAAGCCAGCAGACGGAACCCGATTCCCACAAGTTGTTGCGGTGTCATATCTATTTGAAGTCAGCGCAATGGCAACCTTTGCGTCGACTTACTCCTCCCTATTTGATGTGATGGGCAGTTTTATACCAGCCATCAGCGACCAGCCGAAAGACGCTCAATAGACAAATAGGGTCAGCCCTCGAACTGCGGATGCAACTGCCGTATGCGCCCCAGGGCCAGCGCCGCCGCAGCGGTTCGCGTCTCCACGCCCAGCTTGGCGTAGACGCGCTCCAGGTGCTTCTTGACCGTCATGGGGCTGCTGCCCAGGATGTCGCCGATGTCGCGGTTGATCTTGCCCTTGATGACCCAGTAGAGCACCTCGGCCTCCTTGGCCGTGAGGCGGAAGCTCAGGGAGATGGCTTCGATGACGGTTTCGTCCGAGGCCTCCTGCATGATGAGCAGCCAGTCGCCGCCGGCTTCGGGCGTGGGGGCGTCGTCGTTGCGCTGGTGCAGGCGGAAGGTCAGGCGTTTGGCGCCCTGCTCCACCGAGAGGCGGGGCGGTTCGGCCAGGGTGTCGCCGCGGGCCTGCACCTCGGCCAGGTGGGCCACGCCGCGGTGCAGCCAGGACAGCACGGGCTCGGGCACGTTCGGGCCGCTGGCGCCGTAATAACGCTGCAACAGCTCACGCGCCAGCGGGGTCTGCCACATGAGGCGGCCGTCACTCGCGCACACGGTGATGCTGGCGTAACCGAAGGCGTCGAGCGCGTTGCGGGCCTGGCGGCGTTCGCGCGCGCCCTGCAGGTGCACCTGCATGCGCGCCAGCACCTCCTTAGGTCTTATGGGCTTGGTCACGTAGTCGGTGCCGCCGGCTTCCAGCGCGGCCACCAGGTGCTCGGTCTCGGTCAGGCCCGTCATGAAGATGATGGGGATGTGGGCGGTGGCAGCATTGGCCTTGAGGCGGCGCGCCACCTCGAAACCGTCCATGCCGGGCATCATGGCGTCGAGCAGCACGATATCGGGCCGGGCCTGGGCGGCGCGCTGCAGGGCCGAGGCGCCGTCCAGCGCCACCAGCACGGTGCAGCCCGATTCGTCCAGCGCGTCGTGCAGCAGAGACAGGTTGTCGGGCACGTCGTCCACGATGAGCACCACGTCGCTCTGCGCGCGGTTGAGGGCCTGGTCCAGGGTGTCGTTCATGTCTTTTCCGGGCTGGTGTCCAGCAAGGCAAGTATGGCGTCGAAACGGTAGGCCCGCGCCAGGCCGCGCACCTGCTCTACCCAGCTGTGGTGCGCGGGACTTTCGGCCTCGATCTCGTCGAGCAGGCGCACGATGCCGCGGTAATAGCCCAGGCTGGTGTGCTCGCGCAGCTCGGCCAGACGCTCGGCACGCGGGGGCAGCAGGGGCCCTGGCGGTGCGGGCGGCGCTTCGGGGGGCAGCACACGTTCGGTCCACTGCAGTTGCAGGCGCTGCTCCAGCCAGTCGAGCAGCTCGCTGTGGCGTATGGGTTTGGTGATGAAGTCCGCCGGCGTGATGCCCACGTCGTTGTCCAGGCCCTTGTCAAAGGCATTGGCCGAGACCACGGCCACGGGCAGCTGGGCAAAGCCGTTCAGACGGCGCAGGCGACGTATGGTTTCCCAGCCGTCGATGCCGGGCATGGCCAGGTCCATGAAAACGGCGTCGGGGCGGTAACCCGCGGCCAGCAGGTCCAGCGCGTCGTGGCCGCTGGCGGCGGTGCGCAGCACGAAGCCCAGGGGCACGAGCAGCTGGCTGAGCATCTCGCGGTCGGCCTCTTCGTTGTCCACCACCAGCACGTGGCGGCGCGCGCCCGCGTAGCCGCGGCGCGGCGGTTTGGTCACCACGGGTTTGGCAGACGGCAGCGCGGCATGCACCTCGGGCAGGAACAGCTTGACGTGGAAGACCGAGCCCAGGCCCGGTGTGCTCTGCACCGTGAGCTCGCCGCCCATGAGGTCGGTGAGCATCTTGGCAATGGTCAGGCCCAGGCCGGCGCCGGGTGTGCCCTGGGCGGAGGCGGTGCGCGTGAAGGGTTCGAAGAGGCGGTCCACGTCCTGCAGCGTCATGCCGGGGCCGGTGTCGCGGATGTCGATGTGGGCCATCTCGCGCGCGTAGCGCAGCTGGAAGGTCACCTCACCCTGGGCCGTGAACTTGATGGCGTTGCCCAGCAGGTTGATGAGGATCTGGCGCACGCGTTTCTCGTCGGCACGCACGCGCTCGGGCAACACGGACAGGGGCGCGAAACGGAAGGCCAGGCCCTTGGCCGCGGCCTGCAGTTCGAACATGGCAGCCAGCTCGTGCACAGCGTCGGCAAAGGCCATGGGCTTGACGTCGAGCGTGAGCTTGCCCGATTCGATGCGCGCCAGGTCCAGCGTGCCTTCGATCAAGGTAAGCAGGTGTTCACCGCCACGGCGGATCACCTGCACCGCGTGCTTGCGGTGCGCCGGCACTTGCGGGTCTTCACCCATGAGCTGCGCGTAACCCAGGATGCTGTTGAGCGGCGTGCGCAGCTCGTGGCTGATGGCGCTGATGTAACGGCTCTTGGCCTGGTTGGCCTGCTCGGCCTGGTGCTGGGCGCGTTCGGCCGTGCGGCGTGCGTCCTGCAGCGCGGCGTCGGTCTGCTGGTGCAGCTCGATCTCTCGCATGAGCAAGGCCGTCTGGCGGTTGGATTCTTCCTGCGCCACCTGGCGGCTCTTGTGCGCCAGCACCACCCACCAGGCCACCATGCCCGCGAGGAGCAGCAGGGCCATATAGGTCTTGAGGAAACCGCCGCGCAGCGCGGCCTGCACAAAGGCAGGCAACTCGCTGTCGGTGTAGACCTGGGCCAGGGCCTGCAACTCCTGCTGGTAGAACAGGCCGAAGACGCCGGCCAGCAGCGGCACGATGATGAGCATGAGCAGCAGGAAATGCGCGAGGCCCGTGTCCAGGTAGGGCCGCAGGCCCTTGGGCAGCAGGCGCTGCAGCACGCCCGACCACTGGGCCGAAAGGCTGGCGTGCGGTTTGCACAGATCGCCGCAGCGCGCATCCAGCGTGCAGCACAGGGAACAGATGGGGCCCTGGTAGGCCGGGCAGTGCGCCATGTCCGGCCCTTCGTACTCGCCCTCGCAGATCACGCAGCGGCGCACGCCATAGCGCGCATAGGGGCCTGCGTTGGCCTGGGTCTCGGGAGCCAGCTCGCTTTGCCGCGCGATGTAATAACGCCCGCGTGTGGCCCAGGCAATCAGCGGGGCCGTGATGAAGGCCGTGGCCAGCGCGATCACGGCCGAGAAGGCCTGGGCCAGCGGGCCGAACAGGCCCAGGTGCGCCGTGACCGAGAGGATGGAGGCCAGCACCATGGCGCCCACGCCCACGGGGTTGATGTCGTAGAGGTGGGCGCGCTTGAACTCGATGCCCTTGGGCGACAGGCCCAGGGGCTTGTTGATGACCAGGTCGGCCACCACGGCCATCATCCAGGCGATGGCAATGTTGCTGTACAGGCCCAGCACGTCGCCCAGGGCCTGGAAGACGTTCATCTCCATCAGCATGAAGGCGATGAAGGTGTTGAACACCACCCAGACCACCCGCCCCGGGTGGCTGTGCGTGAGGCGCGAGAAGAAGTTGCTCCAGGCCAGCGAGCCCGCGTAGGCGTTGGTGACGTTGATCTTGAGCTGCGAGATCACCACGAACAGCGCAGTCGCCGCCACGGCCCAGCCGTAGTTCGGGAACACATATTCGTAGGCGGCCAGGTACATCTGGTTGGGGTCCACCGCGCGCTCGACGGGCACGGCGTGCGTGATGGCCAGGTAGGCCAGCAGCGCCCCACCCAGCATCTTGACCACCCCCAGCAGCACCCAGCCCGGCCCGCCCGCCATGACCCCGAACCACCAGCGCTTGCGGTTGGCCTCCGTGCGGGCCGGCATGAAACGCAGGTAGTCGGCCTGCTCGCCCATCTGCGTGATCAGGGCGATGCCCACCGTCAAGGCAGCACCAAAGAGGGGCAAGGCGAAGTCGGAAGACGCGCCTTTCTCCCCTTTGTAGTGCACCACGCCCGAAAACGCGTCCGGGTCCAGGGCCAGCACAAAGGCAAAGGGCACGACCAGCATGAGCAGCCACAGCGGCTGCGTCCAGACCTGCAGGCGGCTGATGGCCGAGACCCCGTGCGTGACCAGGGGGATGACCACCAGCGCACAGATGAGGTAGCCCCAGCGCGGGGGGATGTCCAGCGCCAGCTCCAGCGCATAGGCCATGACGGCCGCCTCCAGCGCGAAGAAGATGAAGGTGAAGCTGGCGTAGATCAGCGAGGTGATGGTGGAGCCGATGTAGCCGAAACCCGCGCCGCGCGTGAGCAGGTCCATGTCCACCCCGTAGCGCGCCGCGTAGACGCTGATGGGCCAGCCCGCGAGGAAGATGATGAGCCCCGTGGCCAGGATGGCCCAGAAAGCATTGGCCCAGCCGTACTGCACCAGCAGCGTGGCGCCCACGGCTTCGAGGATCAGGAAGGAGGCCGCGCCAAAGGCCGTGTTGGCCACCCGCCATTCGCTCCACTTGCGGAAACGCTGCGGCGTGTAGCGCAGCGCGTAGTCCTCCATGGTCTCGCGCGCCACCCAGCTGTTGTAGTCGCGCCGGATCTTGACGATGGACTGCACGGCGGCCGGCGCATGCGGCGGCGCAGCAAGGTCAGGGGACAGGGATTCCGGGGCGTTCATGCCCCGGGAGAGTGCAGATTCCGTGCCATGCCCTGAGGTGGGGCAGGGGTGGGTTAGCGCTCAAGCTGAGCAGCGCCTTGCAGCTGAGCCTCGCCTCAACCAAGGAGCTAGGTCGCACCAATCGCTGCCTGCTCGTCGCCAGCTTTCCAATGGTCGATGAAATGTCGCCCCTTTGCAGTGAGACGAACCACGTAGTTTTCCGGTTGGAAGCGAAATTTGACTTCAATGAGACCAGAGGACACGCCTTGCGCACACTGAAGCACGCCGTCCCCGGAAACAATGACCGCCTCTAACTTTCCGAGGGCAAGAAGGAGATCAACTAAGCGAGTATCAAACGCTTGGTTCAGCGCAAGCAACAAATGCTTCCACGCTCTCAATGAGGTGCGCGGAATGGCTTCAGAGTGATGCAGCGCATGGCAGTTCGGACAGAGCGCGAGAAGGTTTGTCGGCTCGTGAGAGCCCCCGTCAGAAATTTGCTCAAGATGATGAATCTCCAATGTCAGCACCATGCGGCAAACAGGATTGGCACACTTGTAGCCACACTCATGCAAAACAATGGAGCGCGCATCGACGGGAACTGCTTTTCGAGTGACCATGTCTGCTCAGTTCTTACGATCTAACGTACGTCGCCAGGAGCCACCGTAAGGGCGAAACCGGTAAGGTTATTTGCAGGCCTAGCTTGTGAGTTTCACCGTTCGCGTTGCATCTGCTTTAAAGGCACCGCCTGGAGCCTCAGATCGGTCCCCAGCAAAGACTTGTCTGTTGCGATCTCCAACTCCGATTTCTTTGTGATATTCGAGAAGTCGATGACCTGTCGATTAGGATTCGCGGCGAGTACGCGGATGTTCACCGCGACTCCAGCATCAAGCCCCTTCACACCTGATAAGTCTGGATTTCGGGTGCTCGATAGCTTTCCAACACAAGACCCAAAGCACGGTGGGTTGGGCTTGAATGGATAGGACGTGCAGTCACAAACAGACACTGATTGAGCCATAGATGGTCCGGAAGAGGCGGGCCCTGGACTCTGTTGAGCGAATGACGAGAAGTTGGCTGCAATCAGAGCGGCTGAGATGAGAATTTTCACTTTGTGTCCTTTTCAGGGATGACCGCTAGCACCCAATACAGAAGGTACCCTACCAGCCAGGCGCCAAAAAATGCAAGGGAATAGAGCAGCCAAATTCTCTGACTCGCATAATCGTCGTTAATCCTTGCCGCAATGTTCAACCACTCTGTCTGCTTCACCATAGTTGCGGCCAAGTAGCGTCCTTCGATGACGCTCCCCAGGTACATCGATATCCCCAGACAGAACCACCCAGGGATAAAAAGCAAAAACGGGAGACGCCATCCGAATTGAAGCGGCCGGCGATAAGAAGTCCCCAGGATGGCTGCAACCGTGCCGCCAAAGATGGCCAGCGCCGAGGTGGAAAGTTGCGCTGAACTCTCCGCGATCTGCTTTAAGACGTTAAGCGTATCCATTTCGAGCGACGGCGGTGATACACGGCCTACAGCGATACCTACAGCAAAGCTGTTACGTCAATAAGATTAAAACGCATCATGTCTTCCTCCCGTGCCGTGTTCTAAGTGCCTGTTTTATAGCAGCCTTCAGGCCCCGCATCCACTAGGCCAGACCATGAACAAAACCGGCAAATTTTTCAGATCTGTCTCATGAAGAGGACGAGCTGCTGAATAACACCGGGTGCGACACGAGGGGAAAGCGCTGCTAGATCAAAGACTTGGCGTCGAATCTTGCGAAGTCCGCCGTGTTAGCGGGGTAGCACCACCACGCCCGCACGGCTCACGCCTGCGCCGTTCACTCCCACTCGCCTGCACCAGTCGGAGGCCGCCGCGCGAGCAGCTCCGCGTCTGTAAGCGGCCGGCCGATCCAGAGAAAGACCTGGCTCGCGCCCGCCCCCAGCGCCATCTCGCGGAAGGCACGACGCTCCACCTGGGTGTAGCCGCCCTCTGCCATGCCCATGGGGTGCATGACCACGCAGGGCGCGGGCCTCCAGATGGAAGACTTCAGCACCCGCAGCAACTGGTACTTGAGCAACTGCTCGGCTGCGGTGAAGTCCGAGACCAGGGTGCGTGGATGCGCAAAGGGGTTGACCACCTTGGCTGGTTCGCTGGCGGCCGCCAGGCGTGCCTGCGGGCCGACCGCAAGGATGACGGGTTTGCCCGAGGTGCTGATGGCCAGCTCCGGAATCTCGGCGACCGTGGTGCCGGTCTTCACGTTCCTGACGGTCAGCAGTTCGGGGGTGATCTGGATATAGACCAGAGGCAACAATGCAGACAGCATGGCAACGGATCCTCCCTTGTGTTGGCCCCGGTTTATAGCAGCCCCTCAGGTCGGCAAAGCCTCCAGACTCGCCAGCGTCTCCAGGCAGGCCCGCGCCGCCTCCGTGCCCTTCTTCACGAAATGCTCCTTGAAGAAACGCAGGTGCTCCTCGTGCTCGTGGAAGTCGCGCGGTGTCAGCACCATGGAGAAGACGGGCGTGTCCGTCTCCAGCTGCACACGCATGAGACCGTCGATGACGGCGGTGGTCACGAACTCGTGGCGGTAGATGCCGCCATTGACCACCAGGCCGCAGGCGATGATGGCGCTGTAGCGGCCGCTGCGGGCGAGCCGCTGGGCGTGCAGGGGGATTTCGAAGGCGCCCGGCACCTGGTACTCATCGATCTGCTCGGAAAGCCATCGACTTCGCTCCAGTTCGGCGCGGATGGCGGCAGTGCCGCTGGCCACGATGTCGCGGTGCCAGCCTGCGGCGATGACGGCCACACGCGGAGGCCGTGAACGCGCCTGGGGCGCGCTCGATGCGGAGGGGAGAGTCTGAACTGTCTGATTCATGGGTGTCCTCAAGAAGACGGGTTACCAGAATCAGGGCGCACGCAAACACGACGCCAGCACGCACACGCGCCGACGCCGGGAGTCGCGATCTCTTTCATCCGGACTGTGACCGTCGGCTCTGGCTTCGCACCAGATCTGCTGACCCCGACGCCCACAAGGGCGGGTGCCGGGCGCTCGCGGGCTCCTGCAGTGAGCTGCAGATACCGCCGGTGGGGAATTTCGCCCCGCCCTGAGAACGCTGTCAGCCCGTGGGGGCCGACCCAGCCATTCTAGAAGCCCCGTCTCGTCGCGCACTGTCGCAGACGTTATCGATCAGATTCTTGCCGTTGTGGAGAGGAGGGGTTAGGCCGCATTCTTCCGCATGAAAACGCTGTTTGGGTCGTCAGCATACTCACCGAACGGGCCACTGCGTTGATAACCACACCGCGCATACAGCCCGATTGCCTCTGGCTGCAGATTGCCGGTTTCAAGCGCGAACTGTGAGCACCCCTTTTCTTTTGCCTTGGACTCAAGAAACTCCAGAAGAGCTCGTGCCAGTCCTTTGCCTCTGTGCGCTGGGCGTGTGTACATGCGCTTGATTTCACCGTAGGTGGCTTCGAGAACTATGGCGCCGCACGCTATAGCTCGGCCATGCTCATCTCGAACAACAGCGAAAAGAACTTTCGATTCCGAAAGAGCAGTGAGATCAATACCGTGATGACTCTCGGCAGGGTAAAGAGGTTTCTGGAAAGCATCGAGCTCCTCAATGAGCTGCAATATCTCCGGCTGGCTTGGCGGCTCAAGGGAGATGTGCATGAGGTTCAGATACGGTTAACGCCTGACTTCAGCGGAAACCGAAGGCGATTCGCTGAAAAAAATACAGCCCTCGTCGTTCGCCAGCGTCATGTAAATGCCGTCGTAGCAGCTTCCATTCAGACAAACGGCTTCAGGCTCAGCCCCACAGTCGACAAAACCGAGCGTTCGGTACAACGCAAGGGCCGGCTCGTTCGGAACGTACACCTGCAAGTTCACGCGCCGTACACCACTATCAAAAGCATGTCGAAGTGCCGTTTCTACAACCATCCGGCTCAGTCCTCGACGTCGATATCGCGGTGAAGCAAATACACCCCACATCACCATCTTGTGATGTGAGGATGCAAATTGGCCCACACGACTGACGGCAGCCGTTGCAGCTAGCTCACCCTCGACAAAGCTGCCGAACACCGCATTCGGAAGAGGTGCGGATAGCTGCGCCTTGAAACCGTCCAGCGTCCGGGTGAGCTCTTCTTCAAACGACAGCCCCATTGGCACTGGATTTTCTTGTGTGACTTCCCGTCTCAAATCAGAAAACGCCAGGGCATCGCCAGCGCCCAGACGACGAATTTCGATTGATGTCGTCGGTTGGTTCATGAGGCACAGTGTTTGAGATGATCGGGCCTTCTGCCCGAGGAAGCATTAGGCGTCATTGTTTGCACGCGCCCCAGCTGACTGACCACACGACCATGGCAGTGCCTGTGCAATAGAGGAAGCGATACAGCCATTGATTGACACGCTCTACGAGCGACACACCCTTGTAGGTTTGAACTTGCCAACCACGGACAAACAGAGTGCCCCATAGCAGTACCCCTGCGCCAAGGCTTGCGAGAAGAATCGTGGCGTTGGCTGGTGCGCAGCCAAGCAAGGCTGGACTCCACCGCCCCAAGGCGAAACCTGCCGCCATTGAAGCCATCACCGCCGCAAATGATGACCAGAAGGCTCGAAACAGCACAGGCCCGCCAGGCTCAGGTTCCGAACCTTCAAAGGTGGGAACCAGTATCTTCAGATCTTTTTCATTCTCTGCCGCGAACTTTGACGGACGACACACAGCAAGCATGCATAGATAGAAAGCGCGGCGAATGCTGACTGGAGTGCCGCGATAGTAGCGTGGGGGCATGTCGCTTAGCTTGATCTAGGCAGCAAACCTGTCTGATGAACAGAGTTCAAGCGTCTCAAGCCTTCCTCCCGTGATGTGTTGTCAGTGCCTGATTTATATCAGCCTTCCCACAAATCACCCAGCCCCGGCCGCGCACTCCTACCCCTCCTGCAACAGGCTGCTCGCAATCGCCGCCGCCGCCGTGCGCGTCTCCACGCCCAGTTTCTCGAAGATGTGTTCCAGGTGCTTGTTCACCGTGCGCGGGCTCATGCCCAGGATGTCGGCGATGTCGCGGTTGGTCTTGCCCTTGGCCAGCCAGGAGAGCACCTCGGTCTCGCGCGGCGTGAGCGCGGCCACAGAAAGGCGTCGCTGCGCCGGGTCGGTGGCCGGGACCACACGGCGCAGCAGCACCATGATCTCGCCCGGGCCACCCTGGCCCAGGTGGCGCGCCTGCAGCTGGCTGCCGTCGGGCAGGGGGGCCAGGGTCTCGCCCTGGTGCACGACCTGCTGCAGCCACTGGCGCTGGGTCGTGTCGTCCTGCTCCGGGCCCAGGGCCTGCTGCAGCCAGCGCATGGCCTGGGGCGAGCGCCAGGCCAGACGACCCTGCGTGTCCAGCAGCAGCACGCCCAGGCCGGCCACGTCCACCGCCTCGCGCGCCAGGCGGCTGACGTGGGCGTTGCGCAGGTGCGTGGCCAGGCGTGCCAGCACCTC